>PXRZ01000033.1 GCA_003022945.1 Halobacteriales archaeon QS_8_69_73 | reverse complement strand
TCGTGGGCGCGCTCGACCTCGCTCATCGGCAGCACCTCGCGGACCCGCGGCTCGAACGTGCCGTCGAACACCTTCGCCAGCACGTCGTCCATCTCGCCGGGCGTCCCCATCGTCGACCCCAGGATGTCCAGCTGCTTCCAGAACACCTTCGGGATGTTCGTCTCCGGCGAGATGCCGGAGGTTGCGCCGCAGGTGACGATGCGGCCGCCGCGGGCGGCGACCGACAGCGACCCGTCCCAGGTCGCCTCGCCGACGTGGTCGACGACGACGTCGACGCCGCGGCCGTCGGTCTCGCTTTTGACGACCTCGGCGAACTCCCGCTCGGTGTAGTCGATGACGTGGTCGGCACCGCACTCCTCGGCGTAGGTCAGCTTCGCCTCGCTGGAGGCCGTCGCCCACACCTCACACCCCTCGCTGGCGGCGATCTGGACGCAGGCGTGGCCGACGCCGCCCGACGCCCCCAATACGAGCACGCTGTCGGACTGGTCGATGTCGGCGCGGGTGGTCAACATCCGCCAGGCCGTCTGGAACACCAGTGGCGCCGAGGCGGCCGTCACGAAGTCGACAGTCTCCGGAAGGCCCAGCAGGTTCGACGCCGGGACGGCCGCCAACTCGCCGTGGACGCCCCGGACGTGCTCGCCCATCATCCGGTAGTCGACGCACAGCGACTGTTCGCCCTTCCGGCAGAACTCACAGTCCCCGCAGTAGAGGCCGGGGTCGACGACGACGCGGTCGCCGGGTTCGAAGCGGTCGACGTCGGCGCCGACCTCGCTCACGACGCCGGCGGCGTCGCTTCCCTGGACGTGCGGCAGCTCCTCGGGGCTCGGCATCCCCTTCCGCGTCCAGACGTCGAGGTGGTTCATGCCGCCAGCCCTCACCTCGACGAGGGCCTCGTCGTCGCCGATCTCGGGGTCCGGGAACTCGTCGTACTGTAGCACGTCGGTCGAGCCGTGTTCCTCGTAGAAGACCGCCTTCATGCCCGGTCGTCGGGCCGCGGGGGGCAAAACAGTAGCGGAGCCGGCCCGCACGGCAGCGATGGTATTTAGCGGGCTCCCGCCGGTGGGTAGATTATGAGCGACCACGACGAAGGTCACAACCACGGTCACGACGAAGGCCATGACCACGACCACGACCACGATCATCATCACCACGACCTCGTAGAGCTGGGCGTCGCGGTGGTGACGGTTTCCTCGAGCCGGAGCCTCGACGACGACCCCGCCGGCGACGCGGTCGCGGAGCTCGTCGAGGGGGCGGGCAACGAGGTCGTGATCCGGGAGCTGGTTCGCGACGAGTACGACGGCGTCCAGGACGCCGTCGGGCCGTCGAGCCGCTGTTCGAGAAGCGACTGCCCGGCTTCGGCGAGCTGTTCCGGACGCTGTCGTACGAGGAGATCGGCACGAAGGTGGTCGGCACCCGGGCGGTCGCCGGCGTCGCCGACGGCGTGCCCGTTTTCTGTCTGCCCGGCAGCGAGAACGCCGCCCGGCTCGGCGCCGGGGAGATAATCGTCGAGGAGGCGCCGCACCTGGCGGGGCTGGCGCGGCGCGAGGAGGGCGAAGAGGAAGCAGAGTAGTCGACGCGGAGCCGAGAGCCGACCCGCCGTTTGTCGAAGGAATTATTCTTTTTTCACCTGTAGTATGACCATGCCCACGGTGGACTCGAAAGGACGAATCGTGCTCCCCGAGACGGTCAGGGAGCGACTCGAAATAACTCCGGGGACCGAGGTGACGGTTCACGAGGAAGACGGCAGAGTCGTCGTCGAGCCCGCCGAGGGCCCCGACGCCGTCATCAAGCACATGGAGCGGCTCGTAACGGAAACGTCGGCGAAACGCGAAACAAGGCCGCTCAGCGACGCCGCCCCCGTCGCCCGGAAACACAGAGAAGCCGTGCGTCGGGGTGCGGAGGACGCCTCGAACGAGTGAGGGGCCGTACCTGTTCGACGTCGGGGTCATCGCGCTCGCACACACCGACGCCCCGGTCCGCGACGCCGCTCTCTCGTACGTCAGGCGGGCGATAGCAGGCGAAATCGAGGCAGTCGTCCCGTATCCCGCACTTATCGGCGCACACACCGTTCTCACGACCTACTACGGGCGGTCGAACGCCGGCGCCTCGCGGCTGCTGGAGAACTTCATGGACGCCAGACGCATCAACTGGTGCGACCGGCTGTCAGAGGCGGCCGTCCGCGGCGGCTTCGAACGTGCCGGTGCCGCGAACGTCGACGGGTGGGACGGCTACTACGCCGAGGTGGCGAGCGCAGAGGGCGTGAACACGGTGGTGACCCTCGACGACGATTTCGAGCGGTTCGAGGAGTTCGCTACCGAAGTCGTCCTCTCGCCGGCGGAGTTCGAAGAGCTGAACACCTATCTCGAGGGGTAAACGCGCTTCCCTCCTCACAGGGAGACTCTTCGGCGGTCAGCACCAGTATCGGAGAGAACTGGTCACAGTGAACTCCACCGATTCCCGCTCGCGTTCCGGCACCATCGGCCAGCGTCCGTCTCCCGTCACGGTAACGGACAGAGGCTCGCGGTCAACAGCGCCCGCTCGTCGCTCTCGTTTCTGGCGCCGTGTTCGACGCCGCGGGCGTTGTGGACGACCGCGGGTGCCGAGACGGTCTCCTCGGCGCCGTCCTGTGTCACCACGACCTCGCCCTCCAGCAGATGGAAGACGTTGGTCGCGTCGTCGTGGACGTGGGGGTCGAAGGCACCACCGGGGCCCAGGGCGAACAGCTTGACGAGTACGTCGTCGTGGACGACCAGTTCCGCGGTCTCGACCTCGCCGGCCGCTGGCGCTACGTCGGGAAGTTCGTCGAGCATCATGCTCGGGGGTGGGCGGGCCGACGCAAAGAACTTCCCGCCGCGAACCGCGGAGTTCAAGTGCGCGGCAGGGTACCAATGGAGTATGAATCACGCCCGTTCGGAGAAGAAACGTACCGGCGGCCGACGCCGGTCCGTCCGGAAGAAACAGAAACACGAGCAGGGGTCGGCCCCGACGGAGACGACCCTCGGCGAGGTCGCCCGCAGCGTCGCCAGCGTCGCCACCGACGACGGCGTCGAGCGCGCCGACATCGAGGACGTCGTCGAGAACCCCTCGGACCCTAACTACGTCCGACGGAACATCATCACCAAGGGCGCCGTCGTCGAAACGTCGGTCGGCCGCGCCCGCGTCACCTCCCGCCCCGGCCAGGACGGCCAGGTCAACGCGGAGCTCGTCGAGTAACCGTTCGATTACCCGTCGTCAGCAGGTTCGGCGAGCGTCAACGTCGTCTCTCCTCCGGCGGTGTACTGTTCGCCGGAGAGTCCGTCCGACTCCAGGGTGGACTCGACGCGCACCCAGAGGCCCTGTGGCTGGCGGGCGGCCTCGTCGGCCGCGAGTATCTTCAGCACGAGGGTTCCATCCCCGTACACGTCTTCGAAGTCGGACAGTTCGATCACGGTCGTCGACGGGTCGTCGGACTTCCGGCGAAGGTCGGCCAGGTGCGCGTGGCCGTCCTCGTTCAGGGAGATGCCCGCCGGACTGAACCCGCCGGAGTTGGGCGGCGGACGGAACGAATACCGGATCGACGAGATTCGGATGCCCGACCGCTGGCTGGTGGCACGGATCTCGATCGGGTAGTGGCGCCGGGCGTCGTCGTTCCGGAAATGACGCTGGAACACCACGCCCAGAACGCTGCCGTCGCCGTCCGAGAAGAGGAGGTCCGTGCCGTGTCTGTCCTTTTGTTCGCTCACGGTTAGTGCGGTCTCGCTACCGAGTGCCGTACAACCAGCGAGAGCGACGGCGGCGGCGGCGCCTCCGGCGAGGGACCCGAGGTACTTGCGCCGGTTCATACCTTCCTTTATCGTAATTTTTTATATTTAGCTTTGTCTACTCAGGGAGTACAACGGCGGATCTGCCGGGGGTCGCCCGAAGGCTACGGCACGACGACACTCATATTAGCGGGGTGAACCCCGTACTGGAATCCGGATTCCAGGCGAGACGATGCGGAGTCAGTCCGGTGGGCGGACCCGCCGGCGCTCACGGGAACTCCCGGAGCGTCTCCAGCAACTCCTCCAGCGGTAGCGTCGTCGTCGCCAGTGCGATGCCGTGCAGCACGACCGCCGAGGGCGTCGGCGTGACGACCCGCAGCGCCACCAGCGGCGACTCCCCGCGGGTGACGTTCGTGAACACGAGCGCCCGGTTGGTCGACTGGCCGTACAGCCGGTAGAACTCCTCGCTGGAGAGCCGCTTGATCGCTTCGACGCTGTTGATGACGGTGTGACCGGCGATGACCTCGGTGGTGCCGGCGACGACGGACCCGGCGTCGATGGCGCGGCGGAACCGCCGCAGTGGCACCGTCGTCTCGTACTCCCGGAGGTCGTGGACGACGTCGCTGTCGAAGCCGGCCGACAGAACGCGGGCGTGCTGGCGGACCCGATCGCCGCCGCGGCGCTCGTCGACGGTCAGAAGCGCCTCGACGACGCGGCTGACCACCCGGATGCCGGGGTTCTCCCGGCGGCCGCTCTCGTAGTCCGACACCACCGACGAGGAGACGTCCAGCTCCTCGGCCAGCCGCGTCTGGGCGACGTCGAACTCTTCGCGCCACTTCCGCAGCGTCGCCCCCGGCTCCTCCGACAGCGCCACCTCCCCGGCGATGCGCTCGGCCAACTCCGCCCGTGGGTCGCGCATACCGCCCGGTGGACGGCCACGGGCATAAGGCTCGCGCGGCGCGCCGACCGAAGATCGGACCGCAGAACGGCGCCGCTACCGGCTGGCGAGTGCGACTCGCTCGCGGTCGGCGTGGCCGGCCACCCGGTCGGGCTCCATGCGGACCTGCCGACCGTTGCTCTCGCCGTCTACTGTGCGGGCGTGCTCGGCTTCGTCGGCGTCGGAAAAGACATCCGGCGACACTGTTCGACGAGCGCTACGAACGGCTGGAGGCCCGCCCGGCGCCGACGACGCTGAGGCTCGGGGCCTTCTCGTGGCGGTCGCGCCGGCCGCGCCCGCGCTGGCGGAGCACTTCGGCTGCCGTATCGAGGGCGTCTTCGCGCCCGAGTGACCGGCCCGGCGGCGAGTTTATGCTCCCGGGGATCATCCCTCCCGGCAATGCCACCGACGCTCGTGACGGTCGCCGTCGGTGTCCTGCTGGGGGTCGCGCTGCTGGGGGCGGCCTTCGACTGTCGGTCGCTGGCGCTCGTGGCGGTCGTCGCCGCCGTTCCGGACCTCGACGCCGTTCTCAGCCTGTTCGTCCGGGGGGCGACAAACGCCGCCCTCCACAACGTCTTCGTCCCGCTCGCGGCCGCCGTCGCCCTCTACGCCGACACCCGGCGGGAGGAATCGTGGCTGCGGGCCCGCCACGGCTGGTACGGGGTCCGGGTCGCCTGGGTCGCCGTCGCCGTCTACGCCGTCGCCGGCGTCGGGATGGACCTGTTCAACGTCGAGAGTGCGGCCGTGTTCTACCCGGTCTCGAACCGCTATCTCTCGGTCGTCGGCAAGCTCGTCCTCTCGACGCAGGAGGGGGTCGTCCAGACGTACGTCGAACTCGGCGACGGCTGGCTGGCGGCCGTCTCTCAGGGGACGACCGAGAGCCGCCACATCCCGACGTGGGTGAACCCGACGCCCGGCACGTCGAACCCGCCGGGCGCCGACCGGACGGTCCGGCTCGTTGACTCCGGCTGGCAGCTGGTCGTCGTCGCGACCGCCGCCGCGGCGGTGCCGGCCCGATTCGCCGTCGCACGGAGGGACCGCTGATGCCGTCGTCGGTCGTCCACGCCGGCTTCGCGCTGCTGCTCGCGGTCGGGCTGCTCGGGCCGTACTTCGACCGCCGGGCGGCCGCGGCGCTGATCGCCGTTCTGCTCGTCCCCGAGGCCGACACACTCGCGGGGTTCGTCCTCGACGGCGCCCACCGGTCGCTGCTACACAACCTTCTGCTGCCGGCGGTCGCGGCCGTCGTGTTCTACCGGGCGACGACCCGCGAGGAGTCGTGGCTCCGCCGCCGGTTCGGCGACCGGGGTGTCCGGGTCGTCTGGGTCGCCCTCTTCGTCCACGTGTTCGCCCACGTCGGCCTCGACTGGTACCACCTCGACGGGGTGAACCTCTTTTACCCCGCCGTCGACCGTTTCTTCGAGCTGAGCGGGGAGATGTACCTCTCGACGGGCGACGGCCTCGTGCAGACGTTCGTCGAGGTGACGGCCGACGAGGGCGGGACCGCCGTCGACGCCGGCCAGGGCGGGACGACCGACGACACCCACGTCGCCAACCCCGCACAGCCGACCGAGGACACCGGGACCGGCGGGAGCAGCGGCGCCGACCCGGTCGACCGTCGGGCGCCGATCGCTGTCCGCGGGTGGCAGCTGTATCTCGTCCTGACCGGGCTGCTGGCGGCCGCCGCCCGGACGCTCCAGTCGGCGCCGCCGGAGGACCGGTAAATGGACGCGACGCTCCGGCCGTACGACGCCGAGACCGACCGGGCGGCGCTGTGGGCGCTGAAGCGCGCCTTCGAGACCGAACTCGGCGCGGCAGGCGGCGACGAGAAGGCGACCGCCTACGACGCGAAACTGACCGACGACTACCGCCGCCGCTGGCTGACGTGGGTCGACCGCTGCGTCGCCGACGACCCTCGGTGTGTGACTGTCGCCGAGCGGGACGACAGGCTGGTCGGGTACGTGTTCCTGTTGCCCGAGCGACTGGCGTTCGTCTGGGACGCGGCGGTGGTGAACGAACTCTACGTCGCCCCCGAGCGACGCGGAACCGGCGTCGCCGACGACCTACTGGAGGCCGCGACCGAACTCGCCCGCGAACAGGATCTGCCGCTGGACCGCCTACTGTTGGACGTCGACCCGGGAAACGACCGAGCCCGCGCCTTCTACGACCGCCACGGCTTCGAACCGTGGGGCGAAATCGTCGCCCGGGAGTTACGAACGGACTGAGACGGGTCGTCGCACCGACTTACCGATGAGCACCGGGTCGTCGTGGGCGCTCACCGGCGGAGGACTACGACGATCCGTGTGGTTGGTCGTCGGTCGTCGCGGCGGCGACGACGCCGCCGGCCGCGCCGAAGACGACCGGATACAGCAGGCCCGCGAGGACGATAGCCGGCAGCAGCGCCGGCGCCCCGGAGGCGTTCCCGACGGTCACCTCGAAGAGGAAGACGCCGCCGACCGACGGCACGAGGTAGCCGGGCAGCACCAGCGCGCCGGTAACGGCGCCCGCCGCCGTCTCGGCGACGCCGCGGTACCGACAGACCGCCAGCCCCGCCCCGAACAGGAGCAGCGGTGGGAGGACGTACAGCAGAACGGTGAAGCCGTCCCCGCCGTCGACGAAGTTCCGCGGCGGCGAGAACGGCGCGACGTTGACGTACCTGACGTCGACGAAGTGGATGTTGTAGAACACCCACCCGACGAGTTCGTACGTCGCCGACTCGCCCTCGGCGAACTCGACGAACGCGTTTAGCGCCGAGTCGTCGAGGTCCGTCGCCGTCAGGAGGTAGGTAAGCACGTACCCGAGTACCCACGCGAGCACCCCGGCGAGGGCACCGACGGCGTACGGCCTGCCGTCGTTCGATCGACCGACCGACATGTTGGCCGGACCGACGACCGACCCTCGAAAATGCCTTGTGGCCCGTCAGTCGAGCGTCGCCTCGGTGTCGACGCCGTAGACCCGCGCCGGCGTCTCGACGTGCGCGCGGCGCAGCGCCGCCTCGTGACCCCCCTCGGCGAGCCACTTCGTCCGGCGCGGGACGGTCTTCGGCCCGAAGACGGCCCCCGGCCGGTCGGGGTCGTCGATGAAGTCCGTCTCCATCAGGAACGGCCAGTCGCCGCCACAGGCCCGTTCGAGTTCGTCCTTGTCGCAGATGACGCTCGGGATCGGGCCCTCGACGTGGCCGTCCGCGTAGTGTTTGACCACCCGCTCGCGGGGAAGACCGGCCGCTTCGGCCCACTCGGCGACCGTCTCGAAGTCCTCGCCACCCTCGGTGTGGAGCTGGACGGCACAGCCGACCTCGGCGCCGCGCTCGAAGGCGTGCCGCATCACCTCGTTGGAGGCCGCCCAGACTGCCTCGTCGACGTCGTAGTGGGGCCGGCCGGACTTGACCGCCAGTGCCGGCCCGTCGGCGACGAACTCAGCGGCGACGTCGATGCCCGTCCGCATGAGGTCGGCGGCTCCGTCGGGGTCGTACCCCCGGTCGAGGAGTCGCGAGATGAGCCCCGGGTGGACCCCGAGGACGGGCCAGGCGCGGCCGGCAAGCAGGTCGTCGGCCTCGCGGGTCACCTCGACCGTCATCCCGAACGCCTCCCGGAAGCCGTCGGCACCGTCCACCTCGCCGACCAGGTCCCAGGACGGCTTGTTCAGGACGTGTAGGTGGGTGCCGCCGGCGTCGGCGAACTCCGCGGCAGCCTCGGCGCCGCGGCCGTTGACCGGGTCCAGGTGGAGGTGGTTGTCGAGAACGGGTCCGTCGTACATGTCGACGTGTTCGACCGGTCGCCGGAAAAGCCACACGTCTCGGGCGACCGACGGCACGGCCGGATCGGCGGGTCAGCCGGCGGCGAGCGGGCCGAAGCCGATGACACGACGGGGGTTTCGGGGGGACACGGGGCCCCGACCGGGAACCGGGGATCGGGGGATCGAGCCGGACGGTAGATTCGGACCCGTCCTCAGACCTGGACGAGTCCGAACACGCCGATGGTCTCGCCGACGACCCATCCGAGGAAGATGAGGTAGGCGGCCAGCAGAGAGTACGATTCGGCCGTCGTCAGGATCAGGTCGGTCCGGAGCACCGTGAACAGGAGAATCGTAGCGACCGTCAGGACACCACCGACCGGGATGGCCACCAGCAGGTCGAACGTGTTCGACCCGAGGACGTTCCCCAGGCTCGTGACGCCCTTGCCGCCGCGTGCCGCCCGGACGCTGACTACGGCATCGGGGAGGCTGGTCGCGGCGGCGATGAGGGTCACGCCGGCGAGGAACTCCGGAATCCCGAACGTCGCGTTCAGCCCCTCGACCGCCCCGACGAGCAGCTCGACGGCGACGAGGATGAGGAGTAACCCGGCAGCGAGTCGCCCCCACTCGCGGAGCACGTCGAGTTCTTCGCCGCCGCCGGCCTCGTGGTCGCCGACGTCCTGCCACTGGATGAACAGATAGAGGCCGTACAGTAGCAGCGGGATGGCCGCAAGCGGACGGGTCACGCTCCCGTCGAGTGCCGTTCCACCCGCCACGGGGAAGTAGATGACCGCGAACGCGAACGTGATCACCAGCGCCGAGACGGCGAGCATGTAGAACTGCGCTTCCTTGTAGACGATCGCGCGGTTGGCGTCCAGCGGATCCTCGGTCATGATCCCGGACAGCGCCGGGATGACGAGGATATTGAACACCGCCGACCCGACGACGGCACCCACCCCCATTCCGAAGGAGCCGGACAGGGCGGTGATGACGACGCTCGCCAGCTCCGGGAAGCTGGAGCCGACGGCGACGACGACCGAGCCCTGGACCACCGCGGGCAGCCCGTAGTACGCCGACAGTCCCTCGGCGGCGTCCTCGAGCCACCCGCTGCCGACCCATATCAGTCCGGTGGCGGCGAGGATGGCGACCACCTGGACCGCCGTCGAATCGGGGAGGAACCCACCGAGGACCATACGATCGGCACCGCCGCCGATGACTTACCGTTACCGGCCGCGGTCAGCCGAGGGTTATCTCGTCGTTGGCGGCGTTGCGGAGGGCGTCGGACCGGCCGTGGGTGCCGGGGGCGACGGCGATCGTCCGGAGCCCCCGCTTGGCGGCCGTCTCGACGACCGGCTTGAAGTCGGTGTCCCGGGAGACGACGACGAGGGTGTCCACCTGGCCGGCGGTGGCGGCCTCGACGGCGTCGACGGCCAGCCGCACGTCGACGTCGCCGCTCGTCCCCCTCCTCGCGGGCGATGGCCCGCAGCTCGTCGAGGTCGACGTCGAACTCCGCGCGGAAGACGTTCGGCCCGTCGACGAAGATGCCGACGCGGGCCGAATCCGACCGGAGCCCGTCGAGCAATCCCATGATAACCCTCGACGGGCGGCGGGCAAATCGCTGACGGTCGGGACCGAAGGTCTTACTCCCCGGACCCCGAGCGTCCGGACATGTCGCTCAGGACGCCGCCGCTGTCGGCGGCCCACGCCGAGGCGGGCGCGACGCTGACCGAGTTCGGCGGCTGGGAGATGCCCGTCGAGTTCGACTCCATCCAGGCCGAACACGGGGCCGTCCGGACCGCCGTCGGCAAGTTCGACGTCTCGCACATGAGTCAGGTGACCGTGTCCGGGCCCGACGCGACCGAACTGATGGACCGGCTGACGACGAACGACATCGGCGCCCTCGGACCGGGCGACGTCCAGTACGCGGCGGTCATCGACGAGTCCGGACACATGCTCGACGACGTGGTGATCTACCGGCGACCGGAGGCCGACGGCTACCTCTTCGTACCGAACGCCGGCCACGACGCCGAGATGGTCGACCGCTGGACCGCCTTCGCCGACCGGTGGGGGCTGGCGGCGACCGTCGAGAACCGCACCGACGATTACGGGATGGTCGCCGTCCAGGGGCCCGAGGCGGTCGCCCTGCTGGCCGAGCACTGCGAGACGCCGGGCGACGTCGGGCGGTTCTCGGTCGCGCGGCGGACCGTCGCTGGAGTCGACTGCCTGCTGGCTCGGG
Source organism: Halobacteriales archaeon QS_8_69_73 (assembly GCA_003022945.1). Classification (GTDB taxonomy): domain Archaea; phylum Halobacteriota; class Halobacteria; order Halobacteriales; family Haloarculaceae; genus Natronomonas. The sequence goes on along the minus strand of PXRZ01000033.1, from coordinate 5,774 downwards.
GGGGCTACACCGGCGAGGACGGCGTCGAGCTGCTGGTCGACGCCGACGACGTCGGCGCCGTCTGGGACGCCCTCGACTGCCAGCCGTGCGGGCTCGGCGCCCGCGACACGCTCCGACTGGAGGCGGGTTTTCTGCTGTCCGGCCAGGACTTCGACCCCGAGACGAATCCGCGGACGCCGTTCGAGGCGGGCATCGACTTCACGGTCGACCTCGGGACGGAGTTCGTCGGCCGGGAGGCGCTGGCGGCGGCCGACGACCCCGCCGAGCGGCTGGTCGGCCTCCGACTCCGGGACCGCGGCATCGCCAGACACGGCCACGAGATCGTCGCCGGCGACGAGGTCGTCGGCGAGGTGACCAGCGGGACGATGAGCCCGACGCTCGGCGACGCCGTCGCGCTCGGCTACGTCCCCGCCGAACACGCCGACCCGGGAACGGAGCTGGCGGTCGTCGTTCGGGACAGCGACAAGCGGGCCGTCGTCGAGTCGCTGCCGTTTTACGACGGCTGAGCGCGCTGCCCTGTGTAGTTACGCGAGAGCCGGCCGTTCAGCCGACGTCAATCGGACCTCGAACGGGGCCGACCGCTCGCTCCGCGAGGCCGAGCGAGCACAGCGAGGGAGGCCTCATGATGAAGCGAGCGGGAGGAGCAACGTGGGGAGCGACGACGCGGGAGCGCAGCGAGGCCTCGTAAAGCAGCGAGCGAGAGGAGCGACGTGGGGAGCGACGACGCGGGAGCGTGGTTCGAACGACGGCTCCGCGAGCCGTCGTTCGTCATACCGGAAGAGCGAAGCTCTTCCGTAGATCGCGGATCTCCGATCCGCTCACTCCCGGAAATCAGTGATTTCCGGAGACAGCGAGCCGACGCAAGCACGGCCCTCGGTCCGACCGTCAGGCGACGGCGAACCACGCGAGGAAGACGGCCGCCGCGCCGGCGACGGTGCTGGCGACGGCGTGGACCCGCAGCCGGTCCAGTAGGGCATGGGCATCGGCGTCGACGCCGGCGGCCTCGCTCACCTCGCCGCCAGTCTCGCACTCGGGGAGGAAGTCCATCGCGACGTGGAGGAACACGCCGGCGGCGAAGCCGAAGATGGCGGCGTTGACGACGGGCGTGCTCGGCGGCTGCAACAGCGCCGCCGGGACGGCCGTCAGCCCGACGCCCGCCGCCGGCAACAACAGCACGGCCACGGGCTCGTCGGCCGCCCGGAGCCGTCGGGCGGCGGCGTAGCCGGCCGGGCCCTTGTGGGAGACAATCGCCAGCCCTAACAGTAGCCCCAGCTCCGGCAGCGCCGCGTACACCAGGCCGATGATGGCCCCGGCCGAAAGCGAGTGGGCCACCAGCTGTGCCGGCGCGCTGTCGAAGGCCTCCCGGTGGCTGAGCCGGTGGCCGATGGTGTGGCCACCGTAGCCGCCGACGAGGCCGGCCGCCACGCCGAAGCCGCCGACCGCGCCGTGGAAGCCGATCGCCTGCGGGACGAGGAAGACGGCGGCGCTCGTCACCATCGCCCCGCTGGCGGCGCCGTACCCCCATACCAGCCCGACGGCGTCCGTGCCCGCGCTCCGGGCGCCGAGGGCCGCCGCCCCCGCCATCGCCGCGAACGCCACCCACGAGATGACCAGCACCTTCCACGGCGCGCCGGCCGCCGCCAGGCCGGTGAGGCCGACCAGCGCGACGGCGCCGGCGACGCCGACCAGTGACGGCCGGTCCAGCCCGACGCCCGCAACCCGAGTCTCGGAACTCATCCTGGTCTTGGTAACAACGAGCCCATTGTTAGTACCATCGATACACAACCCGCCTGTCTTCGTTAATAACTCCGTCGCCCCGAGGCATACAAGTGCGACCGACGAGTACGGCGTGGCATGGAGCTTTCGACGGTCTGCGACCGGCTGGACGACCGGCTGGACCACGGCGACTACGCGGACGTGGACGCGAGCCCGAACGGCCTGCAGGTGGGGCGGGGCGACGACCGCGCCGTCGAGCACGTCGCCTTCGCCGTCGACGGCGTCGAGGCGACGGCGGCCGCGGCCGCCGAGGCGGGGGCGGACCTCCTCGTCGTCCACCACGGGATGATCTGGGGCGGCCTCGACCGGGTGACCGGCCGGGAGTACGGCCGCGTGGCCGCCCTCGTCGAGCGGGACCTGCCGCTGTACGTCTCGCACCTCCCGCTGGACGGCCACGACGAGCTCGGCAACGCCGCCCGGTTGGCGGAGTTCCTCGGCTGCGAGGTGACCGGGCCGTTCGGCGGGCTGGGCGGCGTCACGATCGGCCAGCGGGCCCGCGCCGCCGAGCCGTACACCGTCGCCGGGCTGCGCGACCGGCTGTCGTCGCTGGCCACCGGCGGCAAGCCGGTCGACGTGCTGGACTTCGGGACCGACCGGATCGAAGACGTCGCCGTCGTCACCGGTGGCGGCGCCGACTGGGTCCGGGAGGCCGCCGAGACCGGCGTCGACGCCTTCGTCACCGGCGAGGGCAAACAGAAGGTGTACCACGAGGCCCGCGAGGCCGGGCTGAACGTCTTCCTGGCGGGCCACTACGCCACCGAGACGTTCGGCGTTCGGGCGCTGGAATCGCTCGCGGCCGACTGTGGGCTGGAGACGACGTTCCTCGAGCACCCGACCGGACTGTAAGACGGGTCAGCGCGTCGCCTTCTTCCACTCCCGAAGACTGACGATCTCGCCGTCGACGGTTTCGGCGTCGGCGGCCGTCGCCGCCCACCAGAACATCGGCGCGACGTCCTCGGGGTCCCGGCCCTGCATGTGGTTCGTCAGCTCCGTCTCCAGCTGTCCGAGGTCGAGCACGCCGACGGGGACGTCGAGCTCGGCGGCGAACTGGCGGGCGACGGCCTCGGCGCCGGCCTTCGAGACGCCGTAGACCCCGAACCCCGACACCGCGTCGCGGGCGACGCCGCCGGAGGGGACGAACACGCGGGCGCCGTCGGTCAGATGCGGGACAGCCTCCCGGACGGTCGCGAAGACGCCACGGACATTGACCCGGAGCGTGTCGTCGAACGTCGAGTACGACTCCGTCTCCAGCGGCGTCTCGCCGGGAGCGCCCCGGTAGATGCCGGCGTTGGCGGCGACGAAGTCGATGCCGCCGGCCTCGCCGGCCCGGGCGGCGGTCTCCATCAACCGCTCGACGTCGTACTCGTCGCGGACGTCCGCCCGGACGGCCGTGGCGGCGCCGCCCTCGGCGGCGATGTCATCGACGACGGCGTCGAGTTCGTCTCCGTCGCGGGCGCACAGTACGACGTGGACGCCCTCGGCGGCGAACCGACGGGCGACCGCTTCTCCGACGCCGCGGGAGGCGCCGGTGATGACGGCGGTGTCCATGCGGGGAGGTAGAGCGGCCCTGATATGGTAGTTTCCCAAACGGATAGCGTATCACGATCACGGCGACCGCCATCGGGAATCTCGTTTATCCGCTCCAGAAGGCGCGCTGCCGGCCTTCGGTCTCGGAAATTAACGTCCAGCGGGATATCGGGGGGTGGGCCCTCTCGACGATCGGTGGAAGAAAAATATAACTGTCCACTGTGTGAGAGTTGTATCGTTCGGTCACCCGCCGGTGTTCGTCGCTGGCCTGCCCGGCGGTGGTGCATCGTGTCGGTCGGTGGCCGCGGAACACATCATGATAACCGTCGCAGGCGCCAAGGGCGGGTGTGGAACGACGACCGCTGCATTGGAGCTCGGTCGCGCGTTCGCGCGCGCCGGTAGCCGGACTCTCGTGGTCGATGGGGACCGCCAGTTACCGAACCTGCACGCGGTCGCAGGTGTCGACCGCGAACCGACGTTGGTGGACGCCGGCGCGGATCTGTGGACGGTCGGTCTGGAGGATCCGGTCGCCGAGGGCGTTCGGATTCTGCCGGCCCCCACCGACCGCACGGAGGCGGACGTCGAAGGGGTCCTGGCAGCCCTGGCGCGGAACTCGGAGGTCACTCGGACGATCGTCGACTGTCCGTCGGGGCTGGGCCCGGACGCCGTCGAGGCGATGTCGCCCGCCGACGCCGTCGTCCTCGCGACGACGGGGGGCGAACGGGGCCTCCGGGAGGCCGAGCGGACCGCCACCGTCGCCCGTCGGATCGGGGTTCCCGTCGCCGGGGTCGTGCTGAATCGGTGCGCGTCGGTTCCGGTGTCGCTCCGGGACCGGCTCGAGACACCGGTGCTCGGTGCGATCCCCGACCGGGAGTCCCCGACGACCGACCCCGCCGTTCGCCGGGGATACGATCGGGTCGTCGCCGAACTGCGGGCGCGACGGTACGACGAGCGGGAATCGGTGGCACCCTGGGCCGCAGCCGACCGGATGGCGACCGGCATCGAACCGCTCGACCGGGCGTTCGACGGCGGGTTCCCCCCCGGTAGCGTTGTCGTCCTGCGGACGCCGCCGGCGAGTCAATCGGAGCTGCTGCTCCACGAACTGACCGCCACCCGGGGGACGCTCTACCTCTCGACCGAGCGCGAGGAGTCCGTCGTCCGACACGAGATGGACGCCTCGACCGCGACGGCCGGAGCGCCGACCGTCCGATCTCTCACTGACGAAGCCGATCCGCTCGCAGCGGCGGATGCGCTCGTGGGAGCCCTCCCGAACGGAGCGAACCTCGTCGTCGACTCGGCCGGCGTACTCGAACGGCGCGGTCGAGAACCGTATGTCGAATTCCTTAACGGTCTCAAGCGGACCGTCCGGGAGCGGAGCTGTCTGGTGGTACTTCACTGTCTGGAATCCGAGGACACGCCTGTGGCCCGTCCGACGACCATCCATGCCGCCGACGCAGTCTTGGACGTGAACCCGGAACGCGGGAGTGAGACGTCGATCGAGGTGCCGAAGTTCAGGACCCTCCCGCTCCCCGATGGCGGGATCGAGGTCGACCTCGATCTCTCGGCCGGCGCGTCGGCTGCCGACTAGTACTCGTCGAGTATCCGTGCGAGCGTTCCGAAGGCCGCAGCGACGTCGGTGGCCCGCTCCGAGTCCACGGGTCGGGTCTCGCCCGAGGTGCGGGCGAGAACCGAACGGTCGGGTATCACGACCCCGGGCGCCCCGAGGTCGTCGGCCAGCCGGTCGAGCAGCGGACGGTCGTCGGCGCCCGCTCGGTTGAGGACGACGACCCCGAGCGGCGTCCCGAGTTCTGCCGCCAGCTTCCGCGTTCGGAGGGCGTCCATCAGCGCCGTCCGTTCGGGGGTCGTCACCAACAGGAGGAGGTCCGCCGCCCGGAGCTGCTCGCCGACGTCGCGGGCTAACCCCGACGGACAGTCGACGACGACACCCGGAAAGCGGCGGTCCAGGGCCCCGACGGTCTCCTCGAACCGCCCGAAGTCCGCCGCTCTGGCGCCCGCGAGCGAGCAGCCACCAGGTACCATCGGAAGTCCGCCGACCTCTCTGACCGCCGTCTCGGGATCGACCCGCCCCCCGAGGACGTCCTGCAGTGTCGGTCCTGGTCCGGGTGGACGCTCACCCGTAGTCAGGTCACCCTCGACGAGAACTCCCCCGATTTCCGCCGCGAGATTGGCCGCCACCGTCGACGTCCCTACGCCTCCTTTGCCCCCAGCGACCGCGAGGATCATCGTCGCGTTTCCCCGAAGGCGACCGTTGACGGCGGCTGCCACGCGTCGAGTTCGTCCAGTATCGCCGCTGGCTCTGCCGTTTCCCGCCGTCCGGTCACCCGGGAGACGTCGATCCGGCGGACCGGCGGACGCTCCCCGTCGGGGTCGGTCGGCGTCGCATACCCGAACCCGCGTATCTCGTCGGGCGTCAGAACCTGCTCCCAGACGTCCCCGTCCCACGCTCGGCC
>PXRZ01000032.1:12075-94341 GCA_003022945.1 Halobacteriales archaeon QS_8_69_73 | reverse complement strand
ACCTTCGGTCCCTCGCGGTCGTCGGCGCCGTACGCCGACTGCCTGAGGGAGCCAACGGCTCCCTCTCTGCTTGCGTCACCGGGAGAGCGACGCTCTCCCGAGCTCGCGGCGCATAGCGCCGCGAACGTCCGGGTTCGCCGAGAGTGCCTCGCCCTTTCAGTCCGCCAGGATTTGGCTCCGTAGTCGGCAGAAACGGACCGGCTCGCCGGTGCTTATTTGAACACCGCCGCTACGAAACACGACCGTTCATATACCAGCCCCTCGTCGTGCCGGTGGGATGGTCGATCCGATGTCGGACCTCGGCGAGGACGTCACCGAGGAGGACGCGCCGCGGTGTGCGGCCTGCGAGGAGCCGATCCTGAAGCAGGCCGGCCACCGGGTCGTCACCTGGATCGAAGAGGGCAGCGTCCGGTCAGTGCACTTTTGCGACGAGTCCTGTCGCCGGGAGTGGGAGCCCTGACCGGGCGTCAGTCGCCGCCGTCGCCGTCGCCGCCCGCCGCCAGCGGTTCCGCAGGGACGCCGGCCCACGTCTCCCCCGACGGGACGTCTTCCGTGACCAGCGAGTTCGCGGCGACCTGTGCGCCGTCGCCGATCTCAACGCCCGGCAGGACGACCGCGCCGGCGCCGACCATCGCTTCTTCGCCGACCCGGACCTCGCCGGTGCGGTACTCGTCCTGCAGGAACTCGTGACACAGCAGCGTCGCGTCGTAGCCGATGATGGCGTCGTCGTCGACGGTGACGAGTTCGGGCCAGAACACGTCCGGCGTCGACTCCAGCCCCCAGGAGACGCCCTCACCGACCGAGACACCGATGGCGCCCAGCAGCCAGTTCTTCAGCCGAAGGCTCGGCGAACGGCGCGCCGCGACGACGGCGGCGTAGTTGACGGCGACCCGCAGCGGGTGTTTCGCGTCGGGCCACGACCACAGGGAGTTGCGCGGCCCGGGGGTCGGGTTGCGGGTCAGCCGGCCGTGGCGCCCGCGGTCCTCGCGGTCGGTCACGCTTCCGACATCGGGGGCAGCGGGCTTGAAGCTACCCCCGTCCGGCGGCGTCGCCCGGGGCCGTCTCGCCGAAAACCGCCGACTCGCCCTCCCGGACGCTTACCCCCCGGGCGGCCAGGTGCCGGGTCCGCTCGCGGGCGAACTCCTCCTCGCGGGTGCCGCGCGTCGCCAGGACGTACATCCGCGCCTTGCCGGCGGGCCGCATCGTCCGGCCGGCCCGCTGGGCGCCCTGCCGGCGTGACCCGCCCAGCCCCGAGGCGGCGACCGCTACCTCCGCGTCCGGTAGGTCGATGCCCTCGTCGCCGACCCGGGAGACGACGACCGTATCGAGCTCGCCGGCCCGGAACCGATCGAACAGTCGGCTCCGGCGGGCGTGCGGCGTCTCGCCGCTGACGAACGGGACGCCGAGCGCCTCGGCCACGGCGTCGCCCTGGTCGAGGTACTCGACGAAGACCACCGTCTTCGACCCCGGGTGCTCCCGGATGATGGCCTCGATCTCCGGGATCTTCGCCGGGTTCGTCGCCGCCAGCTGGCGCTTCTCGCGGCCCCCGCTGGCGCCGTACTCGTTTTTCGCCGTCTCGGAGTCCCACGGCAGGTACCGCAACTCGACCTCCGGCTCGGCGACGTAGCCAGCCTCGAACAGCGCCTCCCAGTCGGTGCCGATGGGCGGCCCGACGAGCGTGTAGATCTCGTCCTCGAGGTCGTCACCCCGGACCGGTGTCGCGGAGTTGTGACAGAAGAGGTGATTCCCGAGGAAGTTCTCCTCGGCGGTCGAGATATCGTAAACGTACTCTTCGTCGCCGGCTCTCTCGACTTTGTCTACCTCTAACATCGCAACGTCGTTGTTGCGCAACCAGTCCACCGAGTCGAGTCCGGAACGGTTTAGAAGTGTATCGATTTCATCGGTATTTAATCGAGAACGGTGGCTCAGCCCGCTCTCCAGTGTTCCTCCGTCGGCCCCGTGCGGACGGTCCTCGTGCGGCATTCGAGGCAACGATTCGTAGGCTTCTCGAACCGACCCCGAAAACGGTACCATCGCGTTTCTCGGCGTTTTCGATTCGTTGTTCGGATTGAACCGGATCTGGTTATTAGTAACAATATCGTGGTCGCCGTCTCTGCCACTGAAGTCCTCGTCTCGACGGTAGTTTCCGCCTACGTACCCGAGCGCTGAGAGGAGGAAATTCAGACCTTGGGCGAGTCGGTCGCTGGACGTTGAAATCGTGATCATCTTTTTTCCACGTTCTTGATTCTGTTCGTGTCCGTCACCCAGAACGACACCCTCGATGAACGGCTCGTATGCATGCGGATTCGAGAGAACGAATTCGGGAACGGATTTCTCCCGTGCTCCGTTCGACAGCCCGAAGCTCCTGAAGACATCGACGAGCGGACCCGAAACACGGACTGTCGTACAGTTTCTCCCGTTCTGTACCGTGGTTACGTTCGCTTCGGGCGTAATCTTCCGAATCAGCGTTCGGAACTCTGCCACCTCGGAGTTGTTCTCCGTATCGGTAGCGTAGAACTCGACACGGTGGTCACCCAGACAACCATCAGCGACGAACAGCCCAGTCAGTCTCGCTAGGTCCTCGACCGAGACGGTCGGCTTGACGAACTGAGTTCGCTTCCCTTTGTAAATTCCTCGGACGTACTCGTCGTCAATATCGATTCTGTCGGCGACGTCTATCGGCAGGCTCTTGCGGGAGGTCCACTTGTAACGGTCCCTGTTATCTCCAATCTTCTCCTCGTATAACGGTTCAAACTGGCTCTCCGGGGTCCGTTCTTCGAGCAGGAGATATCCATCGTCAACGCACTTTCGGAGATCAATGCTCTGTTTCGTCGTATCTGCTGGAATCGCCGTCGGCTGGAGAAGATAATCTGTGTCGTCGAGTTCGCGAGGCATCTTGCTCGTGATACTCACCGCGTTGGCATCGAACACGATGAGCGAGTGGTCCTCGGTAACCGTGACCTGACGGCCGTTCCGCGCGCGAATCCGACACATGTCTCCGGCGTTTTCGTGCCGCATCACAGCAGTCACGTCCGTCCATTCTATCTTGCCTTCTGATGTGACAGAGAGGGTTTCCGGACCGTCGAGTTCCGAAGTCCCGACCGAATCACCGAGATGCTCGCTGACGAATTCTTCTATCGGCTGCATGCTAATCTCGTCGGCCCGCCGGACGGGGAGCATTGTATCCCCCTTCACCGACAATCCGATTCGGCTTTTCGTCTGTAGCGCCGCGCTCCGGCGGCTGACGGGCGAGGGAATCCGCTGGCACTCGTCGTAGACGATCAGCCCCCACTCCCGGGAGTCGAACAGCGACCGGTGACGGTCCATGCCGGCCGTCCGGTAGGTGGCGATAGTGACCGGCCGTACCTCCTTGCTGCCGCCGTGGTACTCGCCGACCTCTTCGGGTGATAGCGTCGTGTCGGCGAGAATCCGCTCGCGCCACTGGCCGGCCAGTTCCCGCGAGGGAACGAGCACGAGCGTCTCGCCCTCGACGTCGGCCATGATCCCGAGGGCGGCGACCGTCTTGCCGGATCCCGGCGGGCCGACCAGGACGCCGGAGCCCGCGTCGGCGAAGCGGGCGACCCAGTCGGCCTGATAGGGCCGTAGCTCGACGTCGAGTTCGACCGAAAGCGGGTCGCCGGATTCGAGGTCGCGGCGGTCCTGGACCGGGTAGCCGGCCTCGTACAGCGTTCGCTTCAGTTCGGCGGTCCGGTCGGCGTCGATCCAGGCGGTCTCGTCGTCGATCCGTGCCCGGAGGAGGTCGTCGTTGAGGTGCCGCTCGGCGACGTTGCCCAGCAGGTCCGCGCTCGTCGCTTCGAGGACGACGTAACCGTCCTCGTGGGTCCGCAGCCGGAACTTGTGGGCCCGCTCCCACTGGCCTTCGATCCACTCCTCGAGGGCGTCGTAGCGGCGCCCCAGCGCCGACCGTACCGTCGTCAGCAGCGCCTCGAGCGTCTCGGCGGGCGCGCTCCAGACGTCCTGCTCGCGGACGACGTACCGGTAGCCGCCCTCGTGGTTGGTCTCCTCCAGGCGGGCGAACTGCGACAGCCGGGCGCGGGTGAACTGCGAGGGCTGGTCGGCGACGACCTCGTGCCGCTCGGGGAAGACGGTGAGCCGCTCGCGGGCCGCCGTCTCGCGGTAGTCGGCGGGGAACCACACGACCGGGTCGGCGGCGGCGTCCAGCCGCTCGAGACGACCCTCCTCGGCGAGCGTCTCGAGGGCCTCGGCGGCCGCCGCCTGCGAGCAGTCCGCGACCCGGGCGACCTCCGTCGCCGTGACGATCGGCCGCTCGCGGTCCTCCAGGGCGTCGTAGAAGACGTCGATATCGACGTCGACCGGCATCTCGTCGGGTCCGTCGTCGGTCACTATCGCGATGTAGGTGGCCGGCGAGTAAAAGCGTCGCGTATCCGGCCGTCGGCGATCCGCCGGGCGACCACGACGCACCGATCCGTCGCTCTGACCTGTCTCCTCGGCGTGGTTCGGCGGCCGCCGCGCCGACCGGAGGAACCGTTTACCGGCCTGCGGCCGTAGCGGCCACCGTGCTCTATCTGAACCTCGAGTCGTTCACGGTCGAGCTGAAAGAGGGCAGCATCGAAAACGTCGGACCGCCGGACAAAGCCGCGACGGCGAAGCTGTTCGACGCCGAGGAGGCGACGCTCCGGGCCTTCGGCGACAGCCAGCTCAAGTTCGTCGCACGGGACGCCGACGGCAACGAAATCCAGGCGGCGCTGTTCCCCGAGCAGGTCGAGGGCCTCCTCGAGGACGCCGCGGAACTGCGGGCGGACGGCGACGTTCTCGGCTGACCGGACCCGCACGGCGCCGACCAGGCGGTGTTCAGTTACCCGAGAGCCGGCCGGTCAGCCGACGTCGGGCGGGACCTCGAACGGGGCCGACCGCTCGCGGCGCGAGCCGACGCAAGCACGGCCGCCGGCCGCGCGCAGCGAGGCGCAGCCCGCGAGCGGGAGGGGGCGTTCGCAAACGCCGTCGCCACCGCCGGAAGGCGCTACCTCCTCCTCGCTAAACACTACCGTCGGCCGAGGCCGGCAGGCTTTTTCCCCGGGGGCCGAAGGGAACTGGCATGAGCGACCTGGACCTCGACCTGCAGACCGCGGAGGGGGAACTCGACGAGCCGGGCGGCGGCGGCCGTGTCGTCCTGGGCGTCCTCGACGGCTCGACCCCCGACGAGGAGTGGATCGACCACGTCGAGCGCGACGACGTGCTCGTGCTGAACGTCGAGGGGGAGTTGAACGAGCTGGCCGCGGGATTCGCCCGCGACGTCCGCGACATGGGCGGCGAGCTGATACACTTCCGGGAGTTCCTCGTCGTCTCGCCGCCCGGCCGCGACATCGACACCGACCGGCTCAGCTGAGCGGCGTCGGCCGGTGGCCGTCGAGGTCCCGGAGCCGGACGCCGCCGTCGACCCGCTCGCGGGCCGCCGCCCGGGCGATGGCGCCGTCGACGCCGAACTGCGGCATTTAAGCGGCCGGAAGGCGAACTCCCGGGCATGGGAATGAAAGGCTCGGGAACGGCCGACCTGACGTCGATCGACCGCTTCGACGGCGGCGTCGGCTGGCTGGCCTACCCGGAAGAAACGATGCGACGGGCCTCACACGCCGTCGAGAGCGACGGCCAACTATGGATCGCGCCACGACGTCCCGGTGTACGTTCCCGACTGGATGAGCGGCGTCGAAGAGGACCTCGACGCGCCGGTGGTCCGCGTCTCGGACGGCGTCGGCGAGTTCGCCCTCGAACGGGTCGTTGACAACCCGTTCTGGCAGGAGGCGGCGCTGTTCGACGGAAAGACGCTCGTCGTCCCGGAGGCGCTCGGTACCGTCTCGTACTTCCGGGCGCCGAGCGAGCGGCTGGGCGTCCATCCGATGCTCCGTGCGGTGCCGCCGCGGTCGCTGACGGAGTACGACGCCGACCGGCTGCTGGTCGGCCACGGCGAGGGGCTGTCCGAGAACGTCCGGCCGGCGATCCGGGACGCGGTCGGCGGGTCCCGGCGCCGGATGGTGCCGCTCTACCTCGACAACCTCCGCGGGCTCGTCGGCCTGGGGTAGGGGACCCGAAGGTTTTTTGACACGACCGCCTCCGAGGTGTTCATGATGGCGGGTGACGATCCATCCGACGGTCGCGTTTCCAGGGTCTCCATCGAGACGCTTCCGGAAGGTGGCATCCGCATCGACGACCGGATCGACCGGCGGAACTACACGGTACGGACCGGCGGCGGCGTCTCCCCCGAGCCGGTCGACGGCGAGCAGTTCCGCTACCCGACCGACGTCGCCGTCGCCGTTAGGACCGATCACCTGGAGTTCCTCCCGACGGGCGGGTCGTTCGTCCACGAGTCCGGAGACATGACCGAGGTAGAGCTGTTCGGCCGCGAGACGTTTCCCGCCGGCGACTACACCACCTGACGGTCGACCTGCCGTCGCCGGAGACGGTCGTCGTCGGGGCGCGGTCGCTCCACGAGCGCCCGGCGACGACGCTCACCACGACCGAGGACCCGATGGACGTGATGCGGGCCGTCTCGACGTTTGGGAACGAGCTCAAGACGGTAGGCAGCAAGCGCTCGTACCCGACGCTCCGCGGGCATCCGCCCGCCCTCGAGGTCGGAGATCACCTCTCGGTTCCGACGGGACTGGAACCGCCGGCGGGCGACGTCCACCTCGAGGTGCCGCCGGCCCTCGAGTACGTTCTACCTGTGGCCCCGCTGTCGTACTACCTGGGAGCGGGCATCCGGCCGGCCGAGAGCCCGGCGCTCGTGGTCGACGGGACGCGACACCGCCTCGACGGCCCGGACGGGTTCGAGCAGACCGTCGAGCGGACGCTCAAGCGGACCTTCTTCATGGACTGTCTCGTCCGGACCGAAAGTCCCAGGGAGGTGGTCCTGTACGAGCGGACCGAACTCGACGGCCTCGAGGTCGACCTGGCGGCGCTGTACGGACGGTCGCCGGCCGCGCGGCTCGAGGCGTACCTGGAGGTCCCTTACGGCGACATCGAGGGGTACCTTCCGAACTGGCGACGGACGGCACACGTCCAGCCGACCCGGCAGGGAATCGAGGCGGTCCCGTTCCTCGCCAACGACCTGGCGGCGGTGAGCGTCCACGACGGGATACCGACGGAGAACGGCGAGTCCCCGGCCTCCCCGGCCGCCCCGGACCGATCGGGGCCGGGCGAGGGACTCGAGGAGGTGACCGCGCCGGGAGAGGTCGTCCACCTGCCCGACACCGACTCCGTGGCGCAGGCCTGGGTCGGGCCGGGCGTCCCGGTCGGTGCGAACAAGACGATTCCGGAGGCGTTCCGGAACTGGCAGCGACGGCAGCGGCGGGACGACGAGGAGGTCAGGGTCGCGGTGGTCTGCAACGAGGAGAGCATGCTGGAGGAGGGCAACCGGGCCCGGGACGCCTACGGATCGAACCTGAACCTGCCGTTCGACGTCACGTTTCACGACAACCTCGACACTGAGGGGCTCCGGCTCGTCTTCGAGTCCGACCTCGACTACGTCCACTACGTCGGCCACGTCCGCGAGGAGGGCTTCGAGTGTGCCGACGGCACCCTCGACGTCGCCCCGCTGGACGAGGTCGGCGTCGACATCGCGTTTCTCAACGCCTGTCGCTCCTACACCCAGGGACAGAAGCTCATCGAGAAGGGCGCCGTCGCGAGCGTCGTGACCTTCGAGGAGGTGCTCGACGAGGGCGCACTCCGCATCGGCAAAACGATGGCCCGCCTCCTGAACCGGGGGTTTCCACTCGACGGGGCGCTCTCAGTCGCGAGAGCCCGCAGCATCGTCGGCTCGCAGTATCTCGTCCTTGGGGACGGAAACGCCGACATCGCACAGGCGAAGGGACAGATTCCGTGGGTGGCCGAGGCCGAGTCGATCGGCGAGGACGAGTATCGGATTCAGGTCACGCCGCACCCGACACGTGGCTCGGGGATGGGGTCGCAGTTTCGGCCGGCCGTCAGCGAGGATCGGGCCGTGTATCTGATTCCGAAGGACCTCCCGGCGGCGACCGCCACGGCCGACCGGTTCCGGGAATACCTTGAGTCGGCCTCATTCCCGGTGTTCATCGACGGTGAGTTCGCCTGGAGTAGCGATACAGTCGAAGAGCTCTGAGCCGGGTCAGGGACCCGAGTGCCCGTCGCCGCTGGCGAGAACCGGCGCGACCTGCGAGAGGAGAATCATGAGCGTGAACAGCGCACTGATCACTCTCGGATGGTCAACGAGGAACTGTTTGAGGTTGTCTTTCGGCATGCGTATGCACTGTGTATCGAAACAACATAAGGATTGTGTAGAACCAGGACGAACAGTGATAAATCGCGGGGAACCGTGGCGAGGGACCCACGCCACCGACAACATTACTACCGGCAGGGCCGAACGGCGCGTGTGGTTTACATCACACGGGGGTTGTTGACGGCGCTTCTGGACCTCGGAGCCGACCGCGACCCCGAGTCGGTGACGGTCTCGCTGGCGGTGACGTCGGCCGAGGAACTGCGCGCCGACCTCCCGCCGGAGCGGTCGGTGTTCACCGACATGTACCTGCCGGAGGCCGGCGAGTCGGTGACGGCGGTGTTCGGAATGGACCTGTCGACGCCGGACGCCGCCGGCCGGTTCGTCACCCACCCCGAGGGACCGCTGACGCTGACGAAACGCGACGACCTCCACGAGGTCGTCTTCGTCGCCGTCCCGCCGTACGACGACGACTGCGTCGCGGCCTTCGACCGATCCGGAGAGTCGCTGTCGGTCGAGGTTCTCGACGTCGCCCCGCCGCACGGGAGCCTCGAGGACTACCTTTAACAACAAGAGAGTCCCGCCGTTTACGGCGTTGACGAGACGCGAAGCGTCTCGTTCGCATCTCGCAGGAACGGAGTTCCTGCGGACTCATCGGAAATCTCCGATTTCCGAGACACCAGAACGCTTCGCGTTCTGGGGACGGGCGTGAATCGCGTACCCATCGGTGAACGCTCCACGGGCTTCACGCGTTATGAGTCTCCAACGAGGTGGTTCGCTGCTTCACTTTCATCCTGCACTCCCTGAATTTAAATCCATTCCGAACGACGCAATCGATAGGCGATGAAGCGAACCAACACGTTCGCCGTGCGGCCGCTCTCCGCCAAGGATGGGCAGCTGTTGCGGGACTTGTTGGACGCTTCCGCCGCTCTCTGGAACGAGACCAACTACGAACGCCTCATCCGGTACGACGACGAAGACGGCCTCGAAAACGAAGACGTCTGGGACGCCCCAACTGGCAGATTAGAAGGCCAGTACAAGGGTGTCCTCGGTGCATCAACCGCCCAGCAGATGATCCGAAAGAACAGCGAAGCCTGGCGGGCGTTCTTCCGACTCAAAGACCAGTACTACGACGAGTCGAACTCCTCGGTGACGGAACACCCGGAGCCGCCGGGCTTCCGCGGGAACAAAGACGACGGCCGCGAACTCAAGACCGTCATCCGAAACACCCCGTACTCCGTCGAATGGGGCGACCGTAGCTGCCTCGAGATACTCGTCGGATCGGAATTGCAAGACCGATACAACCACACCGGCCGCCTTCCGCTCGAGATCGCTGGCGAGCCGAACTGGCCTGACTACGACAAACAAGGCCGCCTCGACTTGTGGTACGACGACATTGACGGCACCTTCCGAGCTTCGCAGCCCGTGACCGTTGCAGATGCACGGGCAACTCCACTGGCCTCTGAGGAGGCCGCTCTGGACATCGGTGCCAACAACCTCGTCGCCTGCACCACGTCGACCGGCAATCAGTACCTCTACGAGGGCCGCGAACTGTTCGAACGGTTCCGCGAGACCACCGCCGAAATCGCTCGCCTCCAGTCCAAACTCCGCGAGGGGCGGTACAGCAGCCAGCGCATCCGGCGGCTGTACCGCAAACGCACTCGTCGCCGCGACCACGCCCGAGAGGCGTTGTGCCGCGACCTCATCGAACACCTGTACGATGAGGGCGTCGCCACCGTGTACATCGGCGGGTTGACCGACGTCTTGGAGACGCACTGGTCGGTCGAGACGAACGCGAAGACGCACAACTTCTGGGCGTTCAAGCAGTTCACCGAACGGCTGACGTGTACCGCTGAAGAATACGGTATCTCGGTGGAGATTCGGTCGGAGGCCTGGACGAGTCAGGAGTGCCCGCAATGCGGGTCGACGGATCGGACGACGCGGTATCGGGACACGCTGACCTGTCCATGTGGCTTCGAGGGTCACGCCGACCTCGTGGCGTTCGCAAGACGCGTGCGTCTTGCGCGCCCACGAGAACCTTCGGTTCTCGGGACGTCGAAGACGTTCCTTGAGCGGCACATCGAACAGGCAGTCAGGCCGATGGCACGGCCTGTACAGCTCAAGTGGGACGACCATACTTGGTCGGAGACACCATCCTCTCGTGAAAGTCCCAACGAGCAGTGTACAGACCCGAGTACTGCCGCCAACGGCGGGAATGTTGCCTCCGGAGAATCTTAGACCGACTGAGATTCCCACGGAGGAAACCCCGGCGTCGTCGGGCGACGCCCGACTGCTCGAGGGACGAAGTCCCTCGCTGTTCACGCCGGGGAGGATGTCATTCCAGGTAACCGAGGTCCTGTAGCTGATCGGTTATCTCCTCGAACTCCGCCTCCGTCAGTTCGCCCTGCCGCTGGTGTTGGATGACGATGCTCCGCAGCAGGAAGCGGACCAGGTCGCTGGTCGAGGAAAAGCTCGTCCCCTCGATGGTCTCCTCGACGCGGTCGGCGAGGTCCTTCGGAATCGAGACGGTGGTGTACTCCGTCATACCCCCGACGAGGCCCGCCGTCCGCATAGGCGTTGGCAAGTCGGGAGCATTTACGGTGATGAACGCCCAAGGCTCGGATAATGGGAGTCCGACCACCACAGCAGGACACCGACGACGAGGTTGAGACGATCGCCTTCGGCATCGCGGCCCTCGACGAGCACCTGGAGCGGGCGGACGTAACCTTCCCGACGACCGGCGCGGAGCTGCGGTCGCGTCTCGACGACCCTTCGGTGCCGTACGACGCCAAGGGCAACGAGATGCGGCTGTCGGGTGCGCTGGAGGAAACCCACGCCGACGAGTTCGAGACGAGACAGGACCTGTTGAACGCGCTGCATCCCGTCTTCGAGGCCAAGCGGGAGCGCGCCAACAACAGCATCGTCGGTCGACTCCGGGCGCTGCTGCCCTTCTAACTTTCCAGAATCCACCACCCCAGAAATACGCCTTCCGAACCTCAGGATACCGTTCCACTAAGTGCTTACCTGAGTACGATTTAAATTGCCGAGCGACGTCGGCCGAGCTGTACTTCGGATCGCACTGCACAAACAGGTGAACGTGGTCAGCAGCAATCTCCAATGCCAGAATCTCGTGGTCGAAGTGATCAGCCGTCTCCACAAACAACTCTCGCACATCGTCTTTCACTACGTTGAGAACTGAGTATCGATACTTCGGACACAGACAAAATGATACTTACAAGAACTAACCGAATGTGCATGACTGCGGTACTCTTCCATCCCTAATCCCTGCACTTATACTGGATTGGAACAAGTGTCAAAGTATGGGTGACGACGCCACGAAAACCATTCAGACGCGCCTTCACGTAGCATCTGGTAAACGGTCGTGGCTTCACGACGCCCGTCTCGCCTCACGCGAGATATTCAACCACACCATCCGTCTCATACAACAGGTACAATCGCACCGAGATACAGCGGGAAGTTGACCGCGACGACTTCCTGCGGAACAACAAGTGTGCGGTCGTCGGTAAAGCCCTCCACACATGGGACTCCTACCAATCACTCAAACGATGGTGGGAGAATCAAGATGACCCTGATGGCGGTAAGCCGACGCCACCGAGTACCGACAAGAACGGTGCGTACCCGCTTGTGATGGCACACACGGAAGGCTACCGCCTCACCGTGGGCGACGATACGAACCAAGTCCACGTCCGCATAGCCCGAAACCCTACAAGAAGGTGAACGGTCACCTGCGTGGCGAACCTGATGCGATGAACGAACTTCGAGAGGCCATCACATCAGACGAGGTGGATGTGGGGCAGGCCGAACTCCTGTACCGCGATGGCGTGTACTACCTACACGTCACGGTCACACGCGAGTTCGATGTGCCTGAACCCAACACCGCTGATACTGTGGTTGGCGTGGACATCAACGAACGCAACATTGCACTCACTGCCCTTGACCGCGAGACGATGCGGACAGAGGGCACGCTTGTCCTTGATTACGGACGGGTCAAGCAGGAACGCCAACGCTGTCACACGATTACGAAACGTTGCCAGGAACACGGCAAAATGAGCATCCACCACAGGCTCGGTGACAAGGAGGAACGCTTCACGGAGTGGGTGTTGCACCGACTCTCCCGCACTGTCGTAGAGTTCGCAGAGCAGTTCCCGAACCCGCTCATCGTGTTCGAAGATATGGAGGGTATCCGCGACGAAATCAAGTACGGGGCGTATATGAACCGGCGGTTACACAAACTGCCGTTCCACAAGTTTGAGGAATTCGTCTCGTACAAGGCGATGTGGCGAGAGATTCCGACGGACACGGTAGACGCCTATTATAATTCACAGACGTGTTCGTGTTGTGGTGAGCGTGGGTATCGGCACCAGGGTCGCTTCAAATGTCACAACAGTGAGTGTGCTGTGGTGCAAGACCATGCTGACCGGAATGCATCGGTGAACATCGCGTGGCGTGAGATGGCGAAACTCGACGGTACTAAATCGAATTACCGGACTCACAAAACCCAGCCGCAAGTCAGGTTGGTGCGTCTGTCCGGGTCGGGGCGTGTAAGCCGCCCAACCTCATCCCGCTTGATCGCCGAGCAGGGAGTGCTAGCGCACGGCTGAGGGAATCACAAAGCCTCGGGCCACCGCGCCCGAGGCTGTTTACTCTTCGAACTCCCGGAGTCGGTCGGACAGCTCCTCGAGTCGGCGCGTCTGCTCACGGTTCACCGAGACGATGATGTCCGAGAGCACGCCGAACATAAACAGCTGCGTCGACAGCAGGACCAGAAACGCCGACAGTAACGCGATGACCTCGTGGGAAACGCCGTTAGCGAGGAAGTCATACGCCACGTACCCCGCGAGCCCGACCCCTAAAAGTGCGCCGACGCTGGCGACGAACCCGAAGTAAAACAGCGGGTTGTTGGTCTTCGTCAGCGCGTACAGCGTGAAGACGATCCGGCCGCCGTCGCGCAGGGGATGAAGGTTCGTCTCGGAGCCACCGGGTCGCCGCTCGTAGCGGACCGGAGCCACCTCGGTGGCGACGCCGTTGCGGACGCACTCGACGGCCAACTCGGTCTCGATGCCGAACCCTTCGGCGTCGAGCCGGAACCGCTCGAAGGACTCGCGGGTGAACGCCCGGTAGCCGGAGAGGATGTCCTGGAGGTCCCGACCGTGGACCGTCGCGAACAGCCGGTTGATGAAACGGTTGCCGACGCGGTTGAGCCGCGTCATCGCCCCCGACTCCATGTCGGCGAAGCGGTCGCCGATGACGTGGTCGGCCCGGCCCTCGAACAGCGGCTCGAGCATCCGGTCGGCGTCGGCAGGCCGGTAGGTGCCGTCGCCGTCGGCCATCAGCACGTACTCCCGGTCGACGGTTGCGACGCCCTCCCGGACGGCCTGACCCTTGCCGGCGCCCGACTGCGTCATGACGCGGGCGCCGTGCTCGCGAGCGATCTCGCGGGTCCCGTCCGTCGAGTTGCCGTCGACGACCAGCACGTGCTCGAAGCCCGCGTCCCGGAAGCCCGCGACCACGTCGCCGATGGTTTCGGCCTCCTCGAGGGTCGGCAGTAGCACGCAGACGTCCGAGCGGTCGACCATCTGCCGGGAGTCCGACGCCGAACGGAATAAAAGGTGAGCCTTCGCCGCCGGCCCCTTCGACGCGCAATGGAAAAGGCTTATCCGCGTTTTGACGGTTGTTCGACGCAATGAGCCAGCGGTGGGACAAACTCGAGGAGCGACTCGGCGAGTACGAGTCGGAACTCGACGCCGTCTATCGACTGTACCACATCCCCGTCCTCGCGGCGCTGATGACGTTCATGCTGTGGGTCCGGGTGCGCCACTACGAGCGGATGATCGGCGAGAACGGCCAGCCGCTGTACCGCGGCAACGACCCCTACTACCACCGCCGGACGACCGACTACGTCATTCGGAACTACCCGTTTAACATGCCGTACGAGGTCTGGACCGGCTTCGACTCCGGCACCGCCGTCGGGCAGTTCGGCACCATCTTCGACCAGATCGTCGCGACGATCGCGCTGATCGTCGGCCTCGGGTCGCCGTCGGAGTCGACCGTCACGCTCGTCACCGTCCTGACGCCGCCCGTCGTCGCCGTTCTCTGTGTGCCGCCCATGTACGTCGTCGGCCGGCGGCTCGGCGGCCGCTTCGGCGGGCTCATCGCGGTCGTCCTGCTGGCGCTGACTCCCGGTCAGTTCCTCTCCCGGAGCGTCGCCGGCGTCTACGACCACCACATCGCGGAGGTGCTCGGGACGCTGCTGGCGCTGGCGGTCGGCATGCGAATGCTCACCGTCGCCCAGCGCGAGAAGCCCATCTACGAGTTCATCGAAACCCGCGAGGTGGACCTGCTGCGCCGACCCGTCGCGTGGGGCGCCAGCTTCGGTGCCGCCCTCGCGCTGACGATGCTCGTGTGGCCGCCGGCGGTCTTTCTCGTCGGCATCTACGGCATCTTCCTGTTCATCCACCTCTCCTTCGAGTTCGTCCGCGGGCACAGCCCCGATCACGTCGTCATTCCGTCGGTCGTCGCCATGTTAGTCGCCGCGAGTCTCCTGCTGCCCTTCGTGACGGCCGTCGGGCTCAACACGACGTCGATATCGCTGCTGCAGCCGCTGCTCGCGCTGCTCGTCGCCGGCGGCGCGGCCTTCATGGCCGCCGCCGCGCGGCTGTGGGAGCGCCGAGAGCTGTCCAGACTCGGCTACCCGGCCGGCGTCGGCGCCACCGGGCTCGTCGCGGCCGGCGTCCTCGCGGTCGCCGCCCCGGAGACGTTCGACTTCCTGCTGGGCCAGGTCGAGCGGGTCGCCGGCCTCGGCTCGACCGACACCGCCGCGACCGTCGGGGAGGCGCAGGCGCCGGACGCCCCGCTGGATTTCTTCTTCCGCAACTACGGGCTGGCCATCTACACGGCCGCCGTCGGCGTGCTCGCCGTTCTGGTCCGGGCGCTGTTCGCCGACCGGCCCCGCGCGGAGCAGCTCCTCGTCGCCGTCTTCACCGCGACATTGGTGCTGTTCACGCTGACGCAGATTCGGTTCGACTACTACCTCGTCGTCGGCGTCGCCGCGGCGAACGCCTACCTCGTCGGCCAGATACTCGGGTTCATCGACCTCGAGTCGGTGCGGACGGACGCCACGAACCTCCAGCCGTTCCAGGTGTTCGTCGTCGCCACCGTGCTGTTCGTCGTCGCCGGGCCGCTCGTGGCGACGGCCGCACCGGTGGCGTCGGCCGACAGTGCGGCGAGACCCGGCGAGTACCAGGACTGGGAGGGGAGTCTCGGGTGGCTCTCCGAGGAGACACCGGCGGTCGGCGGCTACGGCGGGGCCGACAACGCCGGTGACATCGAGTACTACGGCACGTACGAGCGGACGGACGACTTCGAGTACGATGCCGGCGAGTACGGCGTGATGTCGTGGTGGGACTACGGCCACTACATCACCTACGGCGGCGAGCGGGTTCCGGTGGCGAATCCGTTCCAGCAGAACGCCGAAGAGGCAGCCGACTTCCTGCTTGCGGGCAACGAGTCGGAGTCGATCGAGGTCCTGGAAGCCGACAGCGGCGAGGGGTCGGGAACCCGGTACGTCATGATCGACTACAAGCTCGGCTACGCGGGCACGACGAAGTACAACGCCCCGGTGGTGTTCGAGTCCCGACACGGTCTCGATCGGAGCGATGTCGGCATTTCGCTCGTCCAAAACAGACAGGTTCTGCCGGTCGCCGTCCACACCCAGCGGGCCTACGAGAGCATGCGGGTCCGGCTCTACCAGTTCCACGGCAGCGCCCGCGAGCCGGCCAGTTTCGTCGTCAACTTCGGCGGGCTCAACCGCACGGGGGGCTTCGGGACGCTGCCGTCGCAGGAGTCCGACGAGCCCATCATCGAACGCAACTACGACACGTCGAAGGAGGCCAGACAGGCCGCCGCGAGCGACCCGACGAAGGTTCACGGCGGGCTGTTCGGGCGGCCGTCGGAGCGGGTCGAGGCGCTCGAACAGTTCCGGCTCGTCCACGCCAGCGAGCCGTCCTCGAATACCCGACTCGACAACCCGCCCATCTTCGAGGCGCAGCCGGGTCGAGAGGGGCCGGCGGTCTCCTACGTGAAGACCTTCGAGCGCGTCGAGGGCGCGACCATCGAAGGCACCGGCCCGGCCGACACGGAGGTCAGGGCGGACGTCGTCATGGAGATCCCGACGACGGGCCAGACGTTCACCTACCGGCAGTTCGCCCGGACCGACGAGCAGGGGAACTTCGAGATGACCGTCCCGTACTCGACGGCCGGTTACGACGAGTACGGCACCGAGGCCGGCTACACGAACGTCAGCGTCCGGGCCAACAGCAGCTACCAGTTCGTCGCGACGTCGAACGACCGGGTCTTCTTCGGCGAGACCGACGTCACCGAGGGGCAGGTCGTCGGCGAGAACGACACCGCATCGCGGGTCGAACTCGAGGCGCCCGCGGAGCCGGCGAACGGCGGAGGCGACGGATCCGACGGGTCGGGGGACTCAGACGGGTCGGGCGGTGACGGGTCCGGCAACTCCGACGGTTCCGGCAGCTCGGAACGGCGTGGCCTCCGGGCGCCCTGAATGGCCGACGCTGACGTCGACGCCGACACCGGTGCCGGTGCCCGCGCGTGGCTCGTCGTCTACCTCAAGGGCGCCTGCATGGGCGCGGCCGACACGGTTCCGGGCGTCTCCGGCGGCACCATCGCGGTCATCGTCGGCGTCTACGAGCGGCTCATCGCCGCGCTCACGTCGATCGACCCGCGGTCGGTCCGCCACGTCGCCTCGCTGCACACCGCCGCGGGCCGCGCCACGCTGGCGGAGGACCTGCTCCGAATGGACGTGCCGTTCCTGCTCGCCCTGGGCGCGGGCGTGCTGTCGGCCGCCGCCACGATCGCGTCGGTGATGAGCGTCGCCGTCGAGCGGTATCCCGCGCCGACGAACGCGTTCTTCTTCGGGCTCATCGCGGCGTCGGCGGTCGTTCTCTCCCGCCACGTGGACGTCGCGACGCCGCGACGGACGGCCGTCGCCGCCGTCGGGGTCGTCTTCGCGTTTCTCGTGACCGACCCCTCGCTTTCCGGCGCCGGCGACGGCACGACGCCGCCGGTACTGTTCGTCGCCGGGGCGATCGCCATCTCCGCGATGGTCCTGCCGGGGGTCTCCGGCGCCTTCCTCCTCTACGTGATGGGACAGTACGAGGCCGCGACCCGCATCCCCCGGGACGTCGCGGGCGGCATGGTAGCCGCCCTCGGCGGCGACGTCGGACCGCTGTTGGGGGCGCTCGTCCCGTTCGTCTCCTTCCTCGGCGGCGCCCTCGTCGGCCTGTTTTCGGTGGCCTACCTGGTCCGGGCGGCCCTCGAACGCCACCGCGAGGCGACGCTCGTCTTTCTCGTCAGCCTCATGATCGGGGCGCTCAGACTGCCCGTCAACGAGGTCCGGACGAACGTCGAGGGGCCGCCGATGGAGGTGGCGGCCGTCGCGGCCGTCCCCGTCGTCGTCGGCGCGGGACTCGTCTTCGCGCTGGACCGCCACACCGACGACCTGGAGTACTGATCATGGCCGACAGCCCGACGCTGACGACGCTCGCCCTGTTCGCAGCCGTCTTCGGACTGCAGGCGTTCGGCGGGCTGGTCGGCGTCCCGCCGGCGGCGTTCGTCCTCGCGTGGCCGCTGGCCGAGTACCCCTCGGCGGTGGTGTTGAGCGTCTACGCCCACGGGAGCCTCGGGCACCTGGTGGCCAACACGCTCGCGCTGGTGATCGTCGGGCCGCTCGTCGCCTACGTGACGACGCCGCTGCGGTTCCACGCGTTCTTCGTCGTTTCCGGCGCCGTCGCGGGGCTGGCGCAGGTGCTCGTGACGGTCCCGTTCGAGCCGACGGGCGTCCTCGGCGGCAGCGGCGCCATCTTCGCGCTGTTCGGCTACCTGCTGGTCGGCAACCGGGCCTCGAACCGGGCGCTGTCGTGGCTGCCGGTCGGCGCCCGTGGCTCGCTGCTACTGTTCGCCGTTCTCGCCGGGGTGACGACGCTGGCGACCGCCGCTCCCGGGGTCGCGCTCGTGGCGCACTTCGTCGGCTTCCTCGTCGGCGCCGCCGCCGGCCGCGGCCGCCTGCTCCACGTCGACGCCCCGGCGGCCTGAACGGCGAGACGACACGACACGGCACAACGCAACACCGAAGGTCAGGCGGAACCCAGCCCGGCACATGTACGAGGCCGTCCACGCGTATCCCGACGGCGAGGCGACGGTCGCCCGGCTGGCGCGGACGGCCGCCGACCGCGGCTACGAGGGGGTGGCCGTCCGCAACCACGGCGACGCCCAGCCGGAGTACGACGCCGGGGCGGTCGCCGATGCCTCCGACATCGACATTGTCCGGGGCATCGAGATTCGGACCGACGACGCCGGCCGGGCCAGCGGGCTCGTCGGCAACTACCGCTCGAAGCGGGAACTCGTCTGCGTCCACGGCGGCCCGCTGAACCGCTTCGCGGTCGAGCAGCCGAAGGTGGACGTGCTCGCACACCCGATGCGGGACGGCGACGTCAACCACGTCCTCGCGAGGGCCGCCGCCGACAACGGCGTCCACCTGGAGTTCAACCTCGGGCGCGTCCTCCGGCGCGACGGCGGCGCCCGGGTCCGGGCGGTCGAAGGACTGCGGAAGCTGCGCGAGCTCGTCGAGCAGTACGACGCGCCGTTCGTCGTCTCGGCGGACGCCCGCTCGCACCTCGAGCTCCGGGCGCCGCGGGAGCTGTGCGCCGTCGGCGAGGCCGTCGGCCTCGACCGCGGGACCGTCGAGGCCGGGCTGGCACGGTGGGGCGAACTCGCCGCCCGCAACCGACGGCGCCGCTCCGAGACGTTCATGGAGCCCGGCGTGCGTATCGACGACCACGAGCATGAAGAGAAGTCATGAGGAACACGCCGCCCGCTTCGACGAGAAGGCCGCCGACTACGACGACGACACCACCCCGGAGTACCGCGCCTGCGTCTCGCTCGTCGTCGACCACGCCGACCCCGACCCGGACGACATCGTCGTCGACCTGGGCTGTGGGACGGGTGCGGTCGGGCTCCGGCTGGCGACCGACGCCGACCGGGTCGTCGGCCGCGACATCAGCGAGGGGATGATGGAACGGGCCCGCCGGAAGGCCGCCGAGCGCGGCCTCGACGACATCACGGTCGGAGAGGGGAGCTTCCGGGAGCCGAACTACGACGGCCCGACGGACATCGTCGTCTCGAACTTCGCGATGCATCACCTCGCCGACGGGGAAAAAAGGGCTGCAATCGACGTCGTCGCCGGGATGGAGCCGCGGCGGTTCGTCCTCGGGGACGTGATGTTCTTCGGCGAGCCGGACCCCGAGGAGCCGTTCTACAGCCCCGCGGTCGACGACCCGGCGACGGTCGGAGTGCTCGCTGACGCGCTGACGGCGGCGGGCTTCGCCGTGACCGCCGTCGAGATGGTCCACGAACAGGTCGGCGTTCTCGTCGCCGAGCGGGCGCCGTGAGGCTCGCGGTCAGAAGAGGTGATATAACATCGCATAGATGGCCACGCCCATCGAAAAGGAGATGAGCCACAGGCTCGCGGCGACGCGGCCGGCCGTCCGGTGGCGCGTCCCGTAGATCTCCGCGACCGGGCGGGTGCTCGCGACCAGTAGCGCGTAGAAGACGAACGGGACGCAGACGACCGCCAGGCCAATGTGGACGAACAGGACAGGCAGGTAGACGTATGTCCGGACGACGGCCGGCCCGGTGAACTCCATCGGGCCGAGAACGGCCACGCGGTAGAGGTACAGCGCCAGAAACAGCGCGAACAGCCCGAAGCTGGCCGTCATCAGTGCCCGGTGCCGTCGGACGTCGCCGCGTCTGATAGCGCGGACGCCGGCGACGATGGTGCCGATGGCCGCGAGGCTGACGACGGCGTTGACGTGCGGGATGGCAGCGAGCAACCCCGCGTAGCTCGGCAGCGCCTCTACGGGAAGCCGCTGGAAGGCGGCGCCGAACACCAGCGCCAGCGACGCGACCGTCAGCAGCGCGGTCAGCGCCGGAACGTGCTCCTTCGCCCATGTCCGCGTCTCCATGCCGACATCTATGGCCGGGCGGTGGATATGCGTTGATGATTCGACGCCGAAACCGCCGGAACGTTCGCCTCTCGAGCTTCGTGCTAACGTTTAACAGTTTCGCGCTCGAAGTCGGTGGTATGCGAGGAACGGAACCCGACGGCGCCACGCTCTACGAGTGCGTCGACTGCGGCGACCGGCAGAAGGACCCCGACGGCCGGCTCTGCGCCTGCGGCGGTTACCTCCAGAACATCGGTATCGAGCGGTCGCTGTAAGGAGCCGTCGCCGCGATAGAGCTTCGTGTCGGGTGCCCGGCGATAGACGACGGTCTGCCGACCCCGACACCACGGATATCGCCTCCGCACCGAACCGACGGCTCACACTTCTCGATACGAGACCCGTCGGCAGTCGGAGCTATGCTCGGCGGGAAGACTTTTTTCCTAGCGGTAAGGCATTACATGTCATGACACGGCGGTTGTCGCGGCGAGACACACTCCGTCTCGCAGGTGCGGGGTTGAGCGTCGGAGTTGCTGGCTGTTCGGCTGACGCTCTCCAGGACGAGGAGTCCTCGGAGCTCATGATCAAGATTTGGAACAATGATACGACGGCGAGCCACGAGGTGTACCTGGAACTGGTCCGGAGCGAGGCAGGCGAGGTCGAGACGGGCCGGCAGCTTGAGGAGCGGTTCACGCTGGCGCAGGCGGCCGACACCGGATCCGACGAGGGCGCTGAGGAGATGAGCAGCAGGGAGTTCCGCGTCGAGAGCCAACCCTACCGGGTACGTGTCCGCGTCGGGGCACCGCCGGCGAGGGACGCCGAGTATTCGCACTACCACTTTCGTCCGTGTGCCGCCGACACGCCGAACGTCCTCGAGCGGATTCACGTGCTGCTGGTCAGAGAAAACGAAACCGTCGGGCCGGAAATACGGTGGGTACAGCCCTGCTGACCGCGGGAGCGGCGGCAGTTGGTGGTTCCGGCGGCCCGACGGACCAGATCCAACTCGTTCGGGCGCCTCAAGGCCATCCGAGCGGGAGAAGGTGGTCTTCGCCCATTCTTGCGGAGTCGGCAGCCCCGCCGCTCGCGAGCGTACTCGCGGCAGGACATGCGTGGGACCGGATTTGAACCAGAGCCAGACGTGCTCGCTCACGTCGTTCGCTGCGCGCGACTGGCAGGGCTCAAATCCGGTCGGCAGCCCTACCGCTCCCGAACGTGCTCGCGGCAGAATATGCGTGGGACCGGATTTGAACCACGGCCGAGAACCTGCGCCTGCGGCGCAGAACCTCGGTCTACTTCGAATCCGGTCCGACTCCCTCACTCCAGCCGACTCGCTTCGCTCGTCGGCGTCCGTTCAGTGCGTGGGACCGGATTTGAACCGGAGGAAGACGGTCGCTCACTTCGCTCGCGCTGCGTCTTCTGGGGTACAAATCCGGTCGGCAGCCCCGCCGCTCGCGAGCGTACTCGCGGCAGGACGTGCGTGGGACCGGATTTGAACCGGCGGACCTCTACAGGACAGCGCCCTCAACGCTGCGCCGTTGGCCTGGCTTGGCTACCCACGCGCAGTAACTCGTTCCGCACGAACATCTCGAAGTCGTTCGGTTTTAACGCTTTCCGTTCGCCATGACCGCGGCACCGACCCCCGGCTTCGGCGCGATCGTTTCGCCGTGATTTTGTTTCTTGACACCAACACCGTCGCAATGGAGAACCTCGAGGTGACGATGGGAGATTCAATCGAAGACCGAGACGGAGGCGCCTACCAACGGTACTGCCCGCAGTGTAAAGAGAAAACCGAACCGGCGTTCCGGCGAAGCTCCGCCGACACGTACCACGACGACGACGTGTCGGCGGTCATCTGCCGGACCTGCGGCCACCAGCTCGGTCACTGCACCTGGTGGCCGGACGAGGAGGACTGACGCGGCGGCCGGCGACCGACGACCGACGACCGACGGCCGCCGTGCCCTTCGAAGTATTCGACCGGCGGCGTCGGGGGTGACGCCAGCGACGTCTGCGAGCTCTGCGGCGCCGATGGCCGCAGCCTCGAGACCGCGACGGTCGCCGGCGCGGAACTGGAGGTTTGCAGGGAGTGTGCCAGACACGGCGAGGACGACGCCGGTGCCGGTGCCGACGCCGGCGAGGGCGACGACGACCGCGAACAGGAACGCCGACGGAACGCCGCCCGTAACGCCGCCCGGATGGACGACGCCCGGGGCGTCGACACCGACTTCGAGGAGGGGACCGACTACGAGGACGACCCACTCCCCTACCTCACGACCGACTACGGCGAGACGGTGGCGGCCGCCCGACAGGAGGTTGGCCTCCAACTCGACGAACTCGCCGCCGAGTTGAGCGTCGCCGAGGACGACCTCGTCGCCGTCGAACAGGGCCGGGCCGCCCGCGCGAACGTCGGCGGGTCGGTCATCGAGGCGCTGGAAGGACGGCTCGACGTCGACCTCGCCGAGGAATAGCGCCGGCCTTTTCTCGTCGTCGTCCGTCGGGCCGGGCATGGCAGGCTCCCTGGCACCCGACGACCCCGAGACGCTGGCCTTCGAGGCGACCGTCGAGCGCGGCGGCAGCGAGGTCGTCCTCTCGGAGACGTACTTCTACCCGGAGGGCGGCGGCCAGCCACCCGACCGCGGCACCGTCGGCGGCCGCCCCGTCCGCGACGTGCAGACGCGGGACGGCGCGGTCGTCCACACGGTCGACGGCGAGCTCGAAGCCGGCCGGACCGTCGAGGCCGCCATCGATCCGGCGTTCCGGCGCTACTGCCGGCGGGCCCACACCGCCAGCCACGCGCTGTACGGCGCCGGCCGCCGGCTCTTCGACGACATCGGCTACGGCGGCTTCGGAATCGCCGCCGCGCAACCGGAGCGGCGGGCGGACGGCACGCCCACGGCCGACGAGGAGAAGGTCCGCGTCGACTTCACCACCTCGACGACCATCGACGACGAAACGCTGGTCGACCTCGAGCGGCTGGTCAATCGCTGCGTCTGGAAGGGTCGCGAGGTGTCCTGGGAGCGGCTCCCCCGTGAGGAGGCCCTCGGCCGCGACGACGTCGCGTTCAACGCCAAGACCGAGGAAGGCGTCGGCGGCGACACGGTCCGCGTCGTCGAGATCGAGGGCTGGGACGCGGCGGCCTGCGGCGGCACCCACGTCCGCGACACCCGGGAGATCGGCCCGGTGACGGTGCTGGGCCGGTCGAACCCCGGCGAGGGGCTGACGCGCGTGGAGCTCGCGGTCGGACCGGCCGGCGTCGACCGCCGGAGCGACGAGAAGGCCGCCGCCCTCAAGGCCGCGGCGGCGCTGGGGACGAACGTCGACTCGCTGCCCGAAGAGGTCGAGCGACTCCGGGCGGAGCGAGCCGAGTTGGAGGCCGACCGCGACGAACTGCGGGAGCGGCTGCTCGAGGCCGAGGTCGCCGAGGTCGCGGCCGACGCCTTCGAGCGGGACGGCACCCGGTGGGCGGCCGGCGTCGTCGACGCCGACGCCGACGCCCTCGCCGAGGCGGTCCGCGAGCGGCCCGACGGCGTCGACGTGCTCGTGCTGGCGTCGCCGGCCGGACGGCTGGCGGTCGGCACCGACGGCGACCCCGAGGCCGGCGCCGTAATCGGGGAACTCACCGACGCCTTCGGCGGGGGCGGCGGCGGGTCACCGACGGTCGCCCAGGCCGGCGGGCTCGACGCCGACGGCGAGACCGTCGTCGCCTTCCTCCGGGACGGAAGCGGCGACGGCGGCAGCGACGGCGACGGCGGCGCCTGACGAGCGGGCGATTTTTGCCGCTCGCGGTCGACGCCCACGCATGGACTTGACGCCGGGGCAGGAGGCCATCCGCGAGACAGTCCGGGAGTTCGCCATCGAGGAGGTCCGTCCGACGGCCCGCGAGGCCGACGAGACGGAGTCCTTCCCCGAGGACGTCTGGGACGGGCTGGCCGACATCGGCCTGACCGCGATGACCGTCCCCGAGGAGTACGGCGGTCTCGACGTCGACGGGACGACCTACGCCGTCTGCAACGAGGAGCTCGCCTACGGCCAACTGTCGGTGGCGACGGCACTGTCGGTACACTGTCTTGCGACCTCCTGTATCGCGGAGTTCGGCGACGACGACCAGAAGGAGCGGTGGCTGCCGGAGATGGCCGACGGCCGGCCCGTCGGCGCGTTCGCGCTGTCGGAACCCGACGCCGGCTCCAACCCCGCCGAGATGTCGACCGAGGCCCGCCGCGAGGGCGACGAGTACGTCATCGACGGGACGAAACAGTGGATCACGAACGGGGTTCGTAGCGGCGTCGTCGTCCTCTTCGCCAAGACCCAATCCGACGACCCCGGGACGGTGACGCAGTTCGTCGTCCCGAAGGACGCCGACGGCCTCGAGGTCGGCAAGAAGGAGAAGAAGCTCGGGCTCCGGGCCAGCGACACCACCTCGCTGATCTTCGACGACGTCCGCATCCCCGAAGCCAACCGGCTGACGCCGGAGGGCCGGGGGCTGTCGGCGGCGCTATCGATTCTTACCGGCGGCCGGGTCGGCATCGCGGCCCAGGCGGTCGGGCTGGCGCAGTCGGCGCTCGACGCGGCGGTCGACTACGCCGACGACCGCGAGCAGTTCGGCGGCGCCATCTCCGACATCCAGGCGATCAGACAGAAGCTCGCGGAGATGTATACGAAGACCCAGGCGGGCCGGACGCTCACCTACGACGCCGCCCGCCGGCTCGACGAGGGGCGGCCGCCGTCGATGGCCGCCAGCACCGCGAAGTACTTTGCCAGCGAGGCCGCCATGGACGTGACCAACGAGGCCGTCCAGATCCACGGCGGCTACGGCTACACGACGGACTTTCCCGTCGAGCGGCTCTACCGGGACGCCAAGATCACGACCATCTACGAGGGGACGAGCCAGATCCAAAAGAAGGTCATCGCCCGTGAGCTGCTCGACTGACCGCACGGACGGATGGTAAGCGGCAACCACGACGACCACGAGACGCTCGTCTTCGACCTCGACGGGACGCTCGTCCGGCTGGCGGTCGACTGGGACGAGGCCGCCGAGGCCGTCGCCGCGGTGCTGGAGAGCCGCGGCGTGTCGCCGTCGGGCGACCTGTGGACGATGCTGGAGACGGCCGACCGGACGGGCCACCGCGAGGCCGTCGAGACCGTCCTCGCCGACCGCGAGCGCGACGGCGCCCGCAACTCCGAGCGGCTGCCGGCCGCCGACACGGTTCCCGGGGGCGCGGGCGTGAACACGGACACGAACACGGGCATTGACGCTGGCGTGGACGCAGACGTCGGGGTCTGCTCGCTGAACTGCGAGGCGGCCTGCCGGGTCGCTCTCGAGGTCCACGACATCGGCGGCGTCGACGCGGTGGTCGGCCGCGACACCGTCGAGACGGAGAAGCCGGACCCCGAGCCGTTGTTGGAGACGGTCCGGCGGCTCGGCGGCGACCCCGCGGAGACGCTGTTCGTCGGCGACAGCGAGCGCGACGAGGTGACCGCCGAGCGGGCCGGGATCGACTACGTCTACGTCTCCGAGTGGCTGCGGGCGTAGGCGTAGACGCCGACGCCGAGACAGAACCACACCGGCGCGCCGACCCGGACGGCGAACTCCGCCCGCCCGGTCCAGGTCGGCAGCGGTACCAGCGTCGATAGGACCGCGACGACCGGCGCGCCGATGACGATGGTGAGGACGAACGTCGTCTGCAGCACCCACCCGTAATCGACGCCCTCGGGGTCGGTGGACTCGACGCGCTCCGGCATACCACCGCGTCGGGCGCTCGCCGGCTAAGCGGTTACGGTTCGGCGCACGCTCCGTCGAGGTCGGCGCCCGGCGACCCGTCGCGTCGAGTCCGGAGCCTCCCGACCGGCTCGCCTTCGCGGAGTGACAGCGTTTAACCCGCGGCGCCACCGACGCCGGGGCATGCGCGCAAGGGACATCCGCGCGAGGGCCGGCGAGGAGACGCTCACGATGCTGACGGCCTACGACGCGCCGACGGCGCGGCTGGTCGACGAGGCCGGCGTCGACATGACGCTCGTCGGCGACTCCGTCGGCAACACCCGGCTCGGCTACGAGTCGACGCTGCCGGTCACCGTCGACGAGATGGCCAGCCACACGGCCGCCGTCGCGCGGGCGACCGACGACGCCCTCGTCATCGCGGACATGCCCTTTCTCTCCTACGGCGCCGACGAGGGCGACGCCGTCGAGAACTGCGGCCGAATGCTGAAAGAGGCCGACGCCGACGCCGTCAAGCTGGAGTCCGGCCCCCACACCGTCGGGCTCACAGACCGGCTGACCGACCTCGGGATTCCGGTCCAGGCCCACCTCGGGTTGACCCCCCAGCGGGAAAACGAGACCGGGCTGTTCCGGCAGGGCACCGACGCCGAGTCGGCCCGCGAGATCGTCGACCTCGCCGAGCGACACGAGACCGCCGGTGCCTTCTCGCTCGTCCTCGAGCACGTCCCCGCCAACCTCGCGGCGGCGGTCACCGAGGCCATCGACATCCCGACGATCGGTATCGGCGCCGGCCCCGACTGCGACGGCCAGGTGCTCGTCGTCGACGATGTGATCGGCCTCTCGGAGGGGACCGCGCCGTTCTCGAAGGCCTTCGGCGACGTTCGCGGGGAGATGGCCCGCGCTATCGGCGGCTACGTCGACGCCGTCGAAGGCGACGAGTTCCCCGCCGAGGAGCACAGCCACTACGAGAACGACGTCGACGATGTGTACTGAGTTGCAATGAGGTAGCGTCCGACGTGTGCGCTGTCGGGGTCACCGGCGACCCCGGGTGGTTCACGCAGGGGCCACGTCGGTGTCGTCCGCACCGTCAGGCGTCAGCCGGATGTCAATTTCGACGTGGTCGTACCAGACCGTCGGCCTCTTCGCCCGTCCGCCGTCTTCAAGTTCGACGAGGCCGATCTCCTCGAGCCGGTTCAACGCCGTCGAGACGTTCTTGATGTCGCGGTCAACGAGCCGGGCGAGTTCCCGAACGCTTTCGGGCTCCTCGGTGGCGGTCATCCGGATGAGTTCGATGTTCTTCGCACGCAGCACTCGTTCGAGGGTCTCCTCATCGGGGAGGCTGAGAACGTACTCGCTTCCATCGGCTTCGTCAGCTTCGAGTTGCCGGACGTCCTTGAGGGCCGACTCGAAGAACTCCGTGGTCGGTTCGACTGTGATATGCAGCGTGTCCATGGTCATGGGTCAGGGTGAAACGTGGTCGGGGAGTTCGCGAACGAACTGTCGGAGCAGGGCCTCGGTTCCTGGAAAGTCGACCTCCTCCAGTTCCGAGCCGCTATGTCGTTCGTGGACGCCGTGATGGTTGTCGTACCTGAGAATCGGAACGTCGCTGTCTTTCCGACCGTAGTGGAACGCATATTTGATTCCCTCGGGGAAGGTCTCGGACTCCGGGACTCGGAGCACGCGAATTCGGACGACCTCGTCGCCGAAATCACGGCGCCGATCGCGAACGATCTCGGCGTCGCCGTCTGCCATCCCTAACTGATGGTAGTTGCGCCATCAAAATAAGTCTGCTGGTCGATACACCATCGATATCTATCGGCTAGGATACCTGTTCTGGCAGGGCACGACGCCGAATCCGCCCGCCGAATCGTCAAGCGCTTCGAACAGCATGAGGACGCCGTTGCCTTCTCGCTCGTCCTCGAGCACGTCCCTGCCAACCTCGCGGCGGCGGTCACCGAGGCCATCGACATCCCGACGATCGGTATCGGCACCGGCCCCGACTGCGACGGCCAGGTGCTCGTCGTCGACGAGCTGATCGGCCTTTCGGAGGGCACCGCGCCGTTCTCGAAAGCTTTCGGCGACGTCCGCGGCGAGATGGCCGACGCGATCGACGGCTACGTCGACGCCGTCGAAGGCGACGAGTTCCCCGCCGAGGAACACAGCCACTACGAGGACGGGCTGGACGATATTCCATTAGTGACCGGTTGGACGGAACTTCGATTCCGACATGCGCTCAACGAACCTAAGTTCAGGTGTGAGCATCCGCGAGCGCCCGCTGGGTGCGAGCGGTTCGGTTCGAGAGACGCCAGAGGCGTCTCTCGTCATTGCGGGAAATCTCTGATTTCCCGCTTGCAGTCAGAACACGAAGCGTTCTGACGAAATCACGAAAGACGACCTCAGGTCGTCTTTCGAACGACCCCGGCGGCGACCGCAGGGAGCCGTCGGCTGCGGCTTTTTCCCCACGTTTTTGTGACCGGGGGGCTCTCCGCAGGGCGTCGGAGGCGCCCGAGGAAGCCCGAGGAAATAAAAGTGGGTTTAGAGGTGGTCGGCGTCGATCTCCATGATCTCCGCCGCTTCCGCGGGCGTCGCGGGCTCGCGGCCGACGTTGCGGGTGAGTCCGGCGGCCTTGGCGACCAGTTCGCCGTTCGTCGCCATCTCGCCGCTCGGCAGGTAGAAGTTGTCCTCCAGACCGACGCGGACGTTGCCGCCCATCGACAGCGCACCGGCCGCCAGTTGCCACTGGTCCTCGGAGATGCCGATCACCTGCCAGTTGGCGTCGTCGGGCAGCTGGCGGACCTGGTGGGCGAGGTTCTCGACGGTCGGCGGGACGCCGCCGAGTACGCCCATGATGAGCGAGAAGTGGATGGGATGTTCGAGGGTGCCCGACTTCAGGAACGGCCGGATGTTGCCGACGTGACCGGTGTCGAAACACTCCAGTTCGGGCTTGACGCCCGCGTCGTTCATCGCCTCGAGGAACGACTCGATCTCGTTGAACGGGTTGTCGAACACCATGTCGAAGACGAAGTCGTCCCGGGAGTCGCTGTACTTCGCGTAGTTCATCGATCCCATATTGAGCGCCGCGACGTCCGGCCGGACGCCCTCGACGTACTCGACCCGGGAGTCGACGGGTTCGTGTAGCGCCCCCGTCGAGAAGTTGATCAGGATGTCCGTCCGGGCGCGCACCTCGTCGTAAATCTCCTGGTAGATCTCCTCGTCGAAGGTCGGCGAGCCGTTCTCGGTGCGGGCGTGGATGTGCGCCACCGCGGCGCCGTTATCGCGGGCCGCGGCGGCGTCCTCGGCGATTTCCTCCGGCGTGTAGGGGATGTGCTCACATTGGTCGCGGGTCGTGAGCGCGCCGGTCAGCGCCGCGCTGATGATCGCCTTGTCGGGGTCGTTGCCCTTGACTGAATCTTGCTCGATGGTCATGGATGTGGGTGTGGGTGTCGCGTCACTCGTCGGCGTCGTCGGTGTCGTCGGGATCGTCGGGGCGGCCCTTCCAGTCGGGCGTGGAGTCGGTGAGGAAGGCGTTGAAGCCGGCCTCGGCGTCGTCGCTCATCGCCAGCAGCGTCACCATCTCGCGCATGTAGTCTAGCGCCTCCTCGAAGCCCATCTCGCGCTGGTTGTAGAAGGCCTCCTTGCCCATCTCGATGGTGAACGCCGACGGCGTCACGAGGCCATCGACGAGGTCGTCGAGTTCGGCCTCGAAGGAGTCGGCGGGGACGACGTCGGTCGTGAAGCCGATGTCGTGGGCGGTCTCGGCGTCGAACTGTTCGCCGGTGAACAGATACCGGAAGGCCTGTTTCTCGTTGACCGTCCGCATCACGGGCACGAGCGCCTG
The DNA here is from genome assembly GCA_003022945.1 of Halobacteriales archaeon QS_8_69_73. GTDB lineage: Archaea > Halobacteriota > Halobacteria > Halobacteriales > Haloarculaceae > Natronomonas. Next base: position 64,528 of record PXRZ01000032.1, on the reverse strand, counting down.
TGCGGGGAAGATGCCGAGTTCCACCTCGGGGGTGCCGAAGGTGGCCTCGTCGCTGGCGAGGATCACGTCGCAGGCCCCTGCCAGTCCCATGCCGCCGGCCAGACAGTAGCCCTCGACGGCGGCGACGGTGAGCGCGGCGGTGTCGACGGCCGCCTCGACGAGCCGCTTCATGCCGGCGAACCCCTCGCGGTAGGCCGCCGACCCCTGGCCGATGGCGCCGGCCATCGACTTGATGTCGCCGCCGGCGCAGAAGGTGCCGCCGGCGCCGCGGATCACGACGACGCGGGTCTCGCCCCCGTCGGCGTACGCGAGGACGTCGAGCAGCCCCTTGATGACGGCGCCGTTCAGGGCGTTGCGGTCCTCCTCGCGGTCGATGACCGCACGGACGGCGAGGCCATCGTCGGCCACGGTCACCGCCAGGTCGTCGTTGCCGAGGTCGTCGCGCGTGACCATTATCGGGTGGATGCGGCCCCCGGTTCATCACCATTTCGGACGGAGGTAAACGAACGATCAGTTCAATTGCGACGCGCGGAGCGGCCGTTTCGCCGGCGGCGCGAGGATTTATGCGCCGCGGTCCGAACTGGGGGTTATGGACGCGGACCCGATACCGTACGGCGACTACAACGCCGGCCGGGACTGCAACTACTGGCGGCTGGACCCGACGCTGCGGTTCGAGGCCCGACGCGTCTACCCGGACGACGAGTTCGAGTGGGCCGAGCCGGTCCTCGAGGAGTTCGGCGATGTACTCGGCCGCCGAATGGCCGACACGGCCGACCGCATCGACGAGGCGGGCCACGAACTGCGGTCGTTCGACAAGCACGGTGACCGGCTGAACGAAGTGGAGTACCACCCGCTCGTCCGCGAACAGGAGGAGATCGCCTATGAGGAGTTCGGCGTCACCCACGACGCGTTCCACCCGCCGCCGGGCCGCGAGGAGCCGCTCGGGCTGACGCACGTGCTCACCATGCAGGCGCTGCTGTCGTACGTCGACGGGGGCTTCTGCTGTCCCGTCTCGATGACCACCGGCGCCGCGCTCGTCCTCGAGAAGTTCGACGACGGGTCGCTTGCGGAGTACTTCGAGGCGCTGACCGCCCGTGACCTCGAGGACCACATCGAGGGCGCGATGTTCCTCACCGAGGAGCAGGGTGGTTCGGACGTCGGCGCCAACGAGGTGCGGGCCGAACCGACCGGCGGAGGAAGCGAGGCGTCGGAGACGCCGCGGAGGGGAGGCGGGGTACCGGCCGAGCGCGTCTACGAACTGTACGGCGAGAAGTGGTTCTGCTCGAATATCGACGCCGAGGGCGCGCTGGCGCTGGCGCGGACGCCGGACGCGCCGGACGGCGTCGAGGGGCTCAGCCTGTTTCTCGTCCCGCGGACGAAGCCGAACGGCGAGGTCAACGAGGCGCACTTCCGGCGGCTGAAGGACAAGCTCGGCACCATCTCGGTGCCGACGGGCGAAATCGAGTACCAGGGCGCCGAGGCCTACCTCGTCGGCGAGGAGGGCGAGGGCTTTCGGGCGATGGCCGAGATGATGAATTTCGAGCGGCTGACCAACGCCACCGGCGCCGTCGGCGTGATGGGCCGGGCGCTGCTGGAAGCGAAGGTCCACGCCGCCGACCGGGAGGCCTTCGGCGACGCCATCGACGAGTACCCCCTGATGCGGCGGGACCTCGTCGACATGACCGTCGATTACGAGGCCGCCGCCGCGTTCTCCTTCGAGGCCGCGCGACTGCTGGACGAGCGGGAACGGCAGGCGTCGCGCGGCGACGCAAAACGAGCGAGTATGGAGCGGAGCGACCCGCGGGGTGAGGAAGACGACTCGGCGGCCTACCAGTTGATGCGGCTGTTCATCCCCGTCGCGAAGTACAAGACCGCCCGGATGGCCGTCGACACGACCTCCTACGCGATGGAGGTGCTGGGCGGCAACGGCTACGTCCGCGAGCACACGACCGAGCGGCTGCTCCGGGACGCGCAGGTGCTGCCCATCTGGGAGGGCCCGTCGAACATCCTCGCGCTGGACACCCTGCGGGCGCTGAACCGCGAGGACGCCCATGAGGCGCTGCTGCCGTACGTCGACGAGCGGCTCGGGGCGGTCGAACACCCGTTCCTGGAGGAACCGGCGGCGACCGTCGAGGACCGGTTCCACGAACTGCAGGACGCGCTGGCGACGCTGGCGGCCGAGGACGATGACTACGCCCAGTACCACGCCAAGCGGCTGGCGGACCTTGTCTTCGACGTCGTCACGGCGGCGCTGCTGCTGGCGGAGGCACAGATGACCCTCGACCGCGACGACGACGGCCGGAAGGCACTGGTCGCACGGCGGTTCGTCGAGACGCGGTTCGGCGACGACGAGGCCTACGGCGTCACCTCCGGCGAGCGGTTCGCCATGGAGGACGACGTCTTCGCGGCCGTCGCCGGCTACGCCCGCGTCGACCCGGAGTCGCTGGTCGAAACGGCCCCCGCCGACGACTGACCGGCGGCCGTCGGCGACAGTCGGCGTCTCGTTTCGTTCCAGCAGCGGTAAGAGCATCCGCCACGAAAGACCGGCATGGATCCCGAGGCTACCGTGCGGACGTACTACGAGGCGCTCCGGGCGGGGGAGCCGCTGCACCCGTTCTTCGCCCGCGAGGAGTCGACCGTCAAGTTCGGCATCGGCGAGCGGCTGACCGGCTACGAGGCGGTCCGGGCCGGCCTGGAGGCACAGACCGAGACGACCGAGGGGTGGGTCGTCGACTCCGGGCGGCTGCTCGTCGAGACCGCCGGCGACCACGCGTGGTTCTCCGACGACGTGTTCATGGCCTGGACCGACGTCGAGCGGGACCGCCGCAACGAGTTCGATACCCGCTGGAGCGGGACGCTGCAGCGCCGCGCGGACGACGCCAACCTGGGGACGCCGTGGCGGTTCGTCGGCATGCACGTCAGCACGGAGGGGGAAACGGCGTGACCGGCCCCATCCCCGAGGAGGACCGCGAACGGACGATGGGCCGACTGAAGATCGGCAGCGTCCTGCTGGTGGGTGTGTCGTCCGGGCTCATCACCTCGCAGGGCGACGCCTCCCTCCGGGTGGTCGTCGCCGCCGTCGTCGCGGGGCTGGCGCTCGGCGTCGTCCTCGTCCGGTACCTGTTTCCGAGCCTCGAGGGGCTGTCGCCGGCCTCCGACCGCGACTACCGACGGTAGCCGCGGCGCACCGGTCCCGTTATTACCCGGTCGGACCCACGTGTGGGCATGCCACGAGTCGCAGTCGTCGGCGCCGGCATGACGGAGTTCGGCATCCACGACGTACCACTGGAGGAACTGTTCGCCGAGGCGGCGTTCGGCGCCCTCGACGACGCCGGCGCCGAGCCGGCCGACGTCGAGGCGCTGTACTTCGGCAACGCAATGAGCGGCCAGGCGGAAAACGCCACCCACCTCGGGCCGAAGGTCGCCGCCCACGCCGGGATGGCGGGAATCCCGGTCCAGCGCTTCGAGGACGCCTGCGCCACCTCGGCCAACGCGTTCAAAAACGCCGTCGCGGCCGTCGAGGCCGGCGTCCACGATGCCGTCCTGGTTGGCGGCGTCGAGCGCTGCACCCCCGAAACGGGCAGGGACACCGCCGCGATGACCCGCGTGTTCGCGTCGGCCTCCCACCGTCAGTACGAGCAACCGGCCGGCCTCACCTTCCCGGGCGTCTTCGCGCTGCTCACCAAGCGGCACATGCACGAACACGGGACGACGGAGGAGCAACTCGCCCACGTCGCAGTCAAGAACCACGGCAACGGCGCGCTGAACCCGCGGGCGCACTTCGGCAAGGAGGTCACCATCGAGGAGGTCCTCGACGGCCCGGTCGTCGCCGACCCGTTCCGACTGATGGACTGCTGTCCGTTCTCCGACGGCGCCAGCGCCGTCGTCGTGGTGGGCGACGATGTCGCCGACTCATACGACGCCCCGGTAGACGTGACGGGCGTCGGCCACGCCACCGACGTCGTCCCCATCGCGGACAAGAAGACACCGCACGTCACGCAGGCGGCCCGCGACGCCGCCGAGGAGGCCTACGAGCAGGCCGGCGTCTCGGCCGACGACATCGACTTCGCGGAGGTCCACGACTGCTTCACCGGCGCGGAGGTGCTCGCCAGCGAGGCGCTCGGCCTCGTCGCCGACGGCGAAGGCGGCCCCGCCGCCGCGGCGGGTCGGACGGCCCGGGACGGCGACGTGCCGATCAATCCGTCGGGCGGGCTGAAGGCGAAGGGCCACCCCATCGGCGCGACCGGCACCGCACAGGTCGTCGAGCTGACCGAACAGCTGCGCGGCGAGGCCGGCGCCCGACAGCTCCCGGACGCCGACCGCGCCGTCGCGCACAACCTCGGCGGCGACGCCGCCACCACCGTCGTCAGCGTCATGGAGGTCCGCGGATGAGCGAGGGACTGACCCACGCGGCCTGGAGCGACGCGCTCCGGGAGGGGGTCCTGCTCGGCGGCGCCTGCGACGACTGCGGGGCGACGGTCGGGACTCCAAAGGCCGCCTGCCCACACTGCGGGGCGCGTGGCCTCGAGCCAGTCGAACTCCCGACGGCCGGCACCGTCTACACCGAGACGACCGTCGAGGTGCCGCCGGAGGGGATCGACGAGCGCGGCTACCAGGTGGCGGTCGTCGACCTCGGGGTGGCTCGGGTGCTGGGCCGGCTGGACGGCGCCGCGGAGATCGGCGACGCGGTCGCACTCGCCGGCCACGTCGAGGACGAGCAGGGGTACGTCGTGCCGCGGTTCGAGCCCGCCTGAGGCCGTCAGCTCCCGAGTCGTTTCCTACCGTCGCCGCCCGCCGACGATGACAGGCCCGCCGAGAGATCGGCGACACAGCGGCGGCAGAACCGGTAGCTCGGGTCGTTTGGCACCCCGCAGGTCGGACAGGGGACCCGCTCGTCGGCGGGGCCCGTCGGCCGCTCGTCGGCCTGCGTAGGGATGTACTCCCCGGCGTGGTCCGGCCCGTCGGCGGCGGCCGACCGGTAGAGGTAGGCGGCGACCGCCACGTGCAGCAGCACGAACAGCCCCGCTGCGGCGCCCAGCCAGAGGAGATCGTTCATGCATCGAGAACCTATGTCATGCCGATACTTATCATTTCGGCGGCCGGGTCGAGCAGTATTCGATTAACCGAGGACCGGCCGGTCAGCCGGCGTCGGGCGGGGACTCGAACGGGGCCGACCGCTCGCGGCGCGAGGCCGAGCGAGCGGAGCGAGAGCGGCCTCGCGAGTGAAGCGAGCGAGGGCTCGGCAGAACTTCGCTCTGCCGGTGACCGCAGGGAGCCGCGGAGCGGAGCGAGCCGACGCAAGCACGCAGGCCGCGCGCAGCGAGGCGTTGCGAGATACCGAGCGGGAGCGAGGTATCTCGACGTTGCGAACGGCGTCCTCGTGAGCGAAACGAGCGAGGGCTCGGCAGAGTGTCGCTCTGCCGGCGAGTGAAGCGAGCCGTGAGCCACAGCCCGCGAGCGGAAGGGGGCGTTCGGACACGCCCTCATCACTGCCGTACACCACTCCCTCTTAGCTAAACACTACTCTCGGTAGACCCGCGAGAGCCACGCCTCGGGATCGTCGAGTTCCTCGTCGGTCGGGAGGTTCTCGGGGCGGTCCCAGACGGCGGCGGCGGCCTCGACGCCGCGGGCCTTGGCGACCGCCTCGAAGAACGCCTTCCCGCGCTCGTACTGGCGGCGCTTGCGGCCGACGCCGAGCAGCCGCCGTAGCAGCACCGACACCGGGCCACTCCCGCCCCGGCGCTCGTCCAGCTTCTCGCGGAGGTCGGCGTACTCGCGGTCGAAGGCCCGGTCCATCACCAGTTCCGCGTATCCCTCGACGGCGGTCATCGTGACGTCAAGCTCCCGCATCGCCTCGCGGTCGAGGCCGCCGTCGGCCAGCTCCGAGACGGCCGTCTCGACGCCGCGCTCGAGCCGCTCGGGGAGCCACGGCGCCGCGCCGAACTCGGCGGCGTGGGCGACCTCGTGGAAGGCGATCCACCGGCGGAACCGGTCGCGGTCGACGTCCAGCGTCGTCGCTGCCGACTCGATGTTCGGGTGGACGAAGTAGAGCTGGTGGTCGCCGTCGCCCAACAGTAGCGGGTCGTACTGCCCGAGGACGTTGTTCGCGAGGAAGCAAGCGGCGACAGTACCCGCCGGAACGTCGCCACGTTGGCGTCGACCCAGTGGTGGCGGTTCTGGACCTCGACGTGCGCCGGAAGGTCGAACTCGACGCCGGCCGCCGCACGAATCGCGTCGCGAGCGTCGCCGACGTCGTCGGCGTATCCCTGCCGCTCGGCGGCCGACAGCGTCAGGTCGCCCGGAGCCGTCGCCGCCCTCGCGGCGGTGCCCACGGCGGTCCAGTCGACCGGGCCGTCGCCGCCGGAGTCGGTGACGGCACGGACAGCGCGATAGAGATTCACGGTCTCGCTAGCCCGGCGCGAGACAAATGCGTTCCGGCGGCTACCCGCCGCCGTCCCCATCTCGGGTGCTGAGCTGCCGCCGTGCGGCGTAGGCCACGAATACGGCGAAGACGAGGCCGACGACGGCCCCGGCGGCCGTCCGCCCGCTGCCGCCGTCGTCGCCGTCGCCGTCCGGCGGGGTACCGCCGGCTTCGACGTCCTTCTGCCCGGGGGCGTAGGCGTCTGCGGCGGCGCTGAACTCCGAGTCGTCGACGTCGACGTGGACCTTCAGCAGCGTCAGCTCGACCATGCCGCCGGTTCGCGTCTGCTGCACTTCAATCCGGGCGTCGGCCACGGCGCGGGTCGGTGCGTTTATGCCGTCGGCGCGCGCGACGGTCCACATGACAGACCGGCCGCTTGACGTACTGGAGGAGACGCTCGGCTCCGAAGTGAACGTCACCCTGAAGGGTGGCGAAATGTACGACGGCATCCTCGCCGGCTACGACTCGTTTCGATACAGCCATGACCGGTTCCGGGACCCCCAGCCAGGGCAAGAAGAACAAGACGACCCACGTGCGGTGTCGGCGCTGCGGCGAGAAGTCCTACCACTCCCGCAAGAAGGTGTGTGCCTCCTGCGGCTTCGGCAAGACCGCAAAGCGGCGCGACTACGAGTGGCAGTCCAAGCAGAACGAGTAGCCGACCGATTGTACCGCGTTCCGCCCGTTCCACAGCGACGGCCGCGCCGACCAGGCTGTACACGAACGTGCATACACCCGGCCGGCAGCGGCGGAACGACACGCACGGTGGAGTGAATTTTTACCCCTGCGCGACGGACGAAGAGACATGCCAGATGGGCGGCATCCGGAGGGGCCGACGGAGAAGTGCGGCGTCGTCGGCGTTTCGCTCGACGGTCGGGAGGCGGCGCGACCGTTGTACTACTCGCTGTACGCGCTCCAGCACCGGGGCCAGGAGTCGGCGGGCATCGTCACCCACGACGGCTTCCAGCAGCACAGTCACGTGGAGATGGGGCTGGTCGGCGACGCCTTCGACGCCGGCGACGTGGAGTCGCTGAACGGCTCCAACGGCATCGGTCACGTCCGGTATCCGACCGCCGGCAGCGTCGATTCCTGCTGTGCACAGCCCTTCTCGGTGTCGTTCAAGTCCGGCTCGCTCGGGCTGAGCCACAACGGCAACCTCGTCAACACCGCCGAGCTGCGCGAGGAGCTGGCCGCGAAGGGCCACGCCTTCACCAGCGACGGCGACACCGAGGTCATCGCCCACGAGCTCGCGCGCAACCTGCTGGAGGCGGACCTCGTGCGGGCCGTCAAGCGAATGATGAGCCGGGTCCACGGCTCCTACTCGCTGACCATCACCCACGACGACACCGTTCTCGGCGTCCGGGACCCGCAGGGCAACCGCCCGCTCTGCATCGGCGAGCTCGACGACGGCTACATGCTCGCCTCCGAGTCGGCGGCCATCGACGTCCTCGACGGCGAGTTGGTGCGGGACGTCGAGCCCGGCGAGCTGGTCGTCCTCCGGCCGGACGGCTCCGGCTTCGACAGCTACCAGTTGGTCGAGGTCGACGACGCCGCCCACTGCTTCTTCGAGCACGTCTACTTCGCCCGGCCGGACTCCCGCATCGACGGCAGCCTCGTCTACGACGTCCGCCGGGAGCTGGGCCGAAAGCTCTGGGTGGAAGGCGGCGTCGACACCGACGTCGTCCTGCCGGTGCCGGACTCCGGACGGGCGTTCGCCTCCGGCTACGCCGACGCCGCCCAGGCCGACGGCGCCGACGTCGAGTTCGCCGAGGGGCTCATGAAGAACCGCTACGTCGGCCGGACGTTCATCATGCCGACCCAGGACGCCCGCGAGCGGGCCGTCCGGCTGAAGCTCAACCCGATCAAGGACGTCATCGAGGGCCGGACCGTCACCGTCATCGACGACTCCATCGTCCGCGGCACCACGTCGACGCAGCTGGTCGAGCTGCTGCGGGACGTCGGCGCCGAGGCCGTCCACATGCGCATCGGCGCCCCGCCCATCGCCGCGCCCTGCTACATGGGCATCGACATGGCCTCCCGCGAGGAGCTCATCGCCGCCGGCCGCGACGTCGAGGAGATCCGCCAGGAAATCGGCGCCGACTCGCTGTCGTACCTCTCGGTCGACGCCGTCGCCGACGCCCTCGAGGAGTCGAGGACCGACCTCTGTCTCGGCTGCGTCACCGGCGAATACCCCTACGACATCGAGGGCGAGGCGGCCGATCGCGACGTCGCACGGCCCGACATCGACGGCGCCGAGGCTGGAGTGGCCGACGACTGATCCGCAAGCGCTTCTGGCCGCTTTGCGTCTTTGGCGCTTGACGTTAGCCAGCGGTAGTGTTCAGATAAGGAGTCGAGAGAACGGGACGCGGGAGAAAGCCCTCGTGGTTTCAGTCCGCCAGGAGTGAGTTGACCGATCGGCAGAAGCCGGCTCGCCGGCTATCGCTTATCCGAATACCGTCCAGTCAGCGCCCGCTACGGCGACGCAGCGGCCTCTGGCCGCCTCGTTGCCGCGACCCGCTCGTCGCGCCCTCCGGGCGCTCCCTCGCGGATGCTCGAAGTAGCGACCGGACGGTCACCGAACTGTTCGAAGCGGCCCCTCGGGGGTTAGCGACCGGGCGTCCGACGCTCGAGCGAAGGAACTCGTTTTCAGACTAGTGGCTCCCCGCGGTCGCCGAGGTAGTCCAGCACCGATCCGAGGCCGAATCCGTAGGTGATGTGGCCGAGCAGCGTCGCAACGACGTACAGCGGCAGCTGGACCCCGGAGTAGCCGGTGTAGAAGGCGAGCACGAACCCCGTCCAGAGGACGAACCCATAGGAGGCGCCCGCGGTGGCGAACGTGTCGCCGGGCAGGTACCGCCCGATGGAGGCGAACAGCAGCGGCCACGTCACCATCCCGCCGAGCAGGAAGATGACGTAGCCGATGGCGTTGGCGTAGGCGGGCGCCAGTACGGCCACGCCGCTGGTCTCGGCCAGGGTCGCGAAGGAGCCAAGATCGAAGGCGCCGAGCGTCGAAGCGGCCATCAGCACGAGCGTCATCAGCCCGGTGCCGACCGCGCCGCCGACCGCACCGATGAGCCCGTCGATGACGATGCCGGTCAATGAGTTCGAGTCCCGGTCGCTGATGTCCGACATGCCGACGGCCGTGTCCTCCTCGCTCATGGCTCATACGGACGGTGGGGACGGCTAAATGGCTGACGCCGGTGTGCCGCCGCCAGCCGGAGCGCCCACCCTTGCATGCCCGGCCTCGCGGGTCACTTCGTTCCCCGCTCGTTCACTCAGCGGTCTCGCTACCGCTCGGCCGCCCGCTTCACGGGTCATTTCGTTCCCCGCTCGTTCAGTCGGTGGCCTCGCTGTCGCTCGACCGCCCGGCCTCGCGGGTCACTTCGTTCCCCGCTCGCTCACTCGGCGGCCTCGCTACCGCTCGACCGCTCAGCCCACTCCAGCATCCGCTCGTAGAACGGCCGGCTCCGGAGGGCAGCCTCGTCGCCGACCAGCACGAGCGCCCGCTTGGCCCGCGTCAGCGCGACGTTCACCCGGCGGTGGTCCTCGAAGATGGGGCTGTCGAGGTCGCCGGTCGCCACGAATGAGACGACGATCACCTCCTTCGCCGACCCCTGGAACCGGTCGACGGTGTCGACGGCCACGGCGTCGAGCCGCTTCGATATCTCCGCCACCTGCGCCCGGAACGGTGCGATGACGCCGATGTCGTCGGCGTCGACGCCCGCGGCGCGGAACGCGGCGACGACCTCGGCGACCCGGTCGGCCTCCGCTGGGTTGGAGTTGCCCGCCGCAGCCCCGTCGGGGTCGACGAACGACACCGGGTCGGACAGCGCCGGCGGCAAGGCCTCGGGGTCGACGCCCGGCAGGTCCGCGAGCCGCCGGCCGGCCACCTCGCCGGAGGCCGGCCGCAGTTGGCCGTCGTAGAACTCCCGGCTCGGGAAGTACTGCACGCGCTGGCTCATCCGGTACTGCCGGTCCAACATCACGCCGGCCTCGGGGTGGTCGTCGATGAGCCGCTCGAACAGCGACTCCCGGAGGTCGTTTTCCGCACGGACGACCGGCGGCAGCTGGCGGTGGTCGCCGACGAGGACGAACCGGTCGGCGAGGTTCGTCGCCAGGAAGGTTCCGGGCTCAGTGAGCTGGCCGGCCTCGTCGACGACGGCGACGTCGAAGGACTGCGCCTTCAGTGCCCGCGAGCCGCAGGCCGCCGTCGTCGCGGCGACCACGCGGGCCTCGTCCAGCGCCGCCGCCCGCTCTTCGGGGTCGCCGGCCCGCTCCAGCCGGTAGGACCGCATGTCCTCGCGGACGCCGGACTCCGAGCCCCACCGGACGACGTCGGTGAAGCCCTGGGCTTCCAGCGCCTCGATCGCGTTGTCGACCGCGCGGTTCGTGAACGCCGACAGCAGCACCCGCCGGCCGTCGGCGACCAGCGCCCGGACTGTCCGCGCCAGCGTGTACGTCTTGCCCGTCCCCGGCGGGCCATGAACGAGCGCGAAGTCCTGGGCGTTCAACGCCGCGTTGACCGCCTCGTTCTGGGCGTCGTTGTTGTCGATGTAGACGCCGCGGTCGTCGCCGAAGGCGGGGTCGCGGCGGCCGAAGAGGACGTCCTTCCGGTCCTCGTTGCCGCGGAGGATTGCGTCGTGCAGCGCCGTCAGCTGGCGATCGACGCCGATCTCCGAGGGGTAGACGTCGAGCCGCCGGAGTTCGAAGGGCTCGTCGGCGACGACGACCACCTCCTCGCCGAGCCGCTCGACGGTCGCCAGCTCGGCGGTGCCGCGGGTCGGGTGGCCGTCGCTGGCCAGCACCCGGTCGCCCTCGCGGATCTTCGAGACGGCGTCGCCGGTCCGGCGGGCCCGGAGCCGCCAGCGGCCGCCGTCGAGCGACTCCCGGCCGACGGGCTCGAGGTCGACGAGTGCGCGGTCGTCGTCGACCCGCTCGGCGGCGGTCTGCTCCCACAGCTTCCGGTACTCGGCGTGGACCTCGCGGCGCTCCTCCTCGATCGCCCGGTAGAGCCGCTCGAAGTACGCTTGCTCGGCGTCGGGCACCGGCTCGCCGACGCGGCCGGCCTTCGACTCCTGGTCGAGCCGGCCCGCCACGACCATGCAGGTGTCCCGCTCGAAGCAGTACTCGCACTTCGCGTCGGCCTCGTACCCCGTCGGCACCGTCAGGTCGTACTCGGCGGCGGCGATCTCGTTGCGCTGCCGGAGGACGTACTTCAGGAGCCCCGGCCCGACGGAGAAGTCCTTGGCCGGCGAGAGGTCCCCGGAGGCGTCGCCGCGGTCCAGCGTCGTGTTCTTCGTGTACAGCAGCGTCCCGGTGTCCGGCGCCGTCGCGACGTCGTCGGCCAGCAGCAGCGCGTAGCAGGCCGCCTGGATCTTGTCGTGAAATCGCGGCTCCCGACCGGTGTTCTTGCCGGTCTTCAGCTCGACCGGCGCCCCCCGGCGGACGGCGTCGGCCCGGCCCTTGATCCCGAACCGCTCGGAGACGAGCGTCTGCTCGGAGCGCCAGGAGTCCTCGTCGGTTAGCGCCCCCTGCTCGAGCCACCCCTCGATGGCGGCGGCGTTGGCCCGGACGTCGTCGGCGACGGCCTCGGCGGACTCCCCGAGCAGGCCCAACTCGAGGGCCGCCTCCGCGACCCGCTCGTCGACGCTGTCCTCCAGGTCCCGGCCCCGCAGTAGGTCGCCGAACACCTCGTGGACGATCGTCCCCCTCGCGACCGGGTACTTCAGCGGGACGCCGGAGAGCTTGTTCAGGTAGTAGATCCGGGGGCACTGCACCCACCCCCGGACGTCGGTCACGTCGACGAGGAAGTCGGGCTCGACGACGACGGCGGAGTCGCCGGTCGTCGCGTACTGGGTCCCGCCGCGGAACTCCCGCTCGTCGGCGTCGGTGACCAGCAGCCCCATCCCCGGCTCCAGCAGCTCCGCCGTGCCGGTCCACTTGCCCCACAGCGTCACCTGGACCGGCTCGCCGGCCCCGCGGTCGGGCCGGACGACCACCTCCGCCAGCTCCGAACTCCCGCTGGAGGTCTCGACGGTCCGCGGCTCGCGCGCCTCGACGACAGGTCCCCGTATCTGCACGTCCCCCTCCAGCGCCCTCGGCGGAAAAACGCTATCGGTCGCCGGGAATAGTTCCCTTCTGCCGGCGAGCACCGCCGGACACGTCACTGAACCGGCTCCGAGCCGCCGTCGACGTCGTCGCCCTGCTGGCGGCCGTGGCGACGCCGCGGTGCCGCTCGCCGCCGGGAGCGACGGCGCCTTCCGCCGCGCGATCGTCAGGTCGAACCCCCTGGCAGCGGTCCTCGCCGGCGACGACGCCTACTCGATCGTCACCGCCGACGTGCCGCGGTTCGCGGCGAGCGTCGTCGCCGGCGTCATCGGGCCGTGGCTCGTCGCGGCGCCGCTCGTATACGATGTCGGGGCCGCCACCGTCGGCGCACGGACGACGGGGATGCCGCTCGCGATGACGGCCGGTTACACCGCTTTCGACGCCGTCGAGTCGGGGGTCCCTGGCTCCGACTCCGGCTCCGGCTCCGTGCCGGCGACCGCCGACGAGTTCGACGATTGACAGGGTCGATAGCTTCTTTTCCGCGCCGGACCTACCGTCAGTATGCGCGTCCGCGACTGGCAGGACATCCTCGAGGACGTCGTCGAGTCGGATGCCGACCCCGGCGGCTGGCGCGCCGTCGCCGGCGACCGCCGCGGCGGGCCCGGCGAGGACATGTTCCTCGGGCACCCGTCGGCCGGGGTCTATCAGCTGAAGACGTTCGCCAAGAACCCCCACGAGGTGCGGGGGGTCGGCTCCCGCGTCGCCCGGAAGGTCGACGACGAACTCGACCCGCTGCTGCCGACGGACGACGCCGACGGGCTGTTCGGCGTCAACGACGGCGTTGACGACGAGGACGCCGCGAGGGAGCGGGCCGAGGAACTCGAGACGGTGCTCGAGACCCACGCCGACGCCCCGACGACGCCGGACGCCCTCTTCGAGGACGTGATGGACGCACTCGACAGCCCCGCCTTCGGACCGATGGAGTACGACATGTACGACCGCCCGGAGGAGCTGGAGACGCTGGGCGACACCTTCGAGGAGGCCGAGGAACTGCTGTCGAGCGAACTGGACGACCTCATCGAGGACAGCGACGTCGGCCGCGGGTTCCACTGATTGCCGCCGGTGAACTCGGAGCGGGCGCCGCCGGCATGCAGCGCCGTCGGAGCGTCGGGGCGGACGGCAGAGTCCGGTCGACCGGAAGCGGTGCTCGTCTCGGGGCGGACGGCAGCGGCTACCCGAGAGCTAGCGGAGCGCCGCCCCGGGGCGTCACCCGTCGGTCGCGTAGCTCCTGTAGCTCATCACCGACCCGTCGACGATGACCGTGTCGAGGCCGTGCTGGCGTTCCTGCGGCGGGACCTCGCCGACGGCTTCCGTCTCGGCGTCGCCGTAGTCGTAGGGTGTGTGACTTCCTGGCATACGTACTACTGTGGGGCCCTCACACATAAATCCTCGTCAGAGGGTGACACTCGATTCGGCGGCCGACAGCGCCTCCGTGACGACCCCGGTGGCGGCCGCCCGGTCGGCGGCGGTGAACGGCTCGTGGCGGCCCTCGTAGAGGTGAATCCGCTCCGGGGGCACGCGGTCGCCGACGCCTTGTAGGCCGACGACGGTATCGGACAGCGACACGCAGACCCGCGCGTCGTCGCCGATCGCCGGCAGCTCCGCCTGCGCACGGCGTACCTCCCGAACGAACGCCGGCGAGACGCGGTCGGGGATCCGCCGCCACCCCCGGTCGGTCACCCGCGGGCCGACCTCCTCGCGGCCGAAGTCGACCGGGACGAGCGGCGTCGAGACGGGGAGCTTCGAGCCGAGTTCGAGTAATCGGCCGCGGAGCCGCTCGCCGTAGAACGCCCACCACGGGCTCACGTAGACGGCACCCCGTGGTTCGAGGTGGGCAGCGACCAGCCCGCCGGCGCTGTGGCCGACGACGGTCGGCGACTCCAGGTCGTCGCGGACGCCCGCCATCGGCACGAGGTAGTCCCGCTCGAAGCTGGTCGGGTTCGTCGGCAGTTCGACCAGCGTCACGCGGTAGCCCTCGTTCGCGAGCTGCTCGGCGAACCACCGCTCGTTCGTCCCGTCGACCCGGTGCCCCACCCCATCACGAACAGCAGGTCGTCGCCGCGGCCGAGCGCGTCCGTCTCCATGCGCCCGCGAGGACACGGACGGGCATAAGCACCCCCGGCGGCGACGGTCAGCCGAGGACGTCCCCGAGATCGGCCAGTGAGTCGACGACGTGGTCGGGCTCGACGTCGCTTTCGGCTCCGGAACCGGGGTCGGCCCCGGTCTCGACGCCGGTCCGGACCAGCACCGTCGTCATGCCGGCTCGCTCGCCGAGGGCGACGTCGGTCTCCAGGCGGTCGCCGACGACGACACAGCGCTCCGGCGGCGCCCCGAGCGCGTCGAGGGCGGCCCGCCGGGCGGGCTCGCTCGGCTTGCCGAACAGACGCTCCGGCTCGCGGTCGACGACCGCGCCGACGGCGCCGACGACCGCTCCGGAGCCGGGAACCAGCCCCTCCTCGGCCGGCACGAGCCGGTCCGGGTCCGTGCCGTAGAACGTCGCCCCGCCCGCGACCGCCCGGTAGCCCGCCAGCATGTCGTCGTAGTCGAACTCCCGGTCGTAGGAGACGACGAGGACGTCGGCGTCGGCCGGCACCGCCGTCAGCTCGATGTCGGCGGCTTCCAGCTGTCGCCGCAGCCCCGGCGCGCCCACGAGGTAGATTGCGTCGTCGGCGTGTTCGTCGGCGAGATACCGGGTCGTCACCGTCCCGGCCGACAGCACCTCCGCCGGGCGGGTCTCGATGCCGAACCCCTCGAGACGGTCGACGTACTCCGCCCGCGACCGGGTCGGGTTGTTCGAGAAGAACACCGTCCGGACGCCGGCCGCCCGGAGCTCCTCGACCGCCGTCGCCGCCCCGGAAAGCAGCCGGTCGCCGCGGTAGACCGTCCCGTCGAGGTCCAGCACCGCACCGTCGTAGTCCATACCGCCGGTACGGGGCCGGCGGGATTAACTCTCCCTACTCGTCGGCGAACTCCAGCGACTCGACGACGCGGCGCTCGCCGTCGGCACCGGGCGGGTCGTACCGGTAGACGACGTCGTCGGCCTCGTCGTCGGTCCGCCGGTGGGAGCCGTCGCAGAGCGGCGGCCGCTCCGAGAGCCCACAGCGGCAGACGTACAGTTCGCCGTCGTCGCCGAGGTCGTCGGCGTCGAAGACGGCCGGCTCGGTCGCTTCGTGGCGCACCTCACGTGCCATGTCGGCCGTCGGGTCCGCGGCCCCAAGAGGCTTGGCCGTCGGCCCCGAGCGGTGTTCGAACGAGCGATGGCCAGCCGAATACACCTCGCCGGGCGGGATGAAGGGGGCCGGGCTTTCGAAGTCCTCGATGCCACTGCTCTCAGTTCAGGTCCGTTATCTGAACGCTACCCGGTCTCGGCGGCCCGGTCGTACCAGGCCGGCCGCTCGACCCGCTCGTCGCCGACGGAGTCGACGACCGCGACCCCCTGCAGTTCCGTGCCCTCCTCGGTGACGACGGTGTATCTGGCGCCCCTGACGTAGCCGTCCTCGTGGACGAGCAGCTGGACGTCGAATCGCCGGATTCCTTCGTCGACGACGTTGCCCGGGACGATCGCCCTCGGATCGGTGACCCGCTCGCTCCGGTACCGGTAGACGGTCCCGTTGTCCGTCTCGACCCGCTCCGGGGTGCCGTAGTCGACGGCGCCGAACAGCGGGTCGATGAACTCCCCGCCGCCGAACGCCTCGGGGGCGAACGGCGCGT
Organism: Halobacteriales archaeon QS_8_69_73; assembly: GCA_003022945.1. GTDB lineage: Archaea > Halobacteriota > Halobacteria > Halobacteriales > Haloarculaceae > Natronomonas. The sequence goes on along the minus strand of PXRZ01000032.1, from coordinate 48,291 downwards.
CCGTCGCGTTGTACTGCTCGCCGTCCGGGGTCTCGACGTTGGCGTACAGCCGGTCGTTTTCGTAGTACTGCCGCCGCGTCACGACGCCGTCCTCGCGGATCTCCAGGGCCGTCTCGTCGGTCTGGTCGACCGACAGCCGGTAGCTGAACCGGCTTTCGGTCCCGTTGCCTGCCCCGACGGCGACGTCGAACCGGATGCGGTAACTGTCGTAGCCGGCGAGGGTTCCGGCGTGGGTCTCGGCGGCGGCCGTCGCGTCGGTGACGCCGTCCGGTCCGTAGCCGTCGGGGTAGTCGAAGGCCGCCGATCCGGGCGTCGGCGTCGCCGTCGCGGTCGGCTCCGGGATTGGCGTCGCCGTCGACGGCCCGGCGCCGCCGTCGCCGAGCAGCACCGAACAGCCGGCGAGCGAGATCACGACGACGACCGCGGCGGCGGCGACGACACGACGCTCCATGGCTCGACGGTCCCGCCGGGCACGTATAGTAGCACCGCCAGCGCCGTGTCCGTGTTCCGGTCGAGCCAGGTCCGGTCGGCTCCGGTCGGAGTCGGTCGCCTGGTCGGGGCCAGTCCGGTCTGGTTGAGCCTGATCGGTCCAGTCGAACCTGGCCGGGGCCGGTCAAGCTCGGTCGGTCCAGTCCGGTTCGGACACCGACGTCTCCCCGATCGCCGAGACGGTGTACTCGACGGTCAGCGTCCGCTCTTCACCGTCGACGACGTAGCCGAGTTCGTAACTCGCCGAGCGAACGACGCCGTCGGCGTCGACGGCGAACCGCCCGGAGAAGCTCGTGATGTTCGCCGAGTCGCGGACCCCGTAGAAGGAGTCGACCCCCTCGCTGCTGTCTTTCTCGTAGACGACGACCGTGGCGCCGTCGCGGTCGCCGACCGACGCCTCGTAGCCGGAGATGTTCGACAGTAGCGGCCGGACGGGGTCGAGCGCGGTGAGGTTCTCGGCGTTGAAGGCCTGCCCTCGCCGCCGGAACGAGGTGTCGTTTTCCGTCTCCACCCGGCGGTACAGGGTGTCGTCGGTGCGGTAAATCTCGACGGTGCCGTTGGCGTTCGGCCGGTCGAACACCACTTGCTGGCCGACACGCGTGTCATTGAAGTCGACCCGTCCCTCGACGTCGAGGACCGTCGTCCCCTCCGCGGTGTCGAGGGTGTAGTTGTACGCCGTCGCGTAGTTCCCGGCGGCGATGAGCCCCGACTGGTGGCTCTCGACGGCCGCCGACCCGTCGACGACCCCGTCGGGGCCGAAGCCGTCGGCGTAGTCGAACGTCGAGGCGTCCGGCGTCGGGTCGGCCGTCCCGCCGACGGAGGCGCCGTCGCCGTTGCCGTCGCCGAGCAGCGCCGAGCAGCCGGCGAGCAGGACGCAGACGAGAAGAACCGACACCGCCAGCGCCGAGCGTGTTCGCATACGACCCCCTGGCGCCGTTCGGGTGAAAAGCGTAGCGGCCGCCGAGCGCGTAGTGTTCGGTGAGGACGAAGTAGCGTCTTTCGGCGGTGATGACGGCGTGTCCGGACGCCCCCCCGCTCGCGCGGCGAGGCCGAGCGAGCGGTCGGCCCCGTTCGAACTCCCGCCCGACGCCGGTCGACCGGCCGGCTCTCGCGTGACCGAACACCGCCAGCGCCGGAGGACGGACGCTTTATCCGGTCGGCGCCGAAACTGGCGGTCGTGCGGGGACTCGTCCCGGCGGCCGGCCGCGGCACCCGGCTCCGTCCGCTGACCGACGACCGACCGAAGGCTCTCGTCGAGGTCGGCGGCCGGCCGCTGCTCGAGCACGTCCTCGAGGCGCTGGCGCCGCACGTCGAGGGGTTCATCGTCGTCGTCGGCTACCGCGGCGAGCAGATCCGCGACGCCTTCGGCGATGCCTACGACGGCCGGCCGATCGATTACGTCGAGCAGCCGGAGCCACGGGGGCTGGCCGACGCGGTTCGTCGCGCGGAGCCGCTGCTCGAGGGGTCGTTCCTACAGCTGAACGGCGACAACGTCCTCCGTGGCGACGTCGACGAGGTCCTCGATCGGCACCGCGAACGGGGGGCCGACGCGACGCTGCTGGTCGAGAGGGTGTCGGAGTCCCGCGCCCGCCGGGGCGGCGTCGTCGAACTGACCGACGGCGCGGTCACGGACCTCGTCGAGAAGCCCGACGACCCGCCCTCGCGGCTGGCGACGACCGGCTGTTTCGTTCTCTCGCCGCGGGTTTTCGAGGGGTGTCGGGCGATCGACCCCTCGCCGCGCGGCGAGTACGAACTCACCGACGCCGTCCGGTGGCTGCTGGAACACGGCGGTACCGTCGAGACCGTCCGGCTCGACGGCTGGCGGGTCAACGTCAACACCCCCGGGGACGTCGACCGCGCGGCGGCGCGGCTGTAAGCGGGCACAGTCGCGCGGCGGTCGCGGCGGCACCGCGACGGCACCGCGACGACCGACTCGCTTTTCACCGTCGCCCGCGTCGGCGGCGTATGGAACGGGAGCGACTGTGGCTGCTGCTGCCGGCGCCCGTCCGGCGGCTGTCGGCGGATCTGGTCGTCGTCGGCCTGGCGTTCGTGCTGTTCGTCCCCGGCTACGCCTTCGTCGCCGCGCTGTTCCCCGAGGCCGGCGAGCCGCCGACGGCCGACGACGGCTCGGAGCCGGACGGCGGCCTGCAGGACCGCGGCATCGACGGCATCGAGCGGACGGCGCTGTCGTTCGGGCTCTCGATCGCGATCGTCCCGCTCATCGGGCTCGTGCTGAACTTCACGCCGTTCGGCATTCGGCTCGTCCCGATTCTGGTCGGCATCAGCGGGTTCACCGCCGTCGCGACCGCCGTCGCGGCCCGGCGCCGGTGGGACCTGCCGGCCGACGAGCGGTTCGCGGTGCCGTACCGGGAGTGGCTCGCGGCCGGCCGTTCGGAGCTTCTCGACCCCGAATCGACGGCCGACGCGGCGCTGAACGTCGCGCTCGTGGTCGCGATCCTGCTGGCGACGACCAGCGTCGTCTACGCGGTCGCGGTCCCCCAGCAGGGCGAGCAGTTCACCGAGTTCTACGTGCTGACCGAAAACGAAACCGACGACCTGGTCGCGGCGGGCTACCCGAGCGAGCTGTCCGCCGACGACCCCGAGTCGGTCCACGTCGGCGTCGAGAACAACGAGTACGAGGAACTCGACTACACGGTGGTAGTGCAGCTACAGGCCGTCGAGTTCCGGGAGAACGACTCCGCCGCCACCGCCGGGCCGAACGGGACCGAAACCACGCGGACGGTCAACGAGACGGTCGTGACCGACCGCACCGAGCTGACCCGGTACTCGACGACGGTGCCGCACAACGGCAGCGACGTCCGTCGGCAGAACCTGTCGGTCGACGACGAGACCGCGGCGGCGTACGCGGGCGACGACCGCCGGGTGAAGTTCCTGCTGTACCGCGGCGACGCCCCGGCCCGGCCGACCGCGGCGAACGCCCCGCCGGCAGGTCACGTCCCGCCGCCGTTCAGCTCCGTGTGCGCGCCGATGACCGCCCCCGAGAGGTTGAGCCCCTCGACCTGCGTGTTCTCGTCGACGATCGACCGCCGGAGCTCGCCGCCGACGATGGTCGCCTCGGGGAAGACGATGCTACTCTCGACGGTCGCGTCGTCGACCGTCGCCCCCGCGAGTACCTGGACGTTCTCGCCGAGCGTGGCGCCGTCGACGTCGGCGTCCGGGTGGACGTAGGTGCCGCCGTCGAGGTACCACGCGACGGCGTCGAGATAGCTCTCCGGCGTCCCGATGTCGAACCACGCCTCGTCGAAGGTGAACCCGTACACCGGCTCGCGGTCCTGCAGCCACTGGACGAACCAGCCCGGCTCGTCGGGGTTGTTGTCGTCGGCGAGGTACGCCTCGAGCTTCGGCAGCGTCTCGCCGGGGAACCCGTAGCAGGCAATCGACACGAGCGTGCTCTTGGGATCGTCGGGCTTCTCCTGGAAGTCGATCACCCGGCCGTCGTCGTTTAGCTCGACCAGTCCGTACGACCCGGCGCGGTCGTAGGAGCCGACGTCGTAGCTGGCCAGCGTCGGCGCGTCGTTGGCCTCGAAGGCGTCGAGAAAGTCGGCAACCTCGAAGCTGATGAGGTTGTCGCCGGCGACGACCAGCGTGTCGTCGGTCAGCCCCTCCCGGTCGACCAGCTGTGCGAGGGCGCCGACGACGCCGAACTTCTCGTCCTCGGCGGTCGTCTCCTCGACCGACAGCTCCGGCTTCTCGAACTCCGACTCCTCGAGGTACGCCTCGAAGTCGGGCGCGAACTTCTCGTTGGTGGAGACGTAGACGTCGTCGATCCGCTCGTCCCGCTCGAGGGCGTCGAAGATCGTCCCGATGACCGTCCGCTCGCCGATCGGCAGCAGCATCTTCGGCCGGTTCCTGGTGATCGGCCACAGCCGCGTCGCGTATCCACCCGCCAGGACGATTGCGTGCATTGTTTGGCACCCAAAATACCCAGCGACATAAGTCTGTACCACCGAGCGCGTCGTTGCCACCGTGCCTCACCGTGGATCCGTTCGTCACCTCGACGCTCGTGAGCGGTACGTATACGGCGCCGACGGGCGGGCGTACCGGCGGGCGAGACAGCGACGGGCGAGACCGTTCAGGCCTCGCCGGCGGCGCTTCCGGGGTCCGCCTCGTCGCTTTCGGCGGCCGTTCCGCCGGCCGGGTCGGAGGCGTCGTCGCCGGTGACGTCGACGCCGCGCCACTTCCCGAGCTCGAACCAGCCGGCGGCGACGGTGGCGGCGGTGACGCTGGAGACGGCAAAGGCGAACCAGATGCCGACCGGTGTCGTCTCGCCGAAGAACCAGACGTCGAGGGGGACGAGCCCCTGGGAGGCGACGTAGGCGACCGGCAGCCGGATGAAGCCGAACAGGACGACCGCGATGGCGGCGGCCGTCAGCGTCCGACCGGCGCCGCGAAAGCCGCCGCTGTAGGCCCGCAGGACGCCGACGAAGCCGAACGTCGGCGCGATCCACCGCAGGAAGGTCGCCCCCTCGGCGACGACGGCCGGCGAGTCGTCGAACAGCCGGATGATGTCGGGCGCGAGGACGAACGTGCCGACGCCCAGCGCCGCGAGGATGACGAACGACGCCTTGGCGGCGAAGCGGTTGGTCGCGACGACGCGGTCCTCGCGGCCGGCGCCGATGTTCTGACCGGTCATCGTCTCGACGCCCCGGTCGACCGCGATGGCCGGCATGAAGATCATCGAGAACACCCGGAGGCCGACGCCGAAGGCAGCGACGACGGGCGTCGAGAACAGCGTCACGATGACGAGCACGGCGTTGACCGAGACCGCCCGGCCGGTGTTCTCGACCGAGGCCGGCACGCCAATCCGCAGGAGCTTCCGGACGTAGGACGGCTCCGGAACCATCTCTCGCGGGTCGATCCGGATGCCGTGAGAGCCGCGCAGCATGAGCCACAGCCCGACCGCCGTCGCCGACCCGCGCGAGAGGACGGTCGCGACGGCCGCGCCCTCGACGCCCAGTTCGGGGACGGGCCCGACGCCGAAGATGAGTACCGGGTCGATGACGACGTTGAGAACGACCGTCCCGAGCATGACGAGCATCGGCGTGACGGTGTCGCCGGCGCCCCGCATCAGCGCGATGAAGACCGTGAAGCCGAACAGGAAGGGCAGTCCGAGGCTGATGACCTCCATGTAGTCGGTCGCCAGCTCCAGGACGGTCGGCGTCGCCCCGAACAGCCGCAGGAGGTCGGCGACGAAGACGAAGCCGACGGCGCCGAGCCCCGCGCCGGCCAGCAGCGTCAGGCTAACCGTCTGCGAGGCGGCGTGCTCGGCGGCCGCCGTGTCGCCGGCGCCGGTGTGCTGGGCGACGAGGACGCTCCCGGCGACCGTGAGCCCCAGACCGAGGGAGATGAACAGGTAGACGAGCGGGAAGCCGAGGCTGATCGCCGCCAGCGCCTCCGTGCTGTAGCGGCCCAGCCAGAAGGTGTCGGCGAGGTTCGACTTCGGAATCGAGCCGTCGGTCAGGTCCAGCTCCGACTGGCCCTTGAACAGCCCGCCGAGACGGCTCCGCAGGCTCACGGCGACGCCCCGGCGCGCCCGCCACGATGGACCGTCCGGCGCGCGCAACCGACTCCAACGAACGAGGACACTCTCGGCGGGTTCACGTGTCGCCGACGACGGTCCCGCGGAAAATAAATCATCCGCACCACCCGGTTCGGGCGCGACCCGTGGGGGGCGACCGACGACCCGTCCGTCGGCACCCGGAATGAAATCAATTCGGTACGTACCGACGGCCGTAGCCGATGAACGATAGCACACGGCACCACGGGAGGACAGTCGCCGATGGCTCTCTGGCAACCACGGTTACGCCCGGCACCGGACCGGCCACGGGGAGGGGTCCGTAGTGGTCGAGGAGGTGCTCTGTCCGCACTGCGACCAGCCGACGGTGGTCGACCCACCGGCGTCGGCGCAACTCGACGAACTCCACGTCAGTCTGCGGTACGGCAGCCGGGAGACCTGCACGCGGTGCGACCGGGAGTTCAGCGTCAGGTATCGCTGAGGGCCGTCGGTGGCCGGAGGTGGCGACCGGGGCCACCGACACCAATACGTCGGTGAAAGCGCCAACTCGCGCCCGACCGAGACGTTGATATATACGACGAGTCGACGGCGAGCACGGTCCGGCGCCGGGTGTGGGCGCGGCTCGTGGCGTGCGCTCCGGTATCGACGGACGGCGGTGAGCGGCGACGGGTGACCGGGCCGGAGACGCTCGCGGCCGTCGCTCAGAAGTCGCCCAGCGTCGTCTGGTTCTGCTGCAGCGACTGCGCCCGGTACGAAGTCTCCGCGGTGAGGTAGCTGGCGAACTCGTCGACCGACCCGTGGGTGACGTACACCTGCTCGGGGTCGACGCCGCGGACCAGCTCCACCAACTCGGTGTGGTCGCAGTGGTCCGACAGGACGAACGTCTCGTCGTAGTCGCCCTGGTACAGGAACGCGGAGTCGACGGCCCACCCGGAGAAGCCGGCCTTCAGCGCACCGGCCGACTCCTGTAGCTGCTCGACGAAGGCGAGGTGGTTGGTCTGGCTCGGCAGCACCAGTACGTCGCCCGCCTCCAGGGTCGTCGCCTCGCCGTACCGTTCGGCGCCGAAGCGGACGTCCAGGTGCTGCTCGATGACGGCGTTGAGATCGGCGATGGCGTCGCTGACGAGCAGCCGCGAGCGGCCGGCCCGGGCGGCCAGTCGCTGGATCTCCTGGGCGCGGCCGAGGCTGTACCCCATGCAGATGGCCGGCCGATCGGCGGTGTCCTCGAACCAGTCGACGATCTCGGCCTCCAACTCCGCCTGCGGCCGGAAGACGTACTCCGGGGTGCCGTACGTCGCCTCGACGATCAGTACGTCCGCCGGGACGGGGTCGAACCCTTCGAGGTAGAACCGGTCTCGGATCGACACGTCGCCGGTGTACAGTACGCGCGTCGTCTCGCCGGTCGCCGGGTCCTCGCCGGCGACGAGGGTGGCCCGCGAGCCGGGGATGTGGCCGGCGTCCAGCAGCTCCACGTCCGGGTGGGTCGCCGGTTCGGGCGCCGTCTCGCGGCGGACGCCGGCCAGCGCGGCGGTCAGCTCCGAGCAGATCATAGACGCCGGCGGCTCGTCGTAGAGGTGGTCGCCGTGGGCGTGGCTCAGCACGTTCACGTCGCCGGCCGGCGCGGCGGCGTCGGCCTGCACCACGCGGTCGTCCGGCAGCGTCACCTCGATGCCGTCGGTGTGTCGGATCGTCGTCACTCACCCGGACTTGGGGCGGCCGACCCAAAAATCGTTCCCGTCGGCTACTGCCGTTCGTACAGCCGCTCGACCCGCTCGAGGCCGTCGGCGTCGGCCGGCGCGAGGTCCTCCCGGACGTCGAGAAACCGCGGGAACCGCAGCGCGTAGCCGGAGCCGTACTCCGGCGAGGCCTGGATTTCCTCGTACTCGACCTCGAGGACGACGGCCGGGTCGACGTCGACCATGCGGCCGTCCTCGGCGACGGCGTGGTCGGTCAGCCGGTCGGTCAGCGCCGCCAGCTCCTCGTCGGTGTAGCCCGTCGACAGCCGGCCGACCTCCGCGAAGCCGCCGTCGGGGTCCCGACAGCCGAGGAACAGCCGCCCCAGGTAGTCGCTGCGGCGGCCCTCGCTCCACTGCGCGCGGGTGACGACCAGGTCCAGCGGCTCCATCACCGGCTTCGCCTTCATCACGTAGCCGACGCGGTTGCCCGGCTGGTAGGTCGCCTCGAGGTTCTTCAACATCACCCCCTCGTGGCCGGCTTCCAGCGCCGACTGGTAGAACGACCGCATCGAGGCGAGGTCCTCGAACCGGTGGCCGGTCGCCCGCTCGACGGCGCCGTCCGCCGGCGTGAAGGCGTCTTCGAGGTGCGACAGCCGACTCGACAGCGACCGGTCGAACAGCGACTCGCCCTCGTGGCTGAGGGCGTCGAACAGGTGGAGCACGACGGGGATCTCCTCGACCAGCTCCTCGACGTCGTACTTGCGCTTGATGCGGCGGGAAAAGTCCTGGAACGGCACCGGCTCGCCGGCGTCGTCGTAGCCGACCAGTTCGCCGTCGAGCAGACAGCGCTCGGCGGTGACGTGCTCGCGGACGGCCGCGACGACGTCGGGGAACTGCTCGGTGATCGTCTCCAGCCGCCGGGTATACACCTCGACACGGTCGCCGTCGACGTGCACCTGGACGCGGGCACCGTCGTACTTGTACTCCGCCCGGACGGACGCGGGGTCGTCGGCGACGCTCTCGACGCCGTCCTCCAGGCCCTCCGCCTTCTTCGCGAGCATCATCTGCACCGGCCGGAACAGCTCCACCTCAAGGTCGTCGAGCCCCGCTCGACCTTCGTCGCGGGCGGTCCGGGCGACGAGCCGGAGGTCGTTTGTCACCTGGTGGGCGCGCTCGACGGCCGCGGCGGCCTCGTCGCCGTCGAGGAAGGCCGCGGCGACGGCCTCCCGGGTCGTTCCGTCGCCGACGCCCAGCCGCATATGCCCCAGTGCGGTCCGGACGAGATAGCGGGCCTCCTCCGGGTCGGCGTCAGACAGCAGCCCCGCCACCTCGTCGACGCGGCGGTCCTGGCTGCCCGAGCCCTCGTAGTCGGCCAGCTCCCGCAGGTCGTCATGGACCCGCCTGAGGGTTAGCGGCTCCGAGAACAGCGACTGCTGGGTGGCGTGATCGACCGCCCAGGCGGCGGCGTCGCCCAGGTCGCCGGACTCCCGCCAGACGGACTCGATCTCCTCGGCCGACACGCCCGTCGCCGTCTCGATGGCCTCGGCCGTCAGGCTCGAGGACACCCCGAGGTCGGCGTCGACCCACGGCTCGAAGACCTTCCCCCGGACCGTCCCGACCAGCGGTCCCAGCTCGTCGTCGTCGACAGCCGCCAGTGCCTCGGCCAGCGTCTCGATCTTCTCGAGGTCCGCGTCCGTCGCGTCGAGCTCCCGGTAGACCGCCACCGCGTCGGCGTACTCCATCGACCGCCGGTAGGGCCGCCCCCGCCTTAGAGGTGCCGTCGGCCCGTGCCGCTCGTTCCGTGCCGCCCGTTCCACTCCGGATCGTTCCGTTCTATTTCGTCGCCGCCGGTCGTCGGCTCCGACGGCGGGCGGCACCGACGAGCAATCCATTTCCGTCCGCCGGCCGTCGGTCCGTACGACGTGAGCGACAGGGAGCCGACGAGCGTGCTGCTGCCGACGACGGAGTGGAGCCCGGCCTGCGAGCAGCTGCGGGCCGGACTCGCGGAGGGCGACGAACTGCTGGTCGTCTGCGATACCGAGGCCGACCCCGTCGCGTACCGTGACACTTCGGACGGGGTCGAGATCGTCGTCGCCGGCGAACCGGAGGGCTGTTCGGGGAAGGCCAACGCCCTCGCGGCGGGAATGGAACGGGCGGAGAACGACCGGTTCGTCTGGACCGACGACGACTTCGATCGGTCGCCCGGGTGGCTCGACCGTCTCGTCACGGAGAGCCGGCGCCACGGCCCGACGACGCTGCTGCCGGAGTTCGTCGGCGGCGGCTGGTGGCACCTCGCCAAGCCGGCGCTACTGCAAGTGCTCGTCGTCCGGACGCTCCTCGTCGAGCGCCGCGGGGACGGCGAGGCCTTCCCGTGGGGCGGCGGCGTCGCCTTCGGGCGCTCCGACCTCGAGGACGGCGTCGACGCGCTCGTCGCCGACCTGCGGCGCTGTCTGAGCGACGATCTCGTCCTCGACGACCACCTCCGGCGGTGCCGCCGGGACCCGGAGCTGGACGCGACGGTCGCCGTCGACGGCGACCTGAAGAGCGTCTCCGACCGGCTGCTGCGGTACTTCCGGGCCGACCACGTCCACAAGGACGGCGGCCTGACGGCGGAGTTCGCGCTGTGGTGTTCCATCGCCGCCGCCGCCGTGCTCGCGCCGCTTCCGGCCGCGGTCGTCGCGACGGCCGCCGTCGGCGTCGCTCTCTCGGCGGCCGGCCAGCTCCGGTGGCACGCCGCGCTCGCCTACCCTGCCGTTCTGCTGATACCGCTGCTCCTCGCGATCGGGATGGTCGTCACCGATGTCGAGTGGGCCGGCCGGCGCTACCGCGTGACCGCCGACGGCGTCGAGGTGGTGGCGCGGTGACGGCCGCCCGTCGCTCGCGGAGCCTGCCGGTCAGCGTCGTCCTGCCGACGACCGACGGCGTCGGCGCCTGTCGGGAGGTGGCGGCGCTGCTGGCGCCCGACGACGAGCTGCTGGTCGTCTGCGACACCGGCGCCGACCCCATCGTCGACGCCGAGTTGCCGGCGGCCGCCAGCGTCGTCGTCGCCGGCGAGCCGGAGGGCTGTTCCGGGAAGGCCAACGCCGTGGCGGCGGGCCTGGAGGCGGCTGCCCACGACCGGTTCGTGCTGACCGATGACGATTTCGCCCGGCCGCCGTCGTGGCTCGACCGACTCCGGGCGGACTACGAGCGGCTCGGCCCGGTCTCGGAGCTACCGCTGTTCGTCGGCCGGGACCCGCTGTCAAGGCTGCTGGAGCCGCTGTACGCCTGGGGGACGCTCGGGCTCTCCCGCAGCGACACGCCGTGGGGCGGCGCGCTCATTTTCGACCGCGCCGACGTCGACGGCCCGGTCGTCCGGCGGCGGCTCCGGCGGACGGTGAGCGACGACGGCCTCCTGTCGGAGCACCTCGAGGTGACCCAGCGCCCCCGGCTGCGGCGCGTCCCGGTCGGCGGCTCGCTCCGGACGTCCCTCGAACGGCACGTCCGGTTCGTGCAGATATTCCGGCGGTTCGCGCCGTGGGGGCTGGCGAAGGCCGTCGCCGTCCTCGCGCTGCTGACCGCCGTCTGTCTCGTCGCCCCGGTCGTCGGCGTCGCCCTCGTGACGGCACTGACCGCCGCGGCCTACGCGACGCTCGGCGTCGGCCGTCCGGCCGTTCTCTGGAGCGCCGCCTCGGTCGTCGCCTTCCTCCCGCTGCTCTGCTACGCGCTGGCGCGCCGGACCTTCGTCTGGGGCGGCCGCCGCTACCGCTGGCGGGGGCGGTTCGACGTTGAGGTCGAGGGCCGCGTGGACCGGTAGACCGTCGAGCGACCATTGCAAGGCCGCCGTCTACCGGGCGTCCGGGGCCGCCGACCGCCGTTCGCGGGCCTCGAGCGCGACGAAGACGCCGGCGGCGAGCAGGATTAGCTCTAGTTCGGGATGCGCCAGCGGGGTCCGGTACAGCTCCAGAAGACGGACGACCGGCGAGACGGCGTCGCCCGGGTACGCCGTCGGCGGCAGGACGGGCCACAGCAGGAACGTTAGGTCGCCATACTGGCCGGCAGCCAGCGCCCCAACGGAGTCGCCGAGCAGGTGCGACAGGTAGCCGACCGCGACGGCCGCCGGTGCGTGCTCGAGCGGCCGTCGCCACCCCCGGCCGGTCCCGTCGACCCGTCGCGCGAGCGCCCACACCCCGGCGACGAACACGCCGGCGACGAGAACCGAGTGGCCGAGCGACCGCCCGCTGGCCAGCACGCCGTAGAACGCCAGCGGCTTGTCGAGCAGGTCCGGGAGCTGGCTGCCGACGGCCAGCGGCACCAGCGCCCGGCGGACGGGCAGCGGCCGGCGGGTCGCGGCGGCGAGGCCGACGTACGACAGGTAGGCGAACGCCGCGTGCCCGAGCGGGAACACGGTTGGATGTCTCGCGGGACACGGGTTAAGCGTGCCGACCGCGGGCCGTCGGTCCGGCGCCGGCGGTGGCGGTCAGTCGTCGCCGGTCGCCCCGCGTCCGTCGGCGTCCGCGGTGGGCTCCGTCGTCACGCCCGAGACGCGGATCTCGATTCCGGCGTCTCGATCCGTCGCCTCGACCTCCCAGCCGTGGGCCTGCGCCAGTGCCCGGATGTTCGGCCCCACGAGCCCGGCCTCGGCGTGCGGGACCGCGCCGTAGTCGAACAGCGTCGACGGGTCGGCACAGTCCAGCTGCCCGCCGACGACCCGGAATCGGACCTCGTCGCCCGACAGGGTCGCCGCCAGCTCCGCCGCGTCGAGTTCCTCGGCCAGCCGCGCCGCACAGCCGACGAGCTCGCTCCACCGCTCGGAACACGCCCGAACGCGGCCGTCTCCCTCGACGGCGAGACGCACGTCGTGGTCGTCGGCCGTCCGGACGGCCTCCCGGACGGTCGGCTCGAACCGCAGCGTGGCCGGGTCGGTGACCCGCTGGCTCAGCCGCGCCATCTGCATCAGCGTCTCCGCGACCCCGATCATCCGGTCGGTGACCGCGTCGGTCCGCTCGAGGTGTTCGGCGGCGGCCTCCTCGTCGCCGGCGGCCACCGCCTCGGCCGCGAGGTCGACGGAGCCGTCGGCGATACTGAGCGTGTTCCGCAGCTCGTGGGCCACCGCCGTCGAGAACCCCTCGAGCTGGTCGGACTGTCGCCGTGCCGCCCGGCGCTGGCGCTCGGCCTCCGTCGCATCCGTCGCCACCAGCGCCCGCCCGGTCCGTTCGGGGCCGATCGTCATCGCCGTCTCGGTCACGAGGTAGTGTCGCGTTCCGGTGCCACGGTCGACCGAGCAGAAGCGCGAGTCGGCGGTGTCGTCGGCCGTCGCGCCGGCGTGGGCGGCCAGCTCCGGCGCTGCCGCCGACAGGGACGACCCGGCGTCGACGCCCGGAAACAGCGTCGTCGCCGCGTCGTTGAACTCTCGGACGACGTCGTTCCCGTCGACGACGATCACGGCGTCGTTGATGCTGTTGAGCAGCTGTCTGTGGCTGGTCCAGGTCACCCGCTCGAACGTCCCGTCGACGACGTAGAGCGCCCCGAGCGCGAAGACGGCGACCCCGGCCGGCTCGTAGTTATTCGCCAGCAGCCCCGGAACCGAGAAGGCTGCCATGACGTTCGGTACCACCGGAACGACGGTGAGGCCGACGAGCACCGTCAGCGCCGTCGTGTCGATGTTCGACCGGACGAACGTCCGGAACAGCATGTAGGTTCCGACGGCCGTCAGCGAGTAGGCGACGGTGGTCGTGAGCCAGTGCAGCCCGAGCAGGTCGATGTTCGCATGCCGGAACGGCGTCGTCACCACCTCCAGCTCGAAGTACCAGCCGTGGAGCCCGTTGGTGAGCTTCAGTGTGCTGACGCAGACGAACACGGCGGCGGCGATCCGCCTGTAGAGCGGGTTGAGGTGGTAGTCGTGGCCGGTGTACGCCGAACAGAAGTAGAGCCACGCGCCGACGGTCGTCAGGCCGGCGACGAGTCCGACCTGGTAGACGACGACGACGGCCGGCCGCGGTAGCGGGAGAAAGGTGACCAGTTCGGCCGTCGCCCAGACGCCGGAGGCGCCGACCAGCCCCGCCAGCCCCCGGCGGATACCATCGTGTGGCACCCGCCGGACCCGCCACAGCGCGGCGAGACAGCCGCTGGCCGCGAGGGCGAACGCGGCGACGTGGAGCGTTCTGAGCATACGTCCTCTCGAGCGTCGAGCTCAACTAAATCGGATGATATGCCGTAATAAATAGCCATGATTCGCTTCTCGGCTCGAAGTCGGGGCAAGTTTTTATAAAATGGCCCGCCGGCCCGGGGGTGGAACCCTTCGTCGCCCGGTCTCGTGACCCGCGCACGGTCTCCCGCAGGACGGTCCTCCGGACGCTCAGCGACGGCGTCCAGTTCGTCGCAACCGCCAGCGGCGCAGGACCCCGGGCTTAATGACGCCCGTCGGCGAACGTCCGCCCGAGATATGCAGGGACGACGAGTACTCGTCACCGGCGGCGCCGGCTTCATCGGATCGAACCTCGCGAACGCGCTCGCGGCCGACAACGAGGTCGTGGTCGTCGACGACGGACACCTCGGCACGCCGGCGAACCTCGAGTCGGCGGTCGACTACCGCGAGGCGAGCGTCCTCGACGGCGACCTGCCGACGGACGTCGACGTCGTCTACCACCTGGCGGCGCTGTCCTCCTACGCGATGCACGAGGACGACCCGACGATGGGCGCCCGCGTCAACGTCGAGGGGTTCGTCAACGTCGTCGAGCAGGCCCGCCGGGACGGCTGCGAGACGGTGGTCTACGCCTCGACGTCCTCGATTTACGGCAGCCGGACCGAGCCGTCGCCGGAGGAGATGCCCGTCGAGGTGAATACGGGGTACGAGGCCTCGAAGCTGGCTCGCGAGCGCTACGCGGAGTACTTCTCGAACCACTACGGTCTCTCGACGGCCGGGATGCGCTTTTTCTCCGTCTACCAGGGTTACGGCGGCGCCGAGGCACACAAGGGCGAGTACGCCAACGTCATCGCGCAGTTCGCCGACGACGTCGCCAACGGCCGCCGACCGGAGCTGTACGGCGATGGCACGCAGACCCGGGACTTCACCCACGTCGACGACGTCGTCCGGGGGCTCGCGCTGGCGGCCGACCACGAACTCAACGGGATTTACAACCTCGGCACCGGCGATGCCTACTCGTTCGACACGGTCGTCGAACTCATAAACGAGGAACTGGGGACCGACGTCGCCCCCGAGTACGTCGACAACCCTATTCCCGAGTCGGTGTACGTCCACGATACCTGTGCCGACGCCACGAAGATGCGCGAGGCGACCGGCTGGGCGCCGGAGATCGGCTTCCGCGAGGGACTCCGTCGGGTCTGCTCGCAGTACGACTGACGTCCGGCGGGCCGTCGGCCGGCCGGCGACGGATGCTGTCGCAAGGGGGCCGAGACGTCTGCCGTCGCTCAGCCCGTTAGCGTCGCCGCGACCCGCTCGGTCGCCTCCGGGACGCTTCTCGCCCGGGCCGTCGCGGCTAAATATCGCCGCACCGCGTCGTCCAGCGCCGCCGGCCGGACGGCCCGACGGGTCCGCCGTAGTTCGTCGTCGGCGACGGTGAGCCGCTCGGCGATGTCTGATAGGACCTCGCGGCCCAGCGCCGGCCGCGGTGCCGTCTCGAGGGCCGCCGGCACCGCCTCCAGTGCCGCCGACCGCACCCGCCGGACGTCGGCACCGTCCTGCGGTCGGAGGTCGCCCTCCTCGTCGGCCCGACGCCGTATCCGGCCGTAGGCGAGAACGTCGACCAGCCCCTCGACCGCCCTCAGCACCGCCGTCGCCGGTCGGTCGGCGTCGAGGACGCGGTCGACGGCGGAGTCGGCGTCGCTCCGGAGCCGGTACTGGACGTCGACGGCGAGGTCCCGGTCGCCGCCGTCGGTCGGCGGCGACGGGAGTTCGCGCCGGCGCTCCCGGAGCGTCCCCCGGAGCGCGTCGGCCGCGTCGGCGAACGTCGACCCGAGGTCGCGGCTCGAAGACAGCGACGTCGTGAACCGGTCGTCGAGGTACCGGGCGTCCGAGAGGTGTGCCCGCGCCGACTCGGCGTGGTCGCCCCACTCCGCGACGGTCAACAGGTCGTTGGACCGCTCGACCGCCGACGGCCCGTCCCGGTCCGCCGCGCGATCCAGGTACCGCTCGATCCGAGCATGGACGACGGCCGCACGGACGGGGTCGTCGCCGACGTACTCGCGGTCCGCGCGGAACGTTTCGGCCTCGTCGGCGGTCGCCGCCAGCTCCTCGCGGAGGGCCGCCGCGGTCCGGCCGTCCTCGACGAAGGCCCACCCCTCGGCGGCGAAGCGGGCCTCGGTACGGGCGCGACGCAGCGACGCCAGCGCCGACAGACGCGTCGGCGACGACCGGGCGGTCTCGACGCCGGACCGCGCCTCGGCCGCTGCGGTCGCCAGCTCCTCGCGGACGACGCCGTTTGGCACCGCCCCGGGGCCGAGCGGCAGCGGCAGCGGCTCCAACAGTTCGGTCACGCGGCCGGCCGCGTCGGCGAGGTGGTCGCGTTCGATGTCGACCGGGAGGTCGTCGCCGACGACCGGCACCGCCTCGCCCTCGTCGGGGACGTCCGGCAGCTCGGTCGGTGAGATTTCCTCGTCCGACCGCCCACCCGAGCCGACGTCGCTACAGCCGGCGAGGGCAGCCGCCCCCGCCGCGGCGACGAACGCCCGTCGGGTCGTCGATCGCCGCGGCATCACTCCTTACCCCCGTCGGTCGGCGTCGGCGTGGCCGGCCCGGAGCCGGCCGACCCCTCGGCGCCGGCGACCCGCTCGTCGCAGCTGCCGCCGGCGCTGACGCCGGAGCCGTAGGAGCTGACCGAGTCGGCGTCGATCGCCGCCGGAATCCGGACGAGCCGCGACTCGAAGACGGTCTCGTCGGCGGCACACCGCTCGTCGTACGGCCGGAGCCGCTGCACATAGTCGGTCTGGACCTCGCTGTCCGTCCACGAGACGCCGCACAGTCGGAGCCGGTAGCATGCCTCCGGCCGACTCGTCTGCAGTAGCAGCGTCTCGGCGTCGAAGTCGGTCGCCGCGACGAACGCCTCGACGTCGGCGCCGTCGATTCCGTCGGCGGTCGTCAGCTCCGCGGCGGTTGCCTCGGAGTCGACGATTTCGATCTCCCGCCGTCGGCGGCGGCGCTCGCCCCGGTCCGGCGTCTCCTCGTCGGAATCGCCGAGCCGGATCGGACGGGTCGCGGTGTCGGCCCGCACGAGAAGCGTCTCGGGGCTGTCGGTCGAGCTACCGCCGGGGAGAGTTGTGCCGCCCTCGGAGCCCCGGCCCGAACTCGACTCCTCGTCGGAGAGTGCGTTGCAGCCCGCGAGGGCCGCCGTCGTCGCCGCCGCTGCCTGGAGGAGACGCCGTCGCGTGTGTGGGACCATCGGTCGCCATGTGGTGACGGGACCACGTATATGTCTTCCCCGTCCGTATCGCCGGTATAACCGGTCGGTGTCCTCCGATGCCGACATGGATCGACGGTGCTACTCCGGCGGTCGGCACCGTACGATGGCACGAAATGGGCCGATTACGCGCCGGTCGCGGTCGGCGGGCTACTCGTCGTCGCGGCGCTGCCCGCCGTCTCGGTGGTCGGGGTCGTGGTCGGGGTGGGGGGCCGGCCGGCGCCCCGTCGAGCTCCGACTGCGACGTCGGTATCCCGACCGGCGTCGGTGTCGGTTAGCCGACCCCGACCTTCCCGACCGAGCGACCGTCGAGCAGCGGCGCTTCGACGGCGGCTCCTGGGGCTCTCGGTTTCGGGCCTCGAGGTCCGGGTCGAGGACGCCCGGAGACGGCCGACGGTCGCGTACGAGCTTCGGGCGAACATCTCCGGACGGGCCCGCGCGGTCGCGCCGACGGCGATCCTCGGGCGGTGTTGCGACACGATTGACACGACCCGAATCGGCGTCGAGGACACGCCGCTGGAGCCGGACCGGGTCGGGAACGCCGGCGCTTGCGACGGCAGGTCCACCGTCACCGACCGCGGCACCCGAGACGGCGACCGGGTCTCCCGGGAGCTGGCCGGCGGGTGAGCGTGGGGCCGACCCGGGGCGGACGCGACGCCACGCGTCGGAGCGGCCGAGGCTGGAGGCGCGGTCGCCGGTGGGGTTTTGCCGCCCCGGCGCGAGCCCCCGGGTATGCTGTTGGTATACGGTGCCTACGGCTACACCGGCGAGTTGATCGTCGAGACGGCGGTCGACCGCGGCCTCGAGACGGCCGTCGCCGGCCGCGACGACCTCCGGGTCGAGCACCTCGCCGAGCGACTCGGCTGCCCGGGCCGCGCCTTCGCCGTCGACGCCGCCGCCTCCCGTCTCGACGACGTCGATGTCCTCCTCAACTGCGCGGGGCCGTTCGTCGACACCGCCGAACCGCTGGTCGACGCCTGCATCGAGACGGGGGTCGACTACCTCGACATCGCCGGCGAGCTGTCGGTGTTCGAGGCGCTCGCTGAGCGGGACCGCGAGGCCGAGCGGGCCGGCGTCTGTCTGTTGCCGGGCGTCGGCTTCGACGTCGTGCCGACGGACTGTCTGGCGGGTCACCTCCATGACCGGCACCCGGCGGCGACGACCCTTCGGCTCGGCTTCGATGTCGACGGTGGTGTCTCCGGCGGCACCCTCGCCTCGGCGCTGGAACACGCCGGCGCCGGCGGCCGGGTCCGCCGCGACGGCGAGGTCGTCGAGGTGCCGCTGGCCCACCGGAGCCGGTACGTCGACTTCGGCCGCGGCGAGCGCAACGCCGTCACCGTTCCGTGGGGCGACGTCTCGACGGCCTACTACACGACCGGCATCGAGAACGTCGAGGTGTACACGGCGATACCGGAGGGCGTCGAGCGGGCGCTACGGCTCGCCCGGCCGCTGCTGCCGCTGCTCGGCGCCGAGCCGGTCGGACGCGTGTTGCGGTCGGTCGCCGGGGCGGCCGTCGGCCCCTCGGCCGCCGAACGGGAGGCCGGCGTCGGCTACGTCTGGGGCGAGGCCACCGACGGCGAGCGGACCGTCGTCACTCGGCTCCGGACGCCCGAGCCGTACGCCCTGACGGTCGACGCCGCCACGACGGCCGCCGAGCGGGTCCTCGCCGGCGACCGGACCGGCTTCGAGACGCCCGCGGCGGCGTTCACCCCCGAGTTCGCCCTCGAGCTGGACGGTATCGAGGGCTTTTTCGACGGGTGACCGCCGCGCCGGCGGCACGCCGCCGGTCGTCGAAGGGGACCCCCCGGTCCCGCGGGCCGGGACGGGCGGTGTTCAGATAAGAACCGACTGACAAGCCAGTTTCTGCCGGCTACGACCCCGACTCCTGGCGGACTGAAAGGGCGAGGCGCTCTCGACGACCCCCGACGACGCAAGCAGCGAGGGAGCCTGCGGCTCCCTCGGGCCGCTCGCGCGGCGCAGCCGCGCGAGAACACTGCAGGGCGCACCGCGCCCGAAGCGCGTGGTTCGAAAGACGGCTCACGGAGCCGTCTTTCGTTACCACGAGAGAGCTCCGCTCTCTCGAATGACAGCGAGTCGCGGGCGGCGAGGCGACTCCGTCGCCTCGGGCCGTGCGAGCGGGCCTCCGGCCCGCGAGCAGAAGTCGAAAGCGCCGAGGACTTTCTCCCGTGTTCTGTTCTCTCGGTCTCTTATCTGAACACTACCGCCGGGACGTGTCGCAAAGGTGAAGACACGCTCGCCGGAAGGGGACGTATGAAGCGGCTCGCACGGCTGCTCGTGGTGCTTTCGGCCGCCGCCTGCGGGGGCACAGGGGTCGCGTCGGCCCACGTCGACTACGTCACCGACGCCCCGGCCGGCTCGGAATCGTTCGCGGAGCTCCTCGGCGGCGTGGCCGCCGCGCCGCTGAACCTACTGCTGCTGGCCGGCGGCGGCGCCGCGGCGGCCGGGACCGCCGTCGCGTACCTGCGGTACGCCGACCGGCTGACCGACGTCCGGGTCGGCATCCGGACGCTGCGGTCCTACCGGCCGTACCTGCCGTGGATGCTCCGGCTGAGTATGGGACTACCGCTGGTCGGCGCCGGGTTCGCGGGCTACTACTTCTCGCCGAGCGTCCCGGTCGAGGCGCGGCTGCTGCAGGTGTTCGTCGGCTTCATGCTGCTGTTCGGGCTGGCAACGCGGCTCGTCGCCGCCGTCGGACTGATCGCGTACCTCGTCGGGCTGGCCACACACTTCCCGACGATGCTGCTGGCCAGCGAGTACGTCCCCGGCCTGCTGGCCATCGTGGCGCTCGGGCCGGGTCAGCCGTCGGCGGACATGCTCCTGCAGCGCATCACGGTGACCGACGGTACCGCCCTGAGCCGGTTCCGCGACGCGCCGACGCCGGGAGAACTGTTCGACCGGGCCGGGCTGACCCACGAGATCGTACCGACGGTCGTCCGGGTCGGCCTCGGGCTCAACTTCGCCTACCTCGGCGTCACCCAGAAGTGGCTCCAGCCGGGCCGCGGGCTCGCCGTCGTCGAGCAGTACGACCTCACGGCGATCGTTCCGGTCGCCCCGGAGCTGTGGGTGTTCGGCGCTGGCCTCGCGGAGCTGGCCGTCGGCGTCCTGCTCGTGGCCGGCTGTTTCACCCGCGGGGCCGCGGCCGTCGGATTCGTCCTCTTCACGACGACGCTGTTCGGCCTGCCGAACGACCCCGTGCTCGCGCACGTGACGCTGTTCGGGCTCTCCTCGGCGCTACTGGTGACCGGCAGCGGGCCGTACGCCCTCGACTCGCGGGTCATCCCGCGGCTCCACCGCCGGCTGGCCGGCACCGTCGAGGAGCCGACGGGGCAGGCGGCCGGCGGCGACTGACGTCGCCACAGGTCGAAAGGCATACACGACCCGGCGGTCGAGCGGTTCCATGGACCGACGGTTACTCCTGGGGATTCTCGTCGTCTGTCTGACGGCCGCGCTGGCGGTCCCGGCGGCCGCGAGCGGCGCGAACGCGGCCGAGCGGGACGCCTCGCACGCGGCGGCCGGCGGCGTGGGCGGGCTCGGCGGCCCTGGCGGCCCTGGCGGCGCGACCGTTGACACGGTCCGGCTCGGGGCGTCGTCCGGCAGCCTCAGCCGGACCGACACCGAGGGCGTCCTCGAGCAGCCGACGCGGGCGGCGGTGTTCGAGGCCATCGAATCGTCGCCCGGAGCGAGTCTCTCCGCCATCGCGACGGCCGTCGGTGTCGCGAAGTCGACGGTCAAGTACCACGTCGGCGTACTCCGAGACGCGGGGCTGGTCGGCGGCGCGACCGTCGCCGGGACGGACCGGTTCGCGCCCGCCGACATCGACGCCGAGCTGGCGGGGGTGCTCGGCGCCGACGCGACGGCGGCGGTGCTGCGGGCGGTCGCCGCCAACGAACCCGCCGCGACGGCGACCGTCGCGGCCGCGACCGACCGGGCGGTCTCGACGGCCTCACACCACCTCTCGCGGCTCGAAGAGCGCGGCGTCATCGAACGGGAGCGGGCCGGCGAGGCGGTCGTCGCGACGCTCGCGCCGACGACCCGGCGGGCGCTGACCGACGACGCCGCGGCGGCCGACGACTGAGCCGCCCGGTCCGGCGACGCTTCGGTCGCCGGTACAGGTCCGGCAGGAAACTCCAAGGCTCGGTCGATAAAGTGGGGTTCAATTCACGGGAGAGAGCACGGGCGTGGGTTCGTCCGGTCCGGTCACGATCGCGACGGTTCTCGCGGCGGGAAACGTGCTGCTTCTCGCGGTACTCGGCTGGGTCTGGCTCGACGGCCACCGGACGTTTCGTCCCGACCTCTCCTCGAACCGGTGCTGTCCACGGCGGTGATGCTCGCCGAGACCGTCGCGGCGATCTACTCGTTCCTCCGGTGAGGTGGCCCGCTACGCCGACACCCGGGTCGCCGAGCGGTTCGTCGCCGGTCTCCGCGGCCTCCAGGTCCCGGCGCCGGGGGCAGGGCGGTCGCCTGCGTCTCCTGGCGGTGACCGGCGGTCGGACGCAGGCCAGCGGCCGTATGTCGGCCGATTTTGCCGGTAGGCTTTTGACTCACCCGGTCCGAGCTCTCCGAGTGATACTCTGTACCGACCCCGACACGGACGAGCTGTCGGCGGCTCGCGACGCGCTGGAGGCGGGCGGATTCCGGACCCACGGGGTCGACTCCGCCGGCGCGGCCCGGGAGGCCCTCGAGGAGGTCGGCCCGGTCGACTGTCTGGTCACCGAGTACGATCTCCCCGACGGCAGCGGGCTGGAGCTGGTCCGAGAGACGCGGGCCGCGTCGCCGGATACCGCCTGCGTGCTCTACACCGACGCGGGCATCGGGGAGATGGACACGGAGGCGTTCGGCGAAGTGATCGCCGAGTACGTCCGCAAGGACGACCCGGGGTCGGCCGACCGGTTGGTCGAGATCGTCGAGCACAGCCTCGCCTTCCGGAGTCAGACGGCCTACCCGCTGCCGGACGACGAGGACGCGCGGCTGGCGACGCTGTCGCGGTACGCGACCGACCCGGCGGCGCTGTCGGCGTCGCTGGACCGGCTGACCGAGCTGGCCGCCGCGCAGTTCGACGTCGACTCGGCGGCCGTCGGTCTCGTCGACAGCCACGAGGAGCGGTTCCTCTCCTGTCACGGCGCCGACGTCGACTCCCTGGACCGCGAGGACACCATCTGTACGTACGCCATCCTCGAAGAGGGCGTGACGGTCGTCGAGGACGCGACGGCTGACCCGCGGTTCAGCGACAACGAGACGCTGGCGGCCGCGGAGATACGGTTCTACGCGGGGGCGCCGCTGACGGCGCCGGACGGCCGGGCAATCGGGACGTTCTGCCTCCAGGACGGCGAGTCTCGGGAGTTCGATGGACGGGACCGGGAGCTGCTGTCGCTGTTCGCCGGCCAGACGATGGAGCAACTGGAGCTGCGTCGCCGGCTCCGCGAGACGGGAGGCGACGATGGGTGACGCCTACGCCTTCGACCGGCTCCCGCTCGACGATATCCGGCCGGGAACGACCGTCCTCGTCACCGGGCCGCGGCACGAGGGCGCCCGCGAGTTGGGGCTGCGGCTGCTGGCCGGGCCGGCCGGCGAGGGCGCCATCGTCGTCACCACGAACCGGCGGGCCGAGCGGGTCGCCGCCGACTGCGAGCGGCTCGGCATCCAGGTCAGCGACGACCGCACCGCCATCCTCGACTGCGTCGGCCAGGAGGACGACGACGTCCTGGCGCAGGTGTTACCGGTGTCCGGGCCGGCGGATCTCACCGGCATCGGGATGCGCTTTTCCGACGTCTACGTCGATTTCGACGGCGACGGTATCGAGCGCGTCCGGACCGGGCTATTCTCACTGTCGACGCTGCTGTCGTTCGGCGACCTCCGGACCGTCTCGCGGTTCGTCCACACGCTCGTCGGCCGTATCGACAGCGTCGGCGGACTCGGGGCGTTTCTCCTCGATCCCGCAAGCCACGACGAGCAGGCCATCCGGACGCTGTCGCAGTTCTGCGGCGGCCGCATCGAGGTCCGGGACGGCGACGGTGGCTCCGAACTGCGGGCCCGTGGGCTCCCGGGCCAGCCCGACGGGTGGCGGCCCTTCGATCGCTCGCCGCGGTGAACCGTCCCCGTCGGCGACGGTCGACCCGCCGTCGCTCGCCTGCGGTTCTGACCCTGCTCGGCGCCCACCGGCAGCAGCGGTCTCCCGTCTACACGGATTCGCACCCGACGATGCGGCCGACCCCGGCGGGACGAAGGGCAGTTAACCGCCGGTGTCCAAGACCGGGTATCCCGATGAATCGCGCGACGGACCCTGCCGAGCAGGCCGCCGCGCTCGTTGCGGACCCGGAGTTGTACGAGCGGTTCGCGGCCGACTACGACGACGAAGTCGGCTTCTACTCGGCGCTGCGGGGCAACGCACAGCGGTCGCTGTCGTTCGAGGAGTACGTCGAGCTACGGCGGGTGTTCCTCGACCGCGGGCCGACGGCGGCCGTCCGGCGACGGCTCGAGGAGCGACTCGACCGCAGCCTGAAGAACATGATCCTCGGCGACAGCCCGCGAGGCCGGGCGTACTCCGTGTCGACGCTGCGGGAACTCGCCGGCCGCAGGCGGCGGTTCGGCACGCTGGAGGTAACCGTCCCGACCCTGCTGTCAGTGGTCAAGACAACGGTCGAACACCTCTACGACGAGGTCGAGACGCCGGTCGGGACCCGCGAGACACTCGCGGACCTGCTGTCGGCCGTCCCGTCCGGGGAGTACGCCGCCGTCGAGTACGTCGCTCGCGCGTGGCTGACCGAGGTCACGCTCGCGGCGGGAACGCCGACGGAGCGACTGTCGGCGGCGGCGGCCACGTACGCCGAGACGGTTCCGACACCGGACCCCCCGGTCGACGGCGAGCGGAGCGCGCCGGGCTATCTCGCCGCCGCCGCCGAACGGTCGTTCGTCGACCCCGAGAAGCGCCGGCTCCACGAGGCGGCGGTTCACGACGCCCCGTCGGTCGAAACCATCTGCGGCTACCTCTACCTGACGGCGACGCGCGACGTCGAGGCGTACCGACACGGTGACGACGACGTCACCCGGGCGGAGTTCATCCTGGCGCGGCGTCACCTGCAACTGTTGTGTGACGTCGCGCCGTACGCAGGGGACCCCGAGCGGGCGGCGTACGTCGAGTCGTATCTTCATCTCGCACGGGCCATCGAGGCCGGCGGCGGTCGGTGGTTGTCGACCCGCGCGGGGCGGCCGGAGCCGGCCTGGTGGACCGTCGCCGACGAGTACGCACGGGCGGCTACCGCAGTCCGGTCGGTCGACGCCGCCCGGTTCGTCAAGTACCTCAGCAAGGCCGTCCGGCACGCGGCCCACGCGGTCGACGAGCCGGCGAGTCGGCGGCGGCTCCACGTCGCCGCGCGCCGGCTGTTCGAGCGGCTCGAGCCGGCGACGATGGCGCCGACGGGACGCGCCTCGCCCGAGGAAATCGAGTCCGCCGTCGCCGGCACAATCCGTACCCACCGCTGCCGCGAGCACGAGACGCGGGCGCGGCTCGCCTTCGAGGCGGCCGACTACGGGACGGTCCGCCGGGCGGCCGAGGCGGCGCGCGCCGAGGCGGCGGCGGCGCCGCAGGGGTCGCTGCAGCTCCGGGAACTGGACGCCATCGAGACGGTCGCGGCCGCCCGGCGAGCGGAGCGGCGCGGCGACTTCGAGACGGCGCTCGAGCGCTACGACGCGGTCGCGACCGACGACGACTCGCTCCGGGTCGGCGTCGCCTGTCACCGGCAACTCTGTCGGGTGAAGCGGCTGGTCATCGCCGGGCGTCACGAGGAGGCCCTTGCTAAGGCCCACGAGTGGTTCGATTCCGGGTCGACGATCGTGCTCGCGACGGAGGCCAGCTGCGGGCTCGTCCCGGACATCGGCGACGGGACGGCCGGCGTCTCGGAGCAGTTCCTCTCAGTCGACGCCGGGGTGGTGTCGGCCCTGCCGCCGCTGGTCCGGCTGGCCGGGACCGGCGGCGCGGTCGTCGAGGCCGTCCGGCGACAGATCGAGGAGTGTCTCGTCGCGCTGTGAGCGTCGCTGCCGGGCGGCGGCCCCGCGGCGTCCACGGAGGTTTTTATTCGCCGAACCGGTACGTCCCCCGATGAGCGAAAACGGGGCGGTGTCGGCCGGCGGGGACGCCGCCGACGTCGCCATCTCGGGGCTGACGCGGCCCGCCGGGAGCCCGACCGGAGAGACGTTTCACGGACTGCCGGTGCTGGACGACCCGGATCACCCGCTCGTCCCCGAGACGGACCACACGTACGTCGACCGAGAGGTCCGGGACGGCAGCTCCGACGTCGAGCTGGCCGGTCGGTTCCTCGCCGACGAGGAGTACGCGCTGCTGTTGACCGGCGAGACGGGTGTCGGCAAGAACCGGCTGGTCAGACAGCTCTGTGCGCGAACGAACAGGCCGCTCGTTCGCGTCAACTTCGGCTCGGGGACGACGTACGCCGATCTGGTCGGCGAGTACGCCCCCGACGAGACGGCCGAGGAGACCCGCATCGCCCGCGTCGAGCGGCTGGCCGAGGACCGCGACGTGACCGTCGGCGAGGCCGCCGAGCTGGTCGGCGCCGAACACGCCTTCGCGTTCACGCCGGGAATCCTCTACCGGGCGGTCGAGCACGGCTGGACGTTCGTGGCCGACGAGCTGAACGCCGCCGGCCCGGCGGCGACGATGCCGCTGCACGGGCTGACCGAGCGCGACGGCCGGCTGGTCGTAAAGTCGACCGCCGAGGTGCTGGAGCCGCACCCGTCGTTTCGGTTCGTCGCGACGATGAACCCGCCGCGGTACGCCGGGACCAGCCCGCTCAACGACGCCTTCCGGTCACGGTTCTGGGAGTTGACGCTGGACTACCTCCAGCCGGCCGACGAGCGGCGGCTGCTGTACGAGACGACCGACCTCCGGCGCGGCGTCGAGCGCGACGAGCAGGTCGCCGAGCGGCTGACGGAGCTGGCCGCGAACCTCCGGGCGAGCTACCGGGACCGCGACATCGCGACGCCGACGTCCCACCGGGCCGTCATCAAGGTCGGCCGACTGGTGTCGGAGTTCGACATGACGCCGGCGGCGGCGACGAAGCAGGTGCTCGAGACGCGGGCCACCGTCGAGGACCGCAACGCCGTCGCGAAGGCGATCGACTCGACGCGGTGGGCGTGACGTGCGACTGACCGGGTCGACGTCGACGCAGGCGATACGGGAGCGGCTCGGGGTCGGCGAGGCCGAAACCCTCCGGGAGTCCGAGAAGCGGCGCCGTTACCTCCAGACGTACGCCCGACTCCTGGCCACCGACCGGCCGACGGTTCGGTTCTCGGAGACGCTGCGGACGGCGGTCACCGAGTACGACGGCGACCGGCCGACCATCGCGGTCACGACGCGGGCGTTCGACCAGCCGGTGACCGACCTTCGCCGGCGGGTGTTCGACCTGGCGGTGCAGGAGGCGCTGGTCGTCCACGAGATGGGACACCTGCTGTACACCGACGTCGACGGCTTCCACGACCTGCTCGCCGACGTCGACCCCGACCGACGCCGGCTGTTCGCCCGGATCTGGAACACCCTCGAGGACGGCGCCGTCGAGCGACAGCTCCGCCACCGGTACGCGGTGGCGACGGAACTCGACCTGCTGAACGCGAACCTGCTGGAGACGGGGACGTTCGGTCACGAGAGCCACGACGGACGCCGGCGGTTCAGCTTCTTCCACGCGGTCGTCTGCGGGCTCGCGGACATGGCCATCTACGACAGCGGACGGTTCCGGCGGCTCGGCGACGACGACGCCGCGCTGCGGATGGCGTCGCTGCGGGACCGCCGCGTGCTGGAGGAGTTCATCCCAGTGATGCGGCGGACGGTCCGACGGGTGCTGTCCGAGCCGGAGCCCGCGGCCCGCAACCGGCACGTCTGGTCGTTCTGGACGGCCCTCCGCGACGCGCTGGACGACGCGACGGCGTCGGGCGCCGGCGCGAGCGAGCTGGCACGGCTGCTCGACGCCGACGGAACCGTCCGCACCGACGGTCGCCCCGACCGCGCCGCCCGGGCGACCGACGCCGACGTCCTGCCCGACCCCGGTGCCGGCGCCCCCGTAGAGGGGAAGCCGGACGACACGGCCGGCGAGTTCGGCCGGGAGACGCGGTCGGCCCGGGAGCTCCCGCGGGAGACGGTCGCCCGGGAGGTGACCAGCCAGGTCACCCGCGTCGCCGACCCGGGCGACCACGTCGGCGACGACCCGCCGGAGACGCGCCGCGAGCAGCCCGACGCCGAGGGCGACACCGCCGGCGACGACCCGGACGACGAGTGGGCCGAGGCGTCGCCGTACCCCGGGGCCGGCCGACTGCCGGGCGAGTCGGGGGCCGACGCCGAGGGCGAGCCGGCAGAGCCCGGGTCCGCAGACGGAGCGGACGAAACGCCGAGGCCGGCCGACGACCGGACGCAGGCGGCGATCCGGGAGCGGTACCGCGAGGAGCTGGCCGCCGAGGCGACCGAACTCGACAGGGCCGAGGCGCGGCTCGCCGAACTCGATGGGTTCGTCGACGCGCTCAAGCGGGCCGACCTCGACGGCGCGTCGCTCCGCGTTGTGACCGGCGGCGATGGACACGCCGCGGACCGCTGGCGGACTGTCCGGCGGGACGCCGGGCGGCTCGCCCGCCGGTTCCGGAGCCGCCTCCGGGAGCAGCGGCGCGACGTCGAGCGGTCCCGCCGCCGGCGCGGAGAGTTCGACCGCTCCCGGCTCGTCGCCGCGGCCCGCGGCCGGCCGGACGTGTTCGCCCGGACGGAGGCCGGCGACGAACGGCAGTACAGCTGCATCGTCGTGCTGGACCGCTCGGGGTCGATGGGCGACGGCGCGGTCACGGCGGCCGAGACGGGGGCGCTGACGGCCGTCGCCGCTCTCGAGTCAGTCGGCGTCGCCGTGACGCTGCTCGACGTCCACGGGTCGGAGGTACGGCTCGTCAAGACGGGCGCCGAGACGGCCCGCGAGGCCCGCGAGCGCGTGCTGACCGGGCAGGCGGGCGGCGGCACCCCACTGTCGACCGCGCTGGCGCTCGTGCGGACGCGACTCCGGGACGCCGAGAACCCGTTCGCCGTCGTCGTCACCGACGGACAGCCCGACGACGCGGCCGCCTACACGGCCGAACTCGACGCCGTCACCTTCCCCGTGCTGGGGGTCTATCTCGCGTCGCCCGATCTTGACGGCCGCCCGGTCGACGCCGACCGTTCGTACTTCCACCAGTTGGCCGTCGTCGAGGAGTGGTCGTCGCTGGGCCGGCGGCTCGAGCACCTCGCCGGTCGGGTTCTATTCTGACCCGCGTGCCGGCGAGCGAAAACACGAAATTCCTCGCGACGGTAGAACGGACGTGAGCGACGAACGCGGGCCAGCCCACTGCCCCCGGTGTGCGGTCGTCGAGCCGGCGGGCGGGTTCGAGCGGGACGACCCCGTCGGGACGGACACCGTCTCCCGGTTCCGGTGTCTCGACTGCCGGGCGACGTTCCCGTGGCGGTGCTTCCCGGACGATCCCGAGTGCGACCACGGGCCGTTCCGGTGGACGGGCCGGCGGTTCGTCTTCTACTTCGGTCGGGGCACCCGGCCGGAAGCGACACGGACGCCCCCTTCCGACGGCAACGACGAGACGGCCGTCGGCGACGACCCTCGGCTCATCTACCGCGCCGACCTCGACGTCGAGTCGTACGAGGCCTTCCGCGAGTTCGTCGACGCGACCAGCGACGCGCTGCTCGACGCCGAAGAGGCCGCGGCGATACAGTCCCGGCTCGAGGCCGCCGACGGGACCGTCGAGTGGCCCTGCGAGATCGTCTTCGAGTTCGGCCACCGGGACTGGGCGGCCTACAGCGCGACCCACCCCGACGAGGCGACGGTGCTGGAGCCGCATCTCGTCTCGGTCGACGGTTGACGGCTGACGACTACCGGCCACTGGCTACCCGCCGTCCAGCCGCCGCTCGAAGGAGCCGAACGCGACCTCCGCCATCGTCCGCTCGACGGCCGCCGGGGAGGTGGTCCGGACGAAGCCGGCGTCGCGCTTGGCGCCGTGTTCGATTCTGAACCCCCAGGTCTCCTCGTCGACGTACCGGCTCCGGTTGATCTGGAAGATGGCCTGATCGGAGTGGACGTCGGCGATCTCCTCGAACGTCTCCCGGGCCGCCGGAGACCCGCCGTCGGCCGGGAGGTTGAGCTTGACGCGGAGCGTCTCCATGTGCACGGCTGGAAGCCGGCGCTATTGAGGACACCCCCCGGCCGGCGCCGAGGAAGCCACCCGCCGCGACAACCGGCGCTCGCTCCAGCGGCCAGAGCCGGCGTCGGCCTCCGGAGTCACGTCGCCGACGACCGCCACGGGGTCGACGCCGGCATCTTCGTGAACGGCCGGCTCGACGCCATCGAAGCTCCGGAGCACACCCGAGTAGTGGCCCGGCGTGTGACCCGTGGTCGGTCCGACCGGCCGCCCGGAGATCGGACCGCGCCCGAGCGCCGAATCCGTATGTTTCACACCGTGAACGGACAAGAAACTGTGTCATCATCGTCCCTGACGGCCGCCGAACGGATATCATACTCAACCGTGCAAGGGAGATGGAACACGTATTAGGCGTTTATGTCCGGCCATTCTCGTCGCTCGCCCGGGGCGGCCACTTACGAAGGACCGTGCGTCATCCGTCCCGGGGATATCTTTAAGTACCCCCGAGACACTCGCACGGAATGCAATGACATCACACGAGGATACGTCGGCTCCGCCGGCGGGTCGAGTTCTTCCAGGGCACGTTAGATAGCACCTCGGAGATCAGCGAAGGCGGTACGAGACATCGCCGAGGCGACGTCGACCACGGTCTGCGGGCTGGCCCGCGTCGTGGACGAGGACATCGACGCCGCGCTGGAGTCCGGCGTCGAGATGGTGCACGTCTTCTGTTCGACTAGCGACGTGCAGCTGCAGGATTCGATGCACGCCAGCCGCGAGGAGGCGCTGGAACGGTCGGTCGCGGCCGTCGAGCGCGTCGTCGACGCCGGCGCGACCTGCATGTTCTCGCCGATGGACGCCACGCGCACGGAGGAATCGTACCTGACGGCGGTCGTCGAGGCCGTCTCCGAGGTGGGGACGGACTGGATCAACATCCCCGACACCTGCGGCGTGGCGACGCCGGGGCGGTTCCGAGACGTCGTCGAGACGGTCGTCGCCCACGCCGGCGACGCCGACGTCGACGTTCACACCCACGACGACTTCGGGCTGGCGACGGCCAACGCCCTCTCGGGATTCGAGGCCGGCGCCGCCCAGGCGCAGGTGTCGGTCAACGGCATCGGCGAGCGGGCGGGCAACGCCGCCTACGAGGAGACGGTGATGGCGCTGGAGTCGGTGTACGACGTCGACACCGGCGTCGAGACCGAGCGCATCACCGAACTGGCCCGGCTCGTCGAGGCGACGAGCGGCATCGACGTCCCGGCCAACAAACCCGTCGTGGGACGCAACGCCTTCTCCCACGAATCGGGCATCCACGCCGCCGGCGTCATCGAGAACGCCGACACCTTCGAGCCCGGCGTGATGACGCCGGCGATGGTCGGCGCCAGCCGCGAGCTGGTGCTGGGCAAGCACACCGGCACCCACTCGGTCCGCGAGCGACTCGAGGACGCCGGCTTCCGGCCGACCGACGGCGAGGTCCAGGCGGTAACTCGGAAAGTGAAGGACCGTGGCGCCCGCGACGAGCGGGTCACCGTCGACCGGCTCGCGGAGTTCGCCCGCGAGGTGGGCATCCGACGCACGGAGGTCCGCGCCTGAGATGACCGTCGCGGACCGCCCTCGCCCCCGGCAGCCGCAGGTGCAGGTGCGAGTGCAGCCACGGGTGCAACCGCAGCCGCGAGCGCGAGTGCGCCCGAACCTACAACCGCGGGCGCGCACCGACCACGACGGCCGTGTCGCGGGGAACGTTTATGTAGGATGCTCGCACTACCCACGTGGTAATGACGGAGGCGACCGCCGGCCGACGCTCGCTGCGTCCCGCCAGCGGCGCGATCCGTATTGTAGGGGCCGTCTAGCCCCTACACCACCTTCCTCGTCGCCGCGACCTGCATCGACTTCCGATAGACGCAGTCACATCCACAGGAGTATGAACACACGAGACACGAACCGACGGTATCGCAGGAGAACGACCGGTGAGTCGCCATGAGCGGCGAGCCGAAGGAGGCGCAGGCCGACGCCGAGGCGACCCCGACCGAGGTCGACACCGGCGCCGACGCGGTCGTCCGCGCGCTGGAGAACGCCGGCGTCGACCACCTCTTCGGCGTCCAGGGCGGCGCCATCATGCCCGTCTACGACGCGCTGTACGACAGCGGGATGACCCACGTCACGATGGCCCACGAGCAGGGCGCCGCCCACGCCGCCGACGCCTACGGCGTCGTCAGCGGCGAGCCGGGCGTCTGCATGGCGACGTCCGGGCCCGGGGCGACCAACCTCGTCACCGGGCTGGCCGACGCCAACATGGACTCGGACCCGGTGGTTGCTCTGACGGGGCAGGTGCCGACGGAGTTCGTCGGCAGCGACGCCTTCCAGGAAACCGACACCGTCGGCGTCACCGGCCCGGTCACGAAGGCCAACGTCTTCGCCGACGACGCCGACACCGTCGGCAGCGACGTCGGCACCGCCGTCGCGCTGGCCGGCGAGGGCCGGCAGGGGCCGACGCTGGTCGACCTCCCGAAGGACGTCACCAACGGCGAGACGAGCCGGGGCGACCCGGGCGAGCCGCGGACGCCGTCGACGTACCGGCCGCCGGAGACCGCCGACCCAGAGGCCGTCAACGAGGCGATCGAGGCGCTTTCGGCCGCCGACCGGCCGGTCGTCCTGGCCGGCGGCGGCGTCGTCAAGGCCGGCGCCTGCGAGGAGTTGCGCTCTTTCGCCACCGACCACGGGATTCCGGTCGTCACGACGATGCCGGCCATCGGCGCCTTCCCCGAGGACCACGACCTCTCGCTGGAGTGGGCCGGCATGCACGGCACCGGCTACGCCAACATGGCGCTCACGATGACCGACTGCATGCTGGCGGTCGGCACGCGGTTCGACGACCGGCTGACCGGCGGCGTCGAGACGTTCGCGCCCGACGCCGAGATCGTCCACGTCGACATCGACCCCGCGGAGATCTCGAAGAACGTCGAGGCGGATTACCCGCTGGTCGGCGACGCGGCGGCCGTCCTCGAGCAGGTCGCGGCCGCGATGTCCCGGTCGCCGTCGGCCGGCGCCTGGCGCGAGCAGTGTCGGGCGTGGAAGGCCGAGTACCCGATGGACTACGCCGCGCCGGCCGACAAGCCGGTCAAGCCGCAGTACGTCGTCGAGGCGTTCGACGAGGCGACGGCCGACGACACGGTCGTCACGACCGGCGTCGGCCAGCACCAGATGTGGGCCTCCCAGTACTGGACGTTCACCGAGCCCCGGACGTGGGTGTCCTCCCACGGCCTGGGGACGATGGGCTACGGCCTGCCGGCGGCCATCGGCGCCCGGGTCGCCGCCGACGACCGCCCGGTCGTCTGCTTCGACGGCGACGGCTCCTTTCTGATGACGTGTCAGGAGCTGTCCGTCGCGGTCCGGGAGGACCTCGACATCACGGTCGTCGTGCTGAACAACGCGGCCGTCGGCATGGTCCGGCAGTGGCAGGACGCCTTCTTCGAGGAGCGACACGTCGCCTCGGAGTACCCCTGGGTGCCGGAGTTCGACGCGCTGGCGGAGGCGTTCGGCGCCCGCGGCTTTCGGATCGAGAGCTACGAGGAGATCGAGGCGGTCGTCGAGGCCGCCACGGCCTACGACGGCCCGAGCGTCGTCGACGCCCACATCGACCCCGACGAGAACGTCTACCCGATGGTGCCGAGCGGCGGCGACAACGGGCTGTTCGCCCTCTCGGAGGACCAGCTGTGAGCCGCAACGAGGACACCCGCCGGGACGGCCTGGCGGGGCCGGCGCCGGAGGAGCGCCAGCGGCCGGTCGGCCGGCGCAACGAGGAGGGCATCCGCGTCGACCCCGAGGTCGCAGCCGACCACGAACCGCGCCGGAGCACCATCTCGGCGTACGTCGCCGACGAGCCGGGCGTGCTCGCGAGCGTCTCCGGGCTATTCCACCGCCGGCAGTTCAACATCGAGTCGTTGACGGTCGGGCCGACGCAGAACGACGGTTACTCCCGGATCACGCTGGTCGTCGAGGAGCCGGACCCCGGCGTCGAGCAGGCGAAAAAGCAGCTCCGGAAGCTGCTGCCGGTGGTCCACGTCCGCGAGCTGGACGCCGACCCCGTCGCCAGGGAGCTGGTCATCCTGAAGGTCGACGGCGACGAGCCGGACGAGGTCCAGGCCATCACCGAGATGTACGACGGCGAGACGCTGGACGCCGGCCCGGAGACCATCACCGTCCAGATCACCGGCGGCGAGGGGAAGATCGACGACGCGCTGGACGCCTACGCGCAGTTCGGCGTCCGGGAGATCGCCCGGACCGGACAGGCGGCGCTGGCCCGCGGCGCGACCGAGACCGCACGAGTTGACGACACACACACATGACGGACATCTACTACGACGACGACGCAGACAGCACCGTACTGAACGACCGGACCGTGGCCGTCCTCGGTTACGGCAGCCAGGGCCACGCCCACGCCCAGAACCTCGACGACTCCGGCGTGGACGTCGTCGTCGGCCTGCGCGAGGGGTCGAGTTCCCGAGAGGCCGCCCGCGCGGACGGCCTCGAGGTGGCGACGCCATACGATGCCGCCGAGCGGGCCGACGTGGTGAGCGTCCTCGTCCCCGACACCGTCCAGCCGGCCGTCTACGAGACCATCGAGAGCGCCCTCGAGCCCGGCGACACGCTGCAGTTCGCTCACGGATTCAACGTCCACTACGGCCAGATCGAGCCGAGCGACGACGTCGACGTGACGATGGTCGCGCCGAAGTCGCCGGGCCATCTCGTTCGGCGCAACTACGAGAACGACGAGGGCACGCCCGGCCTACTGGCGGTGTATCAGGATGCCACGGGCGAGGCCCACGACGTCGGCCTGGCGTACGCGAAGGCCATCGGCTGCACGCGGGCCGGCGTCGTCGAGACGACGTTCCGCGAGGAGACCGAGACGGATCTCTTCGGCGAGCAGGCCGTGCTGTGCGGCGGCGTCACCGCGCTCGTCAAACAGGGCTACGAGACACTCGTCGAGGCCGGCTACTCCCGGGAGATGGCCTACTTCGAGTGTTTAAACGAGCTGAAGCTCATCGTCGACCTGATGTACGAGGGTGGGCTCGGCGAGATGTGGAACTCGGTGTCTGACACCGCCGAGTACGGCGGGCTGACCCGCGGCGACCGGGTCGTCGACGACGGCGCCCGCGAGCGGATGGAGGAGGTGCTCGAGGAGGTCCAGGACGGCACCTTCGCCCGCGAGTGGATCGCCGAGAACCAGGCCGGCCGGCCGAGCTACACCCAGCTCCGGGCCGCCGAGGAGGACCACGACATCGAGGACGTCGGCGAGGAGCTCCGCGCGCTGTTCGCGTGGGGGGAGGAGTGAGATGGACGCGGAGACGACCCGACCGACGGAACGTAGAGGACCTGGACACCGACCGAGACGCGACACGCAGACATCATGACCGACCACGCGACCGACACCGACCGACGAGGCACCGACGACCGACCGACCCTGGCCGAGACCGACCACACCGACCCGTACACGGACGAGGTCTTCGGCGCGACGCAGACGTACAGCCGCGGCCGGACGGTCATGGCCGACGGTGGTGAGGCGAGCGATGCGAGCCGAACTTCGTCGGAGCCGCGGTCCGACGGTGGCGAGGCGAACGATGCGAGCCGACCCTCGTCGGAGCCGCGGTCCAACGGTGGCGAGCGGGAAGCCGACCCCCGGACGAACGGGACCAAGACCGGAACCGGGACCGGGACCGCCGCGCACGACGACGAGGAGGAGGAGGAAACGGACGACGTAGCGACGATGGCCGACGTCGCCCACGAGCCGCCGGGCGACGCCGACGGCGCACAGGCCGCCTACGACCGCGGAGCAAGGGATGAGTGAGCGGACGCTGTACGACAAGGTGTGGGAGCGCCACAAGGTGACCGAGCTCCCGAACGGCCAGGACCAGCTGTTCGTCGGCCTGCATTTGGTCCACGAGGTCACGAGCCCCCAGGCGTTCGCGATGCTCGAGGAGCGCGGCCACGACGTCGCCTTTCCGGACCGGACGTTCGCGACGACGGACCACATCGTCCCGACGGAGGCCGACAGACGGAAGCGACCGCTGGCCGACGACGAGGCCGAGACGATGCTATCGGCCCTGGAGCGCAACACCGCGGAGAACGGCATCACGTTCTTCGGCCTCGACTCCGGCAAGCAGGGCATCACCCACGTCGTCGCGCCGGAACTCGGGCTGAGCCGGCCCGGCATGACCGTCGCCTGCGGCGACTCACACACCGCCACCCACGGCGCCTTCGGGTCCATCGGCGTCGGCGTCGGCACCTCCCAGATCCGCATCGGGGAGTTGGGCGTCGACGGCGGCGTCGGCCACGTCTACGAGTACGGTGGCCCCGTGATCGAGGCGCTGGACATGGAGGGCCGGCTGGCGGTCTGCAACATGTCCATCGAGGGCGGCGCCCGCGCGGGCTACGTCAACCCCGACGAGACGACCTACGACTACCTGCGCGGCCGGGAGTACGCCCCCGAGGGCGAGGCCTTCGAGGAGCGCAAGGAATACTGGGAGTCGATCAAGAGCGACGAGGACGCCGTCTACGACGATGTCGTCACGGTCGACGCCGACGGGATGGACCCGCTCGTCACCTGGGGCGTCGACCCCGGCCAGGTGATCGAAATCTCGGAGCCGGTTCCGGCGCCCGACGCCTTCGCCGACCGCACCGACCGCGAGGCCGCCGAGCGGGCCCACGACCACATGGGCGTCGAGCCGGGGGAGTCGATGCTCGGCTACGACGTCGACGTCGCCTTTCTGGGGACGTGCACGAACGGCCGGGTCTCGGACTTCGCGGCGGCCGCCTGCGTCCTCGAAGGCCGGACGGTCGCCGGCGACGTCCGGGCGCTGGCGGTCCCGGGCTCGGAGACCGTCCGGGCGGAGTGCGAGCGCCGCGGCCTCGACGAGACGTTCATCGAGGCCGGCTTCGAGTG
>PXRZ01000032.1:0-12016 GCA_003022945.1 Halobacteriales archaeon QS_8_69_73 | reverse complement strand
ACCGGAGGTGTGCTGCGATGAGCGACGACCACCACATCACCGAGGTCGCCGGCACCGGCGTCCCCATCCCCGGCGACGACATCGACACCGACCGGATACTGCCGGCGCGGTTCATGAAGGAGGTCACCTTCGACAACATGGCCGACTACCTCTTCTACGACGCCCGCCGCGACGACGGCGAGCTCGGCGACCACCCGCTCGACCGCTTCGACGGCGCCAACGTCGCCGTCGTCAACTCGAACTTCGGCTGTGGGTCCTCCCGGGAGCACGCCCCGCAGGCGATGATGCGGTGGGGCATCGACGGAATCGTCGGGGAGTCCTACGCCGAGATATTCCGGGACAACTGCAGGTCGCTGGGCATCCCGGCGGCGACGGCCGACCACGAGACGGTCGTCGCGCTACAGGAGTGGATCGAGGCCAACCCCGACGGCGAGGTCGAAATCGACGTCGCCGCGGAGACGATCACCTACGGCGGTACGACCGTCGACGTCGCGATCGACGACGCGATGCAGGAGGCGCTCGTCGACGGCATCTGGGACACGACGGCGCTCATGTACGCCAACATGAGCAAGGTCGAGCGGACGGCCGCCGACCTGCCGTACGTCGGGGGCGATGACTGAGTCGGTGCTGGTCGTCCCGGGCGACGGCGTCGGCCGGGAGGTGGTGCCCGCGGCAATCGAGGTGCTGGAGGCCGTCGCCGACCTGGAGTTCGTCGAGGCCGACGCCGGCGACCGCGTGAAACGGGAGACGGGCGAGGCGCTGCCGGAGGAGACCTACCGGCGCGCCGGCGAGGCCGACGCGACGCTGTTCGGCGCGGCCGGCGAGACGGCCGCCGACGTCGTCCTCCCGCTGCGGGAGGCGGTCGACTCCTTCGCCAACGTCCGGCCGGTCCGGGCGTACCCGGGTGTCGACGCGCTCCGCCCGGAGACGGACCTCGCCTTCGTCCGGGAGAACACCGAGGGCGTCTACGCCGGCATCGAGTCGGAAGTCGCCGACGGCGTGACCACGCTGACGCGGGTCATCACGGAGGAGGCGTCCCGGCGCATCGCCGAGTTCGGCTTCGACTACGCCGCCGACAACGGCTACGACGACGTCACGGTCGCCCACAAGGCGAACGTGATGCGGGCGACCGACGGCCGGTTCCTCGACGGCGTCGCGGCCGTCGCCGAGGAGCGCGCGGAGCGAGACGCCGCGGGCGCCGACTACGAGCCGGCGCTGATGGACGCACTGGCGACGGACCTCGTGGTGCGGCCCGAGGAGTACGGCGTCGTCATCTGCCCGAACCTGGCGGGAGACGTGCTGTCGGACCTGGCGGCGGGGCTGGTCGGTGGTCTCGGCCTGTTGCCGAGCGCGAACGTCGGCGCCGGGAATGGCCTGTTCGAGCCGGT
Source organism: Halobacteriales archaeon QS_8_69_73 (assembly GCA_003022945.1). Lineage (GTDB taxonomy): Archaea > Halobacteriota > Halobacteria > Halobacteriales > Haloarculaceae > Natronomonas. Next base: position 10,628 of record PXRZ01000032.1, on the reverse strand, counting down.
CCACGGCTCGGCGCCGGACATCGCCGGCGAGGGCGTCGCCAACCCGGCGGCGACGGTGCTGTCGGCGGCGATGCTGTTGGAGCACCTCGGCGAGGAAGAGGCGGCGGCACGCGTCCGGACGGCCGTCGAGGGCGTCCTCGCCGACGGCCCGCGGACGCCCGACCTCGGCGGCGACGCCTCGACGGCGGCGGTGACGGACGCAATCGTCGCCCGGCTGTAGCTACGGCTCGCCGCCCCCGGCCGCGGCGGCCCGCACCTCCGTCCAGCGGCCCTCCGTTTCGAGGTGACTCTGCAGTTCCTCGGCGTAGCGGTCGACCATCGACTCGGCGGCCTCGAGTCGCTCCTCGTCGACGCCGTCGTCGTCGCCACCGCCGAGCCCCAGCGAGTCGAGCACCGAGCCGATGAGCCCGCCACCGCCGCCGCTCCGTTCCTGCGGCCCGCCCATCGGCCCCATCTCGGCGACCCGCTCCAGTTCGGGCATCACGGCCGGCAGCTCCGAGGTGTCGGCGACCAGCGTCGCCGCCTCCTCGTCGCCCGGGTCGGTGATCTCGAAGCTCGTCGCCGTCATGATGAGCCCCCACTCCTGCCGGGAGAAGGGCGACCCGTCGACCTCCGTCGAGAACTCATCGTCGACGGCCATCCGGTCGCCGACGATCATGTCCTGCCAGTCGCTCATGTCAGTCGGTAGGGGCTCGCGATCATAAAAGTCCGAGGCGGGAGCGTCAGAAGGCGTCGGTCGTCACGTCGACGTCGGCCGCCAGCGACCCCTTCAGCGAGTCGCGGACGTGACAGATCTCCTCGCCGAGCGCGAGCACGTCGTCGACCTGCCGCTCGTCGAGATCGGCCTCGATGTGCATGTGGAAGCTGATGGCGGTGAGGTCGTCGTCGTCGTCGAGCTCGGCCTCGGCCTCGGTTTCGATTTTCCCGAGCTCGAGTTCCAGCTCCCGCTGGGCGCCGGCCCGGCAGGCGAAGCCGAAGCAGGAGGCGTAGTCGGCGACGAGCACCTCGTTCGGCGACGGCCCCTCGGCGCCGGTGGCGTCGATGCTCAGCTCGAAGTCGCCGGCGCGGCTCAGGGCGTGGAACTCCTCCTCGTTGACGGTGGTGGTCTCTATGTCGGCCATTGCGCGTCGGGCTTCGCGCGGCTCCGGTAAAAACCTCTCCCGATCGGACGGGGTCGCGTCTGGTTGAGCGATGCTGGCCGAAAATCCACCGCTGGGCGGGACTTCCGAGGTCTCGTCGGCTCCGTTCGCACGTATCCAGTCTCGACGAACAGTACCCCGGGCGACGTGCCGTTCGGTTGCACGAATCCGGCGACCCGGGACGGCGACGGCGCCGTCTTCCCGACCGACGTCGACTCCGGTGCCGGGAGAGCCGACGCCGCCGGCCTACAGCTCGAAGGACTCGTCGCCGTCGAGGACGACCGGCTCGACGCCGTCGGTGGCCGCCTCGACCTCCCGCTCGAAGTCGGCGGTGTCGATCTCGATCGGCGGGAAGGTGTCGTAGTGCATCGGCGCCGCGTAGTCGGGGTCGATCCAGTCGGCGGCGACCGCCGCCTGGCCTGGCCCCATGGTGAAGTGGTCGCCGGCCGGCAGCGCCGCGAAATCCGGCTCGAGGTACCGCCCGACGACGTCCCGCATCGCCGGCATCAGGCTGGTGTCGCCGGCGTGGTAGAAGCCGGTCGTGTCCGGGTCGGACTCCCGGGTCGGCTCCACGTCGGTGACGACGAAGCCGGCCGGCACGCCCAGCGAGTGCTCGTGGCTCGTCTCGGCGCCGTTGGTGTGGGCCGCCTGGGTCATCGTCACCCAGGCGTCGCCGCACTCGACGGTCCCGCCGAGGTTCATCCCCATTCCGGCGACGGCGTCTTCGAGGCCGAACTGCTCCTCGGCGTAGCCGGCCAGCTCCGGGACGGCGACGAGCGTGGCGTCGGGGAAGGCACCTGCGTCGCCGACATGGTCGGGGTGGCCGTGGGTCAGCAGGACGTAGTCGGGGTCCAGCTCCGCCGGCTCGACGTCCGTCTTCGGGTTCTGGAAGAACGGGTCGATCAGCAGCTCCGTGTCCGCGACCGAGACGTGCCACGTCGAGTGGCCGTGCCAGGTGAGTTCCATAGCACCCGACAGTAGTCGCGTCGGCGTCTTAAGCGTGGGTGTCGCCCGGAGGGCCATGTGTAGTTACGCGAGGGCCGACCGGTCGGCCGGCGTCGGGCGGGGCCTCGAACGGGGCCGACCGTCCGCGGAGCGAGCGGGAGGGGGCGTCCGGACATACCACCGTTGCCGCCGAAATTACACCAATTCCTCCTAATTGAATACTATCGCCCGAAGCCACCCGGTCATCGGTCGGCCGCCCCCGGTCATCCGTCAACCGCTATTCAACCGTCGACCGCGCGAATTATGTGGCCACCGTCGCCTACCGGCCCGCATGGACGTCCGACGGGTCGACGACGAGGCGGGGATGGCCGACGCCTTCGCCGTCCGGCGGGCAGTGTTCATCGAGGAGCAGGACGTTCCCGAGGAACTGGAGCTGGACGGCAACGACGAGGCGGCGACGCAGTTCGTCGCCTATGACGGCGGCCGACCGGTCGGGACCGCGCGGCTCCGGGAGGACGACGAGACGACGGCGAAGGCCGAGCGCGTGGCAGTTTTGTCCCACGAGCGGGGCCGGGGAATCGGCCGGCGGCTGATGGCGGCCGTCGAGGCCCACGCCGTCGACGCCGGCTACGAAACAGTCGTCCTCCACGCCCAAGTGCCGGTCGTCGGGTTCTACGAGGAACTCGGCTACGCGACGACGAGCGACGTCTTCGAGGACGCCGGCATCCCCCACCGCGAGATGCGGAAGGGGCTGTCGGAGCGAGACGAACGCTTTTGACCGGGCCGGCCGCACGGAGCAGTATGCGATTCGTGCGCTTCCGCGACCCGAACGGCGACGTCCGCGGCGGGGAGTGGACCGGCGAGGACGGCGCCGAGATACGGGCCTATCCGGTCGACGGCCGCCGGTACACCGTCGCGTCTGAACGGTACGCCGCCGCCGACGTCGAGCTGCTGCCGCCGACCGTCCCCTCGAAGATCGTCTGTGTGGGGCTGAACTACGCCGACCACGCCGCCGAGCAGGACGAGGAGCTTCCGGACCGGCCGCTTCTGTTTCTCAAACCGCCGAACGCGCTCGCGAGCCACGGCGCGACAATCGAGCTGCCGGCCGGAAAGGACCGGCTCGACTACGAGGCCGAACTCGGGGTCGTCGTCGGCGAGCGCTGCCGGGACGTCGACGCCGCCGAGGCGGCGTCGGTCGTCGCGGGCTACACCTGCGTCGACGACCTCTCGAACCGCGACGACCAGCGCGTCGAGACCAACTGGGTCCGCGGGAAGGCATTCGACGGTGCCGCGCCGATCGGTCCCGTCGTCGCTTCCCCCGACGAGGTGCCGGCCGACGCCGCCGTCCGCTGTCGCGTCAACGGCGACCTCCGGCAGGACTCCTCGCGGTCGGAGTTCATCTTCTCGGTGCCGGAGCTGCTCGCGGAGATCACCTCCTACATGACCCTGGAACCGGGTGACGTCGTCTCGACGGGGACGCCGGCCGGCGTCGGCCCGCTGTCCGACGGCGATTCCGTCGAGGTGACCGTCGAGGGCGTCGGGACGCTCCGGCACGACGTGACGATTCCCTGATGTTCTACTGGTTCCGGCCGCCGGTCCACCTCTGTGAGTCGGCCGCCCCCGAACGGGCGCTCTGCGGGACGCCGGTGACCGGGCTGTCGCCGACGGTCCGGCCGTTCCCGGACGACGCCGACCCGGCGGCGTACTTCGAGGACCGCGAGGCCGACGTCTGCGGGAACTGCGAGCGAACGCGAAACGCCGGCGGCATCCCGAGCAGCCCGGAGACGACGAGCAGTCCGACGGACAGCGCGACGGCCGCCAGGTAGAACGGCCGGGCGTCCCGGGCCGGCTCCCGAATCTTCCGCTCGTCGATGCCCCGCTGTGCACGGGCGCTGCCGACCTCGACGACGGCCGCCAGCCCGAGCCATAGTAGCACCATCGCGACGACGAGGTAGCCGCCGGCCGTGCCGGTCAGCCGATCGACGGTGTAGCCGCCGGTGACCGCCAGGTAGCCGCCGGACAGCAGCGTCAGCAGCGCGCTGGCCCGGGTCACCCACTGCAGCGTCGAGACGACACGCCCGAGGACGTCGGGCGAGACGTCGCCGTCCATCGCGAGCGGCAGCACGGCGAGGACGACGAACAGCACCGACCCGGTCCACAGCGCCGACAGCGCCGTGTGGACGGTGTACATCGCGGTGTCTACGACCATGGGGCTACGGCGACGCCGGGCCACAAATAGCCACCACATCCGACGGAGTCACCGGCAAACGATGGGACTCCCTCGTTCTTAAATACGTCGCGGCGCCGACCCCGACATATGGAGCCGAGTGAGGCCTTCGCCGTCAGCCGGGGCGATGTCGTCGCCGTCGTCGGCGCCGGCGGCAAGAAGTCGACGCTGTACGCGCTCGCGGCCGACATCGAGCGGGCCGTCCTGACTGCGACCGTCCGCATCCCGCCCTTCGAGGGCCACGTCGAGCGGCTCGTGATCACGGAGCGGCCGACCGAGGCGCTCGCGGGGGCCGAGGAGTGGCCGCTCGGGCTGGTCCCCGGCCGGGACGGCGACCGCGACCGGTATCTGGGGTACGACACGGCGACGGTCGACGACATGGCGTCGGCCGCCGACGCGCCGATACTCATAAAGGCCGATGGCGCCCGGCGGCGGTGGTTCAAGACGCCGGCCGACGACGAGCCACAGGTGCCGGAATCCGCGAACGTGGTCGTTCCCGTCGCCAGCGTCCGCGTCGTCGGCGAGCCGCTCTCCGAGGAACGGGTTCACCGTCCCGAGCGGGTCGCCGCCCTGACCGGCCTGTCCGTGGGCGACGAGATCGGTATCGACGATGTCGTCACGGTGCTCACCCAGGAGGACGGGGGACTGAAGGGCGTCCCCGAGAACGCGGCGGTCCGGCCGCTGTTGAACATGGCCGACGACGAGGACCTGGCGGCGACGGCCCGCAGGGCGGCCGATGACCTGCTTGAGCACCCCCGCATCGACCGGGTCGTGCTCGGCCGGATGGACCTCCGGAAGGTGGTCGACGTTCTCGCGTAGGTCGCCTCGTAGTGATCGCTATCAGAACTCCTCGACATGAGGCCGGAGGTCCAGCTCCAGGGTCCACGCCGAGCGGTCCTGCTCGACGAGCATCCAGTAGGCGTCGGCGACCGCGTCGGGGTCGAGGTACTCCTCGCTCTCGCTTTCGGTGTCGGTGTCGGCGTCCGGCGGCAGAATGCCGCCGTCGATGACGACGTGGGCGACGTGGACCCCCTCCGGTCCGAGTTCGCGGGCCATCGACTTGGCCATGCCGCGGCGGGCGAACGCGGCGGCGCTGAAGCCGATGGCACCCTCCCGGCCGCGGACCGAGGTGGTCGCGCCGGTGAAGATGACCGTCCCGCCGTCGCCGTCGAGCATGTCCTCGACGGCCGCCTGCGAGCAGTGCAGCGCGGCCTCCGGGCCGACGGCGAGCGCCCGCCGGAACTCCTCGGGGTCCTGCTCCAGCAGGCCGTTCCACGACGCCGCACTCGCGTGGTTGATCAGGATGTCGACCGGACCGACCGTCTCCCGGATACGCTCGAAGGAGTGCTCGATGGTCATCGGGTCGGAGAGGTCCGTCGGTACGGCCAGTGCATCGCCGGGCGTCTCCGTCCGGAGTCGCTCGGCCAGCGTCTCGAGATACGACTCCGAGCGGGCCAAGAGAGCGACCGAGCAGCCCTCGCTCGCGAACCGTTCCGCCAGCGACGCTCCCAGCCCCGGACCGACGCCGGCGATTACCGCCGTCCGTGTCATGGGATGACGGATGGGCCCCTGTCGCATGAATGGTTCCCTTATATGAACAGCCGAACCGAATCCAGGGGCCCGGGGGAGGCTCCGCCGGCTGTCGACGGAACGTCACCCCAGCCGCGATTCGGCGTCCGCCAGGTCCGCCGGGGTGTCGACGCTCTCGAAGCTGTCGAGCGAGCCGTGAGCGACGAGGGTGGTCCGCTCGATCACCTCGTACTCGAGCGAGAACAGCGGCTCGATGATGCGGACGTCGCCCTCCACGAGCGCGTCCCGGCAGGCCTCGGCCATCGGTCCGGGCCGGTAGACCGCGTGCAACGGCTCGAACCAGTCGTCCGGCTTCGGGACGGCAGCGTCGCTGCCGGCCGCCCGCTCGAAGAGGTACTCGACGAGTGCGGTGTCGAGGAACGGGAGGTCACAGGCGACGACGACGGCGTACGCGGCGTCCGTCGCTTCGAGGCCGGTCGCAATGCCGGCGACCGGCCCGCGGTCGGATTCCGCATCGAGCGCGAACGTCGGGGCCAGTCCTGACAGCGCTCCGGCGATGGCCTCCCGCTGGTCGGCCCGGCAGTTGACGACCAGCTCCTCGACTGCGGGGGTCAACCCCTCTGCGACGCGCCGGATGAGCGGCGTGCCGGCGACGTCGACGACGGCCTTCTCGCGGCCGCCCATCCGGACCGATCGGCCGCCAGCGACCACGATGCCGGCTCGATCGGTCATCGGTCGCCGCCGCGGCCGTCCCGTCCTCGCCGAGCGACCGGACGCGGACGCCGACCGTGTGGATCCTCTCGAGGGTGGGTTCGGAGGCCGCGCGAGTCGTCGGCCGCAACGGCGCCGACCGCGGCTCGGATCGTCGGGTCGTTTGCTGGCTCGCTCATTTCGTCGACGGTGGGCCGATTCGGTCAAAAGCATTACCACCTCTCACAGGAGTGTGAAACGTTTTGGGAACCCCGTCCGAAGGCGTGGCATGGAGTGTCCTCGGTGCAGCGGGACGGTCATCGTCTTCCGGCTCGACGACCGGGAGTCCCGCGTCTGTTCGGACTGCGAGTACGTCGGCATCGATGTCGACCACGGGGCCGAACCCGCCGAGTTCGAGTCCTGGGAGGAGGCACTGGCGCGGTTCCACGAGCGGTTCGCGTCGGCCGACGGCGCCGGGGAACCGGAGAGCAAAGACGCACCCGACGCCTCCGCCGACGACCCGACGCCCGCGTTCGTCCGCGTCGACGGGGGCGACTCCTGACACGCAGCGAGCGGAATCCCCCTTCAGGGGTTGGGAGGAACTCAAGGGAGTGGTGTTTTGTGCCGTCGCCGAGTATCGCATCCATGCCGGAGCTTTCGATCACTGAGTCACAGAAGGAACGGTTCGACGCGCTCCGGGAGGAACTGGCCGCCGAACACGCCGGCCCGTATGCCTCCGTCCAACCGCAGGACGTCGTTGACTACCTGCTCGACCTGGCCGAATCGGCCGAGGAACCGGACCGACGGGTCGACGGGCCGGCGGGAGACGACGGTGGCGACGCTCCCGGAGAGACGGCGGTCGGGGGAAGCGACGAGGCGACGGCCGACGACGGCGGGTCGCCACTGCCCGACCCCGCCGCCGACGATCTCGACGGCGGACTAGGAGGTCTGCTGAACCTGCTGGAGCGGCACGACGACAAGTGGCGGGAGGCCGACGGCGACGAGCGCTACGAGGTCGAACTCGAGAACGGGAGCGTCGAGACCGCCCGGACGAAGGACGACGTGAAGGCCATCCTCTTCGAGCACTACTGATGGGACTGCTCGACCGACTCCGCGGCTGGCTCGGGGCGTCCGGCGACGGGGCGGCGGTCGACGACGACGAGGCAGACGCCGACGACGAGACGGACGCCGACGAGGCGGGCGTCGACGACGAGCCGCGGCTGGACCCCGAGGGAGCGACGGTGGTGCGGTCGCGAGAGGAAAACGACCCCGTCGAGCGGCTCCGCAACGTCGAGGGGACGCGAGAGTCGGAGCCGGAACCGGAGCCGGAGCCGACCCCGAACGACGAGACGGACGACGACGGCACCTGAGCGGGCGCGGCGCGATCGTCGGCGCGGCGGCTGCCGAGCGTCTGACGTGACCAAACACCCATTACAGATGCCTCCATACGATCTCCACATGTCAGAGGAGAACTCCCCCGATAACGCCCTCATCCGGCTGTACGAACGGTACATCGGCGAACCGGAAACCGAGACGGACGTCTATCTCGGGTTCGGGCTGTTTTTCTGTGCGATCGGCTTCGCGGTCCTCGGGCTGTCGCTGTTCGCCTACGGTGCCTCCGTCTACGGTCTCCGGGCCGACGGCTACTTCGCCGTGGCGCAGCCGGCGTACCTGCTCGGGATGTTGTCGATCCCGCTCGCGCTTTTGGGCGTCATCGTCCTCCTGCCGAACGAGCGGCGCATCGAGTGGATCGGCGCGGCGGGCGTCGCCGTGACGCTCGTCGCCGCCGCCGTGTTCGTCACGTACTACCCGAGCGAGTGGTTCGAGTTCGGTCGCCTACCGCCTGGAGCAGGTCCGGGCGCCGGTGCCGTCGGAGATCGACCCCGACCGGGAGTCGCCGGGCGAGACGGTCAGCGACGAGCAGGTCGAATCCGATATCGACGAGGCGATGTCCGACGTCGACCTCACCCTCGGTGGCATCGAGCGGGAGGAGAACCGCCAGCTGGAGTTCAATACGGACTTCGCGGACGAAGCCCTCGGGACGGTCGACGCCGAGCCGGACCGGACCGTCAGCTCCGGCGGCGTCGACGAGAACGTCGAGGGGCTCCAGCAGCTGACCAGCGGCGAGCCGTCGACGGCGACGAGCGAGTCGACCGTCGACGACGAGACGGCCGCACTCAACGAGCTCAAACAGCAGAAAAAGCGGGACGAGGTGCCGGTCGACCCCGCCGAGGACGCCGGACCGTTCGCCCGCCTGTTGTCGCGGCTCGGGTTCCGGTGACCTCTCGATTGGAGTTACCACGCACATTTATTTGGCTGGCCGCCACGCTCTCGGTTATGGCAAAGGGCCTCGACGTCGGAACGATGAACATCATTTCGGCACGACAGGACGGCGCGGACACGGTGTACGTTCAGCAGCGGAACTCCTTCGTAGAGATCGAGTACTCGGACATGGCCGAGCAGATGCTGTCCCGCAGCGACGTCCTCCACATCCGGAAGGACGACCAGGTGTACGTCGTCGGCGACGACGCCCTGGATTTCGCGAACATCTTCAACAAGGAGACCCGCCGGCCGATGCAGAACGGCATCCTCTCCAGCGACGAGAAATCCGCCATCCCGATGATGAAGCTCATCATCGAGCAGGTGGTCGGCGAGCCCGATCGGCGCAACGAGCGGCTCTACTACTCCTCGCCGGCCGACCCGATGGACTCGGACATCTCGACGCTGTACCACCAGAAAACCCTGGAGTCGCTGCTCGACGACATGGGCTACGACGCCGAGCCGATCAACGAGGGGATGTCGGTCATCTACTCGGAGCTGGCCGACAACTCCTTCACCGGGCTCGGCATCTCCTTCGGCGCCGGCATGACGAACGTCTGTCTGTCCTACTACGCGGTGCCGGTGATGAAGTTCTCCGTTGCCCGCGGCGGCGACTGGATCGACACCGAGGCCGCACAGGCGACCGGCACGCCCGTCGACAAGGTCACCTCGATGAAGGAAGACGACTTCGAGTTGAACTTCCGGACCGATGTCGGCGGCGTCGAGGGGGCGCTGTCGATCTACTACGAGAACCTGCTGGACTACGTCATCGACCGCATCGTCGAGGAGGTCGACGAGGAGGACGTCGAGGAGGGCCTCGACGTGCCGGTCGTCGTCACGGGCGGCACCGCCAGCCCCGACGGCTTCGCGGACCTCTTCCGGGACCACCTGGACGGCGCCGACCTGCCGTTCAGCATCAGCGGCGTCACCCACGTCGAGGAGCCGATGTACAGCGTCGCCCGCGGCGGGCTGGTCGCCGCCCGCTCCGACGAGGAAGAACAGCAGGCCACCGCCGAACCGGCCGAGCCCGCCGAGCCCGCCGACCCCGCCGAAGCCGAGGACTGACCCGCCGGCCGCCGCCTGGCTCGTCGTCCGCCGCCGCTTGCGGCGCCCACCCGGATCGTCGTCCGCTGACGCCCACGTTCGGTCCGCCATCGGCCGCCGCCGCCCGCGGCACCCGCCCCGCCCGCGCGGATGAACGCCTACTTATATCGCCGCCTCCTCCGGAACGGTATGGAACCACGGGACCTGTCCGCGCACGTCGCCTACCAGGCGGGCCGCGGCGTCGAGGAGGTCGCCCGCGAGCTGGGGGTCGACCGGGAGGAGCTCGTGAAGCTGTCCTCCAACGAGAACCCCTTCGGGCCGGCGCCGAAGGCCGTCGATGCCATCCGGGAGACGGCCGAGGCGGTCCACGCCTACCCCAAGGCGGCGGCGACGGACCTCAGAGAGCGGCTGGCCGAAGAGTGGGGGGTCACGCCGGCACAGATCTGGCTCGGCAACGGCGCCGACGGCGCCCTCGACTACCTCGCCCGGGCGATGCTGCGGCCGGGCGACCGCGTGCTCGTGCCGGCGCCCGGCTTCTCGTACTACGAGATGAGCGTCCGGTACCACCACGGCGTCGTCGAGGAGTACCCGGTGCGCAAGAGCGAGGAGTTCGCCCAGGGTCCCGGGATGGTGCGGTCGGCCTACGACGGCCACCGCATCGTCTACCTGACGAGCCCGCACAACCCGACCGGCAGCGAGATATCGCTGTCGGACGTCGAGACGATCGCCGAGGA
>PXRZ01000031.1:1375-27682 GCA_003022945.1 Halobacteriales archaeon QS_8_69_73 | reverse complement strand
CTGTGGGCCCGGGACCTCGGGAGCGTCGCGTTTTCGGCGCCGGCGTTTGCCGCCCCGGCGGCCGGCGACGAGGCCGTCTACTTCGGCGGCAACGCCGGCGACCTCCACCGCATCCGACCCGACGGCACCCGGGAATGGACGTCACCCGTCGCCGCGTACGTCTACCCGCTGGCGGTCGCCCCCGGGGTCGCCGGTGACGCCGTCTACGTCCCTCGCAACGACGCCATCGTCGAGGTCGACGCCGAGACGGGCGAGCGGCGGAACGCCCTGCCGATCGGTTCAACGGAGGCCGCACTCGCCGTGACGGAGGAGTACGTGTACGCCTCCGGCGGGTCGGGCAGGGCGGTGTTCGGGGTGTCGACGGAGCCGTTCGGCGTCCAGAGCGCGCGGACCTTCGACGAGCGCGGGACCGGCGTGACGGCCGTCGGTTCGAGTCTCTACCTCGCTCACGGGAACGGTCTGTGGGTCGGCCCTCAGCTCGAGGACGACCCGGCCTGGACCGTCGAGACGGGAGATGCCCTCCGCGGCGGCGTCGCCGTCACCGACGAGGCAGTCTTCGCAACCTCGCGGGACACGCTCTACGGCATCGCCTGATACTGCCGGCTGCAGTTCTTCCGAGATTTCTCGGCGATATTCGGTTGGATACCGTCCAGAACACCATCTTCCGGGCGGGATCGTTTCACGTAGTTACGGCCGGCAGTACGAGCGGCCAGACACCGTCGGCGGCTCGACCCCACCGTTGAGGTGGCCGGCGCTCCATTGATTCGTCGATGCACGTCTCCGTTATCGGCGGCTCCAGCGTCGGCGAGGAAACCTACGAGACGGCCCGCGAGGTCGGCCAGCTGCTCGGCGCACGCGGTCACACCGTCGTCTGCGGCGGCCGCGGCGGCGTCATGGAGGCGGCCTGCCGCGGCGCGCGCGAGCGGGACGCCGAGACGGTCGGTATCCTGCCCGGCGAGCGCCGGAGCGTCGCCAACGACTGGGTGACCACGCCCATCGTCACCGGGATAGGCAGCGCCCGCAACCGCATGGTCGTGCTCAACGGCGACGCGGTCGTCGCCGTCGACGGCGCCACGGGGACGCTGTCCGAACTCGGACACGCCCTCGACTGTGGTCGCCAGGTCGCCGGCCTCGACACCCACGATATCGACCTCGCGGGGTTCGAGGCCGTCGAAACGCCCACGGCCGCCGTCGACTACGTGGAGTCGTCGGCCGACAGCCACAGGTAGATCGCCGCCAGCAGGTTCGGGACGGCGAGCAGCCGCACCCGGCGGGTCGACGCCGCCGTCGGCTCGAACTCGACCCGCAGCACCGTCGCGTACCCCCATCGTGCGGCCGACAGCAGGGCCCGCGGCGCGACGGCGTGGGCGACGGCCGCCACGACACCGGCGACCGCCAGCAGCCGGCGGACCGTCGACTCGTCCATACACGGTCGAGTAGCCGGAAACGGAGAAACCGCCGGGTACCGGCCCGGGTTGCCGGCGGTCGCCTGGCCGTCCGGTCACGCTACCGTTCGGGTCGTGTGCTCCTCGTAGGCCCGCCGCTTCAGGCGCCGGTACCGCTCCCGGGAGTCGACGGCCCACTTGTACTCGAAACCCGTCGGCGGGTCGCACATCCACTCGACGAGCACCGCCGTGTCGTCACGGTCGAACCGGAGTTCGTTCCGCTCGAACGTCGGGTCGAAGCCGACCTCCCGGAACATGGAAACCGAGAAAGTCGCTCCGGTCGCTCTCGTTCCGGGCCTTGATCTCGATCCGGGGGCGCCCCACCGTCCGACGTCGAGGTAGCCGTCCGAGACGTATCAGAACTTCGCCAGGGTCGGCGTGAGCGCGAAGTCGGCGGGGAAGCGCTTCGAACCATCGGGGTACCACCGTCGGCGGAGGTCCTCGAAGAAAGGGATTCGTTCGCGACCAGACGGTGTGTACATCGTGGTAGTTCTCCGTTTAGCGTCTGGACTGAATCCCGTTTTCCGGTTGTTCTCCGCCAGTTCTGCCGCCGTCCTCTTCATCGACACGCCGGTCGTCAGGATGCCCATTCGGTCGTCGAACCACCGAAGGAACCGACGGTTCGTCATCGGGAGACGGAACACCGGAGAGTTACCACCATTGGGGCGGGGTATCGACCCATCGCCCATCAACAGACCAGTCAGAATCTCTCGCCGTCTCTTGTCGATGTCCGGATACGGACACGTACCGTGCCATCAGCCAAGACCGAGACGCTCGAACTGTTCACCACAGGACGGACACGTCGCCATGCGTCTTTTATCCGCTTCAATCGCTTTGAATTCTGGGTGCTAACATATAGGTAGCGTGACCATCACCTTCCGCGAAGCTGAAGTGCATCTTGACGGGGAACTCCTCGCCGAGTTCGGTCTTTACCTCGGCGTCGGAGGGGATGGCCTTGTTCAGAGATGAGGTCCTCGCGGCCGAGCTCGAGGTGGACGTCGTCGGTGTCGCCCTCGGCGTCGACGTAGAACTCCTCGTCGTCGGGGTCGACGCCCAGCGCGATGTGGTCGCTCACCATGTCGGCGGCCGTCACGGCGCGGGCGATGTCGCGGCCCTCGATGACGATCTCCGCCGAGAGGTCCAGCTCCGGGAGGTCCGGCTCCTGGCGGATGGAATCGGGGTCGATGAGCGCCAGGGTGTACTCCAGGCCGTCGAGGGAGATGTGGAGCTTGCGGGTTTCCTCGTCGAGTTCGAGGTGGACCAACTGGCCGGAGTCGGCCATTCCGACGATGTCCTCCAGGCGGTCGAGGTTGACGCCGATGACGCCGCCGTCGGTCTCGTAGGACTCGAAGGCCGCCGCCGCCAGCTCCAGGTCGACCATCCCGACGTTGGCCGGGTCGACCGCACGGATCGTGAGGCCATCCTCTTCGAGGCGGATCTTGCACTCGTCGACCAGCACGCTCACGGAGTCGAGCGCCGCCCCGAGCGTGTCCGCGCTCACGATAGTTTTGAACATGGACGTAGTTCTATCTGCCGGGTTAAAAACTTGCACATCCCGTTCCGTGCGTGTACGGCCGCGAGAGCGACGGGAGCGGGGCTATCGTCGGCTGGGGGCCGTTGCGGTCGCGCCGACCGTTCACATCTTGCTGCTCGGATCACCTACCTCGCCGTGAACGGAGAGGGACTACGTCCCTCAGGCAGTCGGGCGTCGCCCGACGACAGAGAGGGACCACGTCCCTCAGGCAGCCGGGCGTCGCCCGGCGACAGCGTGGCGTCTCCGACGCCACGGGCAGACGGCGCAAAGCGCCGTCAACGGCGGGATTCCCTCGCTGCTGAGTGGCCGCCGCGGCCGCCGCCGTTCCGGCCGAGCAGGACGTACAGGATGAGCCCGAGAAGCGGGGCGAGGAAGACGACGATGGCCCACAGGAACGCCGGGTGCTGGCTGTTCCGCTGGGCGTCTTTGTACACGAAGTAGACGAGCGCCAGAAACCCGGCCGCGATGACCAGCCACAGGAGCAGGACTAGGCCGGCACCGCCGTTCTGCAGCGGGAGGGCGGGAAGCATAGTGTTCGAATCGGCACAGACGAAATAAGTATCTTTTCCTCCGTTCGCGGGCCGGGCGACGGCGAACGGCCGCCACGCGGGACGACCGTCAAGTCCACCGGGCGGCCGTCAGCCCCGACGGATCGCCGGTCACTCCAGCAGCAGCAACTCGGGCTCTTCGAGGTACTGCTTGACGGTGTTGACGAACTGGGCGGCGTCGGCGCCGTCGATGACGCGGTGGTCGATGGATAGCGATAGCGTCATGACCTTTCGGGCCTCTACCTCGCCGTCGACTACCCACGGGCGGTCCTTGATCGCCCCCAATCCGAGGACGGCCGTCTCGGGGTAGTTGATGATCGGCGTTGCGTACTCGCCGCCGATGGCGCCGAAGTTCGTGACCGTGAACGTGCCGCCCTGCATGTCCGAGCGGGCGATGGAGCGGTCGCGAGCGGCATCGATGAGTTCGCGCATCTCGTCGGCCAGCTCGAGCATCCCCTTGCGGTCGGCGCCCTCGACGACCGGCACCATCAGCCCGTCGTCGGTCGCCGTCGCGACGCCGATGTTGTAGTCGCCCTTGAGGAGTATCTCCCCGGCGTCCTCGTCGAGCTGGGAGTTGATGATGGGATGTTCCCGCAGGCCGGCGACGACGGCCTTGAAGACGAATGGCATGTACGTGAGCTTCGTGCCGCGCTCCTCGGCGCGGTCCTTCAGCCGGCCGCGGGCCTCGACCAGCCGCGTGACGTCGACCTCGTCGTGGTGGGTGACGTGCGGTGCGGTGAACTTCGAGCGCTCCATCTGCTCGCCGATGGTCTGTCGGACCCCGCGGTAGGGGACGCGCTCGTCCTTGTCCTCGTCCTCGCCCTCGGCGTCGACGTCGGCGTCGCCCCGGGCCGCTGCGGCCGCGGCGCCGGTCGCGGTGCCGGCGTCGACCGACTCGTCGCTCCCGGCGACGGCTTCGGCGTCGGCCGCCTGCGCCCGCCGCTGGGCCTCGGCGTACTCGCGGACGTGCTCCTCGGAAACGAACGCTTCGCCGTCCTTCGTCTCGTCGGTCGGCACCGCGTCGAGGTCGATGCCTTCCTCCTCCTCGGCGAATTTCCGGGTGGCCGGTGCCGCGAGCGTGCGGTCGCGGTCGGCGGCGTCGGGGGTCGTCGTCTCCGTCGCCTCGCCGCCGGTCGTCCCGTTGGCGTCGACCCGCTGGGTTGCCGAGGTCAGCTCGGCGTCCGCCTCGCTCTCGGCCGTCGCGCCGGCCGGTTGGCCGTTCTCTGCGGCCCGGCTGACGTCGGCCTCGGTCACCCGGCCGCCGGGGCCGCTGCCCGCGACGACGCCGATATCGATGCCGAGTTCGCGGGCGAGCCGGCGGGCCGACGGCGCGGCGAAGACCCGCCCTTCGAGTTCGCCCACCTCGGCGGCGTCGGCCGTCTCGGGCGGCTCCGCCGCGTCGGCGGCCGCGGGTTCTGTCTCCGGCTCCGGGTCCGCCCCGGCTCCAGCCGGTTCGTCGCTCCCGGCGGCGACCTCCGCGTCCGTCTGTTCGTCCTGGACGGGTTCGCCGTCGATATCGTCGGCCGATGGCCGACCCCTCGACGAGCTCTGCTCGTCGGTGTCGAATGTGATGATGACGTCGCCGACGGGTACCATCTCGCCGGGGTCGGCGAGCAGTTCGCGGACGGAACCGTTCACCGGCGCCGGCACCTCGACGACCGCCTTGTCCGTCTCCACCTCGGCGACGGGCTGATCCTCCGAGACCGCGTCGCCCGGCTCGACGAGCCAACTGACGATCTCCGCTTCGGTGAGGCCCTCGCCGACGTCCGGGAGTTCGAACTCGCGTACCATGGGTCAGGCGTCGTACGCCTCCCGGATGGCGTCTTCGATGCGTGCGTTCTCCGGCACGTAGTAGTCCTCCGTCGCGTACAGCGGGTACGGGACGTCGAAGCCGGTCACCCGTTCGATCGGCGCCTCCTGATAGTACAGCGCCTCCTCCTGGATCGTAGCGGTGATCTCGCCGGCGAGGCCGCCGGTCTTCGGCGCCTCGTGGACGACGACCGCGCGGCCGGTCTTCTTGAACGACTCGACGACCGTCTCGGCGTCCATCGGCGACAGCGTCCGGAGGTCGACCACCTCGACGTCGACCCCGTCGTCGGCGACCGCCTCGGCGGCCTCGATCGACGGGCGGGTCATCGCCCCCCAGGTGAACAGCGAGATGTCGGTTCCCTCCCGGCGGACGGCGGCCTCGCCGAGCTCGACCGTGTAGGGGCCGTCGGGCACCTCCTCGCGGAAGGCCCGGTAGATGAGCTTCGGCTCGAGGAACAGGACGGGGTCGGGGTCGCGGACCGACGCTGCCAGCAGCCCCTTGGCGTCGTACGGCGTCGACGGGATGGCGACCTTCAGCCCCGCCTCGTGGGTGTAGAACGCCTCCTTGGACTCGGAGTGGTGCTCCGGCGCGCGGATACCGCCGCCGTACGGCGCCCGAATGACCATCGGTAGGTTGTACCGGCCCCGCGAGCGGGTCCGGAACCGGGCGGCATGTGAGACGATCTGGTCGAAGCCGGGGTACATGAAGCCGGAGAACTGCAGCTCCGGGACCGGCTTCATACCGTAGGCGGCCATGCCGACGGCGGCGCCGATGATGCCGGCCTCCGCCAGCGGCGTGTCGATGACCCGGTCGTCGCCGAACTCCTCGTACAGTCCCTCGGTGGCGCGGAAGACCCCGCCGTTCTTGCCGACGTCCTCCCCGAGGACGACCACGTCGTCGTCGCGCTGCATCTCGCCTTTCAGTCCGTCGCGGACGGCCTGTACGAGCGTCAGGTTCTGGGTCTCGGCCTGCTGTGTGCTCATTCTAGTAGCTCCTCGTCGCCGTGTCGGTCGCGAAGCCGTTCGAGGTACTCCCGCTGCTCCCGGAGCCGCTCGGGCATGTCCTCGTAAACGTACTCGAACATGTCGGTCGGGTCGGGCCGCTCGACGCTCTCGGCGGTGTCGATTGCGTCGGCGACCTCGTCCTCGACGGACTGGCCGACGGCGTCGACGCGCTCGTCGTCGAGGATCCCCTGCTCGCGGAGGTACGCCTCCAGCCGCGGGATGGGGTCCTTGGCTTTCCACCGTTCGACCTCCTCCTCGTCGCGGTACACCGAGGGGTCGTCGGCGGTCGTGTGGGCGCCGAAGCGGTACTGGACGGCCTCGATCATCGTCGGCCGGGTCGCCCGACCGGGGCCGTCGTCGGGTCTCCCGCCGCCTCTGGCCTTCTCGAGGGCCTCCCGGGTGACCTGGTAGACCGCGAGCGGATCCATCCCGTCGACCTGGACCCCCTCGAAGCCGTAAGCGTGGGCCTTCTGGGCCAGCGTCTCCGAGGCCGACTCCCCTCGTGGAAGTCGCCCTCCGAGGTGGCGCCGTCGCCGAAGTAACAGAGAAACGCCTCGTCGTTGCCCTGCAGCTTCGAGGCCCAGGCCGCGCCGGTTGCATGCGGAATCTGGGAGGCGATGGGCACCGCCACGGGGAAGATGCGGAGCCCCTCGAGTTCGTTGCCCCGCTCGTCGCCCATCCAGTAGCGGAGCGTCTCGTCGAGCCCCAGTCCCCGGACGTAGGCGGCGCCGTGCTCCCGGTAGCTCGGCACGATCCAGTCGTCCTCGGAAAGCGCCGCCGCGCTGCCGACCTGTGCACCTTCCTGGCCCGACAGCGGCGGGTACGTTCCCATCCGTCCCTGTCGCTGGAGACTGACGGCCCGCTCGTCGAAGTGCCGGGCCAGCCGCATCTGCCGGTACATCTCGACCAGGCTGTCGTCGTCGAGGTCCGGCACCTCGGCCCCGTCGACGACCCGCCCGTCATCGTCGAGAACCCGCACCCGGTCGCGGGGGTCTCGCTGTAGCGTACTCATAGCTCCCTCCGTCGCATGGGTTGGATTTCCGCGGCCGGCGGGATAGTACTTACGTAAAATTTGCCACGTTCGGCCCGACCGCCCGCGGCGACGCGGGCGCTACGTCACGTCATCCGTTCGAGGTCGACGGCGGTACCGATGAGGTACCGCCCCGGTGCATCCCGATCGTAGAGCATCGTTCCCTGCCCCGTTCGGCAGGTACCGACGCTTCCCCCCGAAATCCCCGGGTCGCGCGGAGTGTCGACCCACGCCTCCGGAAGCCGGGCGGCGTCTTCGTCCTCCCCCTTCTCGAATCTGTCGTCCGGTTCCATTCGTCTTTCCCCGCATCGCGATGTAGCATGGGGTATTAAAATGCGTTGTGACAAAGGTTTCCAAACGTCTCTCCCGACCCGGCGCTCGGGGCTGCCCCGGCGGGTCATGACGGCCGTCCGGTGGCCGGGTCTGCGGTGAGAGTCGTCCCGCTCGCGGCCCCATGTCGTCGCTCCCGTCGGTCGCCCCACTGCGTGGCTGGTCCGAGCCGACTCGCGGATCGCTTCGCTCGCGGCTCCCTGCGGTCGGCCTCCCGCTCGCCGTTCGGCCATTCAGCGGGGGCTTGCGCCGCCGCTCTGCTCGCGGGTCACTCCGTTCCCCGCTCACTCGGCGGTCGCCTCACGCTGTTCGGCGACTACCCTGGCCTCGCGTGCCGTCGCTCCCGTGTGTCGGCCCCCGCTTGGTCAGTCCGAAGCGGCTTGCGCCGCCTCGCGTACCTCACGGGTCGTTTCGTTCCCCGTTCGGCTATTCAGCGGCGGCTTGCGCCGCCGCTCTGCTCGCGGGTCACTCCGTTCCCCGCTCGCTCAGTCCGAGGCGGCCTCACTACGTTCGGCCGCCTCGCGCGCCTCCTCGACGCTCCTGTCGTCCCGCAGCAGCGCCTCGACGAAGAACTCGCCGGCCTTGAACGACGACCGGACCATCGGCCCCGAGGCGCAGTAGAGGAAGCCGAACTCCTCCTCGGCGACCGTCTTCCAGACGTCGAACTTGTCGGGGTGAACGTAGTCGAACACCTCCAGATGCGACCGGGAGGGCTGGAGGTACTGCCCGAAGGTGACGATGTCGACGCCGACCTCCCGAAGGTCCCCGAGCGTCCGGTAGACCTCGTGGTCGTACTCGCCGACGCCGAGCATGAGGCTCGTCTTGGTGTAGACCTCCGACTCCCGGGTGACCTGTTCGAGGACGGCGAGTGACTGCTCGTAGTCGGCCCGACGGTCCCGAACGGGCCACTGCAGGCGGTCGACCGTCTCGACGTTGTGGGCGACGACGTCCGGTCGGGCGTCGATTATCTTCCGGACGTCGTCGGGGTCGCCGCCGAAGTCCGGGATCAGCGTCTCGACGAGAATCGAAGAGTCTCGCCGTTTTATCTCGCGGATGGTCTCGGCGAAGTGGCCGGCGCCGCCGTCCTCGAGGTCGTCGCGGTCGACGCTCGTGAGCACCACGTACTTCAGGCCGATCTCCGGTCGCGACGTCGCAGAAGTTACAGCCGCGCGAACAGCGGTCCCCCATCAGCATGAACGTCGCGGTGCCGGGTCCGTTGCGCCCGCTCCAGCAGTCGCCGAGGTTGGGACAGTTGGCCTCCTCGCAGACGGTGTGGAGGTTCCGGTCCCGCAGCGTCTGTTTTATTTCGGCGAACCGCTCGCCGCTGGGCGGCCGCGACTTCAGCCACTCCGGCTTGCGGCGCCGACTGCTCATGCGGTACGGTTCGGTTCCGGAGATAAAAGCGTGCGGTTGTTCTCACCGAAACGTACGTCCGGGGGTTTTTTGCGCCCGACATCGGTCTACATCTGACACGGACGATGCGCTCGATGGGGATGCTGGACGTCTCGACGGAGGACATCACCGACGGACCGATAGCCACGACTCTCCTCGCGCTGTCACTGCCGCTGGTCGTCCAGAACCTCGTCCAGGTTCTCAACCAGCTCATCGACACGTTCTGGCTGGGCCGGCTCGGCGAGTCCGAGGTCGCCGCCGTCGGGCTGAACTTCCCGCTCGTGGCGAGCCTCTTCGGGGTGGTGATGACCGCCACCGTCGGCACCCAGATTCTCGTCGCACAGCGGGTCGGCAACGGCGACGAACGCGGCGCCAGACGGCTGATCGTGAATGGGGTCGCCCTCGCCGGCGTGCTCGCCGTCGTCGTCGTCGGGATCGTCGCCGTCGCCGGCCCGCGGCTCGTCGCCGTGCTCGCCTCCGACCCGACCGTCGCGCCGCTCGCCGCCTCGTATCTCCTCGTATGGGTCGCCTTCTTTCCGTTCAGCGCCGCCAGCAACACCCTCGAACGGGGGTTCATCGGCTGGGGCGACACGGCCGCCGCCCTCCGCATCAACCTGGCGGCCATCGGGACGAACGTCCTCCTCGACCCGTTTCTCATCCTCGGGATCGGGCCCGTTCCACGGCTGGGCGTCGAAGGGGCCGCCCTCGCGACCGGCCTCGGCTACGTCGCCGGCATCGTCGTCGCGATGGTCCTCGTGGTGGGCGTCAGGGAGCATCGCCATCGTCGGCATCGTCGCCGTCGTCGGGGGGGCCGCCGGCCTGGCGGCATACACCGTCGGGGCCCGCATCGCGACGATCGCGTTCGTCCCCGCGACGGGGTTCGGCAGCGCCGCACAGAGCATGGTCGGCCAGAACCTCGGCACCGGCCGCCGGGACCGCGCCCACGGCACCGTCCGCAGCGGCGTTCTCATCGCCGGGGGCACCATCGGCGCCGTCGGCGTCGTTCAGTGGTTCGTCCCGGGGCTCGTGGCGACGCTGTTCGTCCCCGGGTTCGCGGGCGAGGGGCTCGACCTGACCGTCGACTACCTCCGGATACTCGCCTACAGTTACTGGGCCATGGGCGTCTCGGCGGTACTGCTGGCGGCGTTCAACGGCGCCTCTCGGACCCGCATCAGCTTCCTCGTCGACCTGCTGAAGTACTGGGGGATGCGGATCCCGCTTGCGGCCGCCGCCATGCCCGCCGCCGCGACGGCCGTCTACGGCGTCGCCGTCGGCGGCCTCGATCTCGGCGTCCACGCGATCTTCTGGGCGGTCACCGGATCGAACGTCGTTACCGCCGTCGGCGTCGGGGCCTTCTACCTGCTACGCCACGAGCGGATGTTCTCGGATGCGGCCGAGGAGGCGGCGGCGACGGCCGACTGACCGGCTACCGGCCGGTCCACCGCAGCAACAGCAGCGTCGACTCGAACAGCCCGATCATCGTCGCTGCGACCATGATGGGCGCCATCCCCGTCGGGTCGGGGCTGAACAGGAAGGCGATACCGAGGAACGCCCCCCAGAAGTACAGCCGCTTGTCGACCATCCACCGCCGCGTCGTCAGCCCCATCATGATGGCGAGCATGACGAACAGCGGAATCTGGAAGACGGCCGCGAACAGCCCCATCATCAGGACGATGAGGTCGAAGGTGTCCGTCAGCGCGAAGGCGATGGTCGCGGCGTCCTGCGAGTAGGTGAGGAAGTACGTGAAGATGGCCGGCAGGATGAGGAAGTACGCGAACAGCACCCCGACCGTCGCCAGCACGAGACTCGTCGGCACCGACGCCAGGTAGTAGCGGCGCTCGTGTTCGTAGAGGCCGGGTCGCATGAACAGATACGTCTGATAGACGAACACCGGTAGCGCGATGATGAAACCGCCGAGGGTGGCGACCTTCAGCCGTGCGAGGATGAGCGCCAGCGGGTGATACACCCGCGGCCGGGCGACGTCGCCGCCCGGTAGCGCCGAGTACCACAGGAAGTTGATGATGCTCTCGCCGAAGGGAAAGACGACGCCGGAGACGGCCGCCATCACGACGATGACGTAGCCGAGCCGGCGGACCATCTCCTCGATGTGGTCCGCAAGCGGCATCTCCTCGTCGCTTTCGGGGGCGTCGGCGAACCCCTCCTCGCCCTCGACGGCACCCGCCATGTCGAACGCTTCGGCGTCGGTCGTTTGTAAGCCTTCCCGTCGGCGCTCGGCCGCGCCCGCTTCGAAAAGGTTGATAACGGCGAGTTGATTACCTCCGTCGTGTCGAGTGCCGTCGACGACGACGTCGCGGAGACGGTCGCCGAGGGACGAGAGCACCTCGGGACGATGCTGTCGACCGCACAGACCCATCTCCAGAAGGTCTTCATCCTCTTCGTCGTCGGGCTCATCGGTACCATCTACGTTCTCCGGGCGTTCGTCTGGCAGCGACTGAAGGCCGACCTCAACGTCAACGACGCCATCGACATCGTCGCCATCACGCCGTTCGAGGTAATCCTCCTGCAGGTGAAGATCGGGCTCGTGGTCGGCGTCTTGCTGACGATTCCGCCGCTGGTGTACTACTCCCGGGACAGCCTGCGGCGGCGGGGCCGGTGGCCGGACCGGCTGCCGCGCTGGAAGGCCGCCGGCTTCGGCGTGGTCAGCCTCCTACTGTTCGCCGGTGGGGTCGCCTACTCCTACAATCTCTTTTTCCCCCTGATGCTCGATTTCCTGGCGAGCAACGCCGTCAGCGCGGAGTTCGAGCCGAACTACTCCATCTCGATGTGGGCGCAGTTCATCATTCTGCTGTCGCTGTCGTTCGGGCTCGCCGCCCAGCTGCCGCTGGTGATGAGCTCGCTCGCCTACGGCGAGATCGTCCGCTACGAGACGTTCCGGGACAAGTGGCGGTACGCGATCATCGGCATCTTCGCCTTCGGCGCGCTGTTCTCGCCGCCGGACCCGTTCACACAGATCATGTGGGCGGTGCCGCTCGTGACGCTGTACGGCCTCTCGCTGTACCTGACGAAGGTCATCGTCACCGCCAAGCGCTCCAGCGACTCCGTCGACGTCCCGGCGACCGCCCGGGACCGCTGGAACCTGCTGGCCGGGCTGGCCGTCGCCGGCGCCGGTCTAGCGTACGGCTTCTACGCCGGCGGCGGCGACGAACTCCTCAACCGCGGACTGGCGGCCGCCGACTCCAGCTACCGGTTCCTCCCGCCGGGAGCGGCGTACGGCCTCCCCGCGCAGACGTATCTGGCTGTCGTCGGCGCCGTCTACGGGCTGGCCTTCGCGGTCGCCGGGCTCGGGTACGCGGTGTACGCCGAACTCGAGGCGCTCGAAACCGACGAGTTCGCCGCCGCGGACGCCGCGGCCGGCGACCCTGCCGACATCGACCTCTCGGAACTGGACGAGGCGGGGATTCGGGCCGCCCCCGCGGCGGCGTTCGCCCGTCTCGAGGAAGAGGAGGCGCTGGCGATGGCCAGCGAGGCGATGGACGACGATGACCCCGAGCGGGCCCAGGCCATCCTCGACCGCTTCGACAACGTCCACACCGACGACGGCGATGTTACGCCGTCAGACGTCGACGGCGGGCCGCCCGGCGACCCCGACAGCGCGGCGGCCGCTACGGCCGACGACGCGGACGACGCGGACGACGAGGACGACGAGGGTGGCATCCTCGCCCGACGGGGTGCCGGCGTGCTCGACGCCTTCAGCGAGGACGACATCGACGAGGACGACGTCGGCGGCTACGCCTACGACATCGCCTTCATCGCCGACAGCCTCACCTCGAAGTCATTCTACCTGGTCGGCCTGTTCATGGCCGTGATGGCGGCGACGTTCTTCACTCTCTACCGCGGCGGCATCGCGGTCCTCCAGGAGCAGTTCACCCGGCGGATGAGCGAGGAGGCCGCCGCACAGGTCGAAGTCGTCACGCTCCAACCGGTCGAGGCGCTCATCTTCATGGTCAAGGTGTCGGTCATCTTCGGGATCGCCGCGACGCTGCCGCTGCTGCTGTACTACGCGTGGCCGGCGCTGAAGGAGCGCGGCTTCGCCGGCGGCGACCGCCGCGTCCTCCTGGCGTGGGGCGGGACGCTGCTGACGGGGTTAACCCTCGGCAGCCTGCTGGGGTTTTTCTACGTCGCGCCGGCGACCATCTCCTGGCTCGCCGCCGACGTCCTCGACGCCGGAATGTTGGTCCGTTACCGCGTCAACAACTACGGCTGGCTCGTTTTCTTCCTCACCGTCGGCATCGGCATCCTTGCGATGATCCCC
Source organism: Halobacteriales archaeon QS_8_69_73 (assembly GCA_003022945.1). Lineage (GTDB taxonomy): Archaea > Halobacteriota > Halobacteria > Halobacteriales > Haloarculaceae > Natronomonas. The sequence goes on along the minus strand of PXRZ01000031.1, from coordinate 14,316 downwards.
GTCTCGATGCTGCTGTTCTACAAGGGGAACCTCGTCAGCTACCGGACGATGCGGGGCCGCTGGCGGGAGGTGACCCTCGTCGTCTTCGGCGCCGCCGCGTTCCTCTCGCCGGGGGGCGTCTTCACGATGTTCATCCTCGCCATTCCGATCGTGGCCGTCTACCTGCTCGGGCTGGGCTGTCTCTGGCTGCTCACCCTCGGCGGCCGCCGGAGCCCCGGGCCGGCCGAACCCGCCGACTGACGCCGCTCGTCGCGGCCGTCCCCGTCGGACCGTCGTGACGAGCGCGACGACCGGCGAGGAGTACGTCTTCGCCTGCAAGGACTTCGGCTTCTTCGCGCCCGACAGCGGGGTGTACGTCCTCCGCTTCGACCGGGCGGCGGGCAAGCTCTCGGTCGTCGACCGCTGGTCGGCCGACGGCAACACCGCCCGCGGCGAAATCGGCACCGAACACGGCTCCTCCTGCGTCCACGACATCGTCGTCCACGAGGGTCCCCCGACTGGCCGACCGCCTACGTCGCCGACTGGAACCGCGGAACGGGTGTACTGGACGTCTCCGAGCCGACCGACATCGACCACGTCGGCCAGTTCGACGCCGTCCAGATCAACGGCGTCGCCCCGTTTCCGGCGCTCGTGGAGACGCCGACCGGTAGCAAGCGCGTCGCCGTCGCCAACCACGAGGAGTTCGACGAGCGGTTCGACCAGCGAGACGACGACAACTTCACCAACCCGCATCCGGAGAAGCTCAACCCCAACGCGACCGGAACGGTGTTCTTGGTCGACTGCGACGGCATCTACGAGGACGACGACACGACGCGGCTGGGCCAGCTCGACGACTGGACGTGGGCCGACGCCGACACCGGCGACGTGAGCCTCGGGGAGCTGAAGTTCCAGCGCCGGCATCTCTCCCCGCACAGCCCCTCCGTCGTCACCTGCGAGATCGGCGGTGAGCGCCGGTTTCTCGTCCAGCAGGGCCACCGCCACGGCGGCGTCCGCTACCTCGCGGTCGACCCCGGCGAAGCGGACGGGCTGACCGGCGAGGCCCGTCGCGACTACCGGCCGACGGAAAACTCCAACGTCGAGGGCCGCGACGGCACCGCGGAGTTCGGCTGGATTTCCCGCCTCGACGGACTGGCGGCTCCACGACGTCGGCCACGCCCGCCCACGTAACGTCGACACCGACGGGCGGGCTGACGCCGCGGGTCGCGACGACCGACGCCGAAAACAGCGTCACCTTCGCGGTCGACCAGCGGGCCGGCGCCCACGCGACCCGTCACGAGGCGATGACGCCGACGCCGGTACTGCCGCCCGTCGAAGCCGACCACGCCTACGAGGCCGGCCCGACCAGGACGGCCTCCCGGGTCGTCGTCGACCTCGCGGCCGGCGACCGGGCCGGCGACGCCGCGACCGTCCGGGTCCGCGACCGACTGTCCGACGGCTGGATCCTCCTCGAGGGCGACGTCGAGACGTACCCGCAGGGCGTCCGGACCGCCGTCGAGTTCGCGTCCACCGTCGACCCCGGCGCCGACGCGACCCTCGAGTACGTCGTCGAAGCGCCCGACGAGGTGCGACGGGGGACGTTCGGTCCAGTCGAGGTCAGCGCCGACGGCGAGACGTGAACCGAACTCGAGGGCACCGTCGAGACGGTCACCGTCGGCCCGTCGCTGTAGCGGGCGCGCCGACCCCTCGGGCCCCGGATGGCGCCGCTTAAGTGTTCGCGAGGGAATCTCCGGGTATGCCCAAGATAAGCGTCGAGATACCGGGGGAACTGCTGGCGGACCTTGACGACCACGTCGGCGAGGACGACACGGAAGAACCTCGACGTCCTCGACGAGATCGACGCCCGCCACGGCCGCCTGGAGCCCGATGACGACGAGTAGCCGCCGCGGGGCGGCGTCGGCGGTGCCTGCCGGCGCGGTCGCGCTGTCGGCGCTGTTCGTCGCCGCCCTGGCCATCGCACAGCCGACCGCCTCGAAGATACTCGCCTTCCGGTTGCCGGTTGCCCTGCCGGTAACGGGTTCGGAACTCGTCCTCCCGGGGGCGGCGCTCGCCTACGCGCTGACCTTCCTCGCATCGGACTGCTACACCGAGCTGTACGGCCGCCGGTCCGCACAGGTGCTCGTCAACATCGGCTTCCTGATGAACCTCCTCGTATTGGCGCTGGTGTACAGCACCATCACCGCGCCGGCGGCGGATCCGGAGTTCGCCGCGACGTTCGAGGCGGCGCTGGCGCCGACGGCCAACGTCATCGCCGGCAGCCTGCTGGCGTACGTCGTCAGCCAGAACTACGACGTCGTCGTCTTCGACGCGCTGTCGAACTACACCGACGGCCGCCGGCTGTGGCTCCGCAACGTCGTCTCGACGGGTTCCAGTCAGGCTATCGACACCGTCATCTTCGTCGGCATCGCCTTCTGGGTGCTGCCGCGGTACGCCGGCGTCGGCGGGGTCGCCCCGGAGGCCAGCATCGTCCTCTCGCTGATCGTCGGCCAGTACCTGCTGAAGCTGCTCATCGCCCTTCTCGACACGCCGTTCGTCTACCTCATCACCGGCGCCGTCCGGCGGTCGGAGTCGTCCGGCAGCGGCGTTCTACAGTAACGGAAGCGTTTTTTCCATCGAGGTTTTGGCCTGCGATATGCTCCCCACACAGATGGGTATTCCCGGCGGCCCCGAACTGCTCGTCGCCCTCGTTCCCGTACTGCTGCTGATCGGGGGAGTCGTCCTGCTGGTAAGGATGGCCGGAAGCGGCGGGGACAGCGAGCGCCTGGCGGAGGCCGAGCGGCGAATCGGCCGCTTGGAGGCGCGCATCGACCGTCTGGAGAACGGCGACGGCGAGCGCTAGTCGACAGGTTCGGCGAACCCGAACCGCGGCTTGACGTCGGTCACGCGGGCCTCGACGGTCTCGCCGGCGTCGGCCCCGGGGACGAACAGCGTGTAGCCGTCGACCTTCGCGATACCGTCGCCTTCGTCGCCCTCGTCGACGACGTCGACCTCGAGGCGGTCGCCCTCAGCGACGGGGGCGGTCACCCGCCCCTTCCCGACCAGGTACAGCTCCGAGGAGGAGTCCCGGGAGGCATCCGGGTGAATCGTCCGGGCGTATTCGAACTCCACCTCGACCTCGTTCCGCAGGTTGTCGGTGTCGGGGCCCTCGAACACCTTGGCGACGAAGTCCCCGCCCGGCGCCAGCAGTTCCAGCGCGGTCTCGAAGGCGGTCCGCGCCAGGTGGACCGACCGGGCGTGGTCGAGTTCGTACTCGCCGGTCACGTCGACGGGGTCGATCCGCTGGCGGTCGACGCCGACGACCGTCCCGGTCCCCGCCAGCTCCGTGGCGACCTGGAGCCACCCGCCCGGCGCCGCCCCCAAATCGACGACCGTGTCGCCGTCGGCTATCAGGTCCGCCGTCTCGTCCAGCTGCTTTAGCTTGTACGCCGCCCGCGAGCGGTAGCCCTCCTGTTTCGCGCGGTTATAGTATTCGTCTTTCCCTGCCATTGTAACTCATCGAATTCCCCGATATATCATGAAAACAGCGGGCGGGTACACATTCATAACTGTCCTAACAGGGTCGACGCGGAAAGGGACGTCGAATAGGGACCCATGTGCCGGCGGGGGTCCACTAAGTATTCCTACTCCGTTCGAAGAATTGGGAACAAAACTAAATATTCCCACGCTTTACCGTCGCTATGGGCGGAGAAGTTCGAACGGACGACCGCGGGCGGGTCACGATACCGAAGGAGGTGCGCGACCGGTACGGCGACCGGTACCGGCTGATCGAACTGGACAGCGGCATCAAACTGGTGCCGATTCCGGACGACCCGCTGGCACAGCTCCGAGCGGCTGCGACCGACGAACTTCGTGAAGCGTCGCTGAGCGACCTCGAAGCCGCAGCCGACGAGGAGTCACGAGGCCAAGCGGGTGAACATGTACGCTGACCTCGACTTCTGGCTGGCGCTCCTGAAGAACGACGACTGGCTGAGCGACCGGGCCGAAGGTCTCCTCAGGGAACACGAGGGTGAACTGGCGGTGTCGCTGGCCACGTTCATCGAACTGTTCCTCGTCGAGGAACGGTTCGCCTTCGACCGCGAGCGAGCCGTGACGGCCATCCTCGAGCTGGCGACGTATTCCGGCAATCCGGACGTCGTGTATCAGGCTTCGGAAAACATCGACGAGGGACTGAATACCTTCGATGCGTTCCATGCCGCTCTCGCCGGGAACTACATCATCTCTAGCGACAGGACCTACGACGACCTCGACGGAATCGAGCGCGTCCAACTCGAACTAGACGAGAACGAGTAGATCACGGAGGGAAGCGTCGGCGCTCAGTTAGTAGTCACAACGGACTAAACAGTGGTCGTAGTGCTCTTTTTCCCCACAAGACGGTTGAGCCTGGTGGATGAATATGATAAACCGGGCCGAGTAATCGCGTGACGCGTCTCGACCCCGATTTCGCCCGATTCTGGTCGCGTGGCCTGGCCGGCCCCGGTCACCACCCTACGGAGGGTCGGTCGCATCGTTGAGTGGATCGACACATCCGGCGTCGTATCCGGCCCGCCACAGTTGGTGGACGGCACGTGCAACGAGAACGAGTTCCGTAACCCCGATACAGGACGGGTCGACGTCATCGTCATCGCTCGACGCATTCGGCGGCGGGTGGTAGTGACCGTCTCCATCGGGTGCGGTGTACTCGTGAGGGTGAACGTCCCACCGGAGGTTCCGATCCGTATCGTCGCTGTAGTGGAGGTTGTAGTCGTCTCGCACCGACCACCGGACGGTGATGGTGGCAGTCGTCGCCTCACCGATGCCGTCGGCGAGCCGGAGACGCAGTCCACCGGGACTCACCGGGTCGTCCAGCGACCCACTCGCGAGCGGTTCGAGACGTTCGAACTCGGAGCGGAACTCGTAGAGAGCCCCGACATCGATGGCGCCCCGCAGCGAGTGCGACTCGGAGACCTCCATCGTCTCAACCGATGATGCCCGCAGGTTCGTCCCACTCGTCAGACCCGACGTCTTTTTCGACGGCCTCGGTTGCATCCGCGAGCGCGAGGGCGGCCCGCGCGAGTTTCAGGTTCCGACGCGCCGTCTGCCACTCCGTTATCGCCGCCGCGTCCAGGTCCGCGTTAGCGACGGTCGCAGCCCGTGGCGATTCCGCGCCAGTCCGCTCCTCGAACGCCTGAACGGCATCGCGAAGCTCCGTGACCCGTGCCGACAGCGTCTCGACGTCGACCGAGTCGAGGATCTGCCGGGCGCGCTCGAGGACGACCGAGCGGGGAGTGCGTCTGTACCACGTCCCCCGCTCGCCCGACGGAGAGACTGCCTCGATGAAGCCATCCTCGGCGAGGACACCGAGATGCTTGCGTGCGGTCGTCTCGGTGGTCAGCGCACGCTCGGCGACGGTGGCGACCGGCTGGGGGTCGTACGTCCGCTTCATGACGGTGCGAACACGCTCACCGGGGGACGTGTCGTCCTTCCACTCCTCGGCGACGCGCTCGTTCACGTCGGCGGGGCAGTCGTCGGCCACACGTGAATTCGTGGATACAAGCATATTAATTTTGGGAGTAATATTCTATTTTCTCCTCGTCGTAACACACCGTCACATCGGTCCGTCGTGTCCGACATCTCCGTTAACTACGTGCGACAGAGTTTCGTCGCCGTCGACCAGTACCAGGCGCCGACGTCGGACTGCGGTCGACATCGCCGCGGGCGATGCTCCGAATACGGTCAGCGCCGAGAACGACGGCACCTCCTCCCGAGTTCGTTCGACGACGGTCCGTACTGGTTCGCGGAGCTCGTCCTGTGGCAGCGCGAAGGCCGATTCGTCCGAGATGGTCGCCGTTCGCAGTCGAGTTCCGTTCGTGGTTCACGGGCGGCCGATCCGGAGATGAACGTCCGTCGCGCGGCCGCGTGACTCACCCTTTGCCATCGGTCAGTCGCCGGGTCGAGCCGCCGCACGGCGGCAGTTCCTGCGAGTTTTTAACCCCGGCGGGCGAGGGTACGGCAACGGATGGTCGTTGGAGACATCGCGACTGGCACGGAGGTACTGATAGTCGGCGCCGGGCCGGGCGGCTACGTCGCGGCGATCCGCGGCGGCCAACTCGGGCTCGACGTGACGCTGGTCGAGAAGGACGCCTACGGCGGCACCTGTCTCAATGAGGGGTGCATCCCGTCGAAGGCGCTCATTCACGGGACGGGGCTGGCCCACGAGGCCGGCGCCGCCGAGGAGATGGGCGTCCACGCCGACCCGGCCGTCGACATGCAGGGGCTGGTCGGCTGGAAGGACGACGTCGTCGACCAGCTGACCGGCGGCGTCGAGAAGCTCTGCAAGGCCAACGGTGTCAATCTCATCCCCGGCCGCGCGGAGTTCGTCGACGAGAACACCGCCCGCGTCGCCCACGGTGGAGACGGTGCCGGAGTCGATGCTGGTCGTCGGCGGCGGCTACATCGGCATGGAGCTGTCGACGGTGTACGCCAAGCTCGGCGCCGACGTCACCGTCGTCGAGATGCTCGACGATATCCTGCCGGCCTATCAGGACGACGTCAAGCAGGTCATCCGCGAGCGGGCGGAGTCGCTCGGCGTCGACTTCCACTTCGGCGAGGCCGCCGCTGGCTGGGAGGAAGCCGCCGGCGAGGCCGTCGTCACCACCGAGACCGAAGACGGCGATACTCGCGAGCACGTCGCCGAGAAGGTACTGGTCGCCGTCGGCCGGGAGGCCGTCACCGACGCGCTCGGGCTGGAGAACCTCGACGTCGGGCCGAACGACGACGGCACCATCGACACCGACCACCAGGCCCGCACCGACGTCGACGGCATCTTCGCCGTCGGCGACGTCGCCGGCGAGCCGATGCTGGCGCACAAGGCGTACAAGGAGGGTCACGTCGCCGCGGAGGTCATCGCCGGCGAGCCGGCGGCGCTGGACTACCAGGCGATTCCGGCGGCCGTCTTCACCGACCCCGAGATCGGCACCGTCGGCATGACCGAAACGGAGGCCGAGGCGGCCGGCTTCGACCCCGTCGTCGGGCAGATGCCGTTTCAGGCGTCCGGCCGGTCGCTGACGCTCGGCGACGACGACGGCTTCGTCCGGATCGTCGCCGACGCCGACTCGGAGTTCGTCCTCGGCGCCCAGGTCGTCGGCCCCGACGCCGCCGAGCTCATCGCCGAGGTCGGCCTGGCGATCGAGATGGGCGCCCGGATCGAAGACGTCGCCGCGACCGTCCACACCCACCCGACGCTGTCGGAGGCCGTCGGCGAGGCCGCCGCCAACGCCCGCGGCGCCGCCACCCACACCCTGAACCGGTAGCGGTAGCCGCGGGCGCCGTCAGCGCACCTCGACGCCGTCGTCGGTGCCGACGTGCACCTCGTCGGCAAGACCGACGAACAGTCCGTGACCGACGACGCCCGGAATCTCCGCCAGCGCCGCCGCGAGCGCCTCCGGCTCCTCGACGACGCCGAAGTCGCAGTCCAGCACCGGGTTGCCGTTATCGGTGACGACGGGCCCGTCCTTCCGCTCGGCGGCGCGGAGCGTCGGTTCGCCACCGAGGGCCTCGACACGGCGCTCGACGACCGGTACCGCGTCGGCCAGCGCCTCGACCGGAACCGGGTGGTCCAGCGCCGGGGCCGGCTTCGTCGCGTCGACGACGACCACGAACCTGTTGGCGGCCGCGTCGACGACCTTCTCGCGGGTGTGTGCCGCGCCGCCGCCCTTCACGAGGTCGCCATCGGCCACCTGGTCGGCGCCGTCGATCGCGACGTCGGGCGTCGATTCTGCTAGCGTCGTCAACGGAAGGCCGGCCTCCCGGGCGAGCCGGCGGGCGCCGCGGGAGGTCGGCACCCCCAGGACGTCGAGTCCGGCGTCGACCCGCCGCCCGAGCTCGCGGATGGCGGCGGCGGCCGTCGAGCCGGTCCCCAAGCCGACCACGTCGCCGTCCTCGACGACCGCGGCGGCGCTTTCGCCCGCCCGGCGCTTCTGTGTCTCGGTGCCGCCGGACTCCTTCATGCCGGGGGTCGGGAGCCGGGAGGCAAAAAACCCGCCGCGCCATGGCCAGGAGCCCTCGGTCGGGACGGGTCGGTGCAGTTCAGCGGCGACGACGTTCGAGGTCCCACCCGACGCCGGTCGACCGACCAGCCGGCTCTCGCCCGACCGAACACGGCCCCGTGGCCGTCGCGAGGAGTTTCGTAGCGGGCAGCTCAGATTCGGACATGGACCGAATTGTGATGATCGCCGGCGTCGGACCGGGGGTCGGCGAGGCGGTCGCCCGCCGGCTGGCCGCGGCGGACCGCGGGGTCGGCCTGCTGGCGCGCTCGCCGGACAGCGACTTCGCCGGCGCCGTCGGGGCCGACCGGCCGACCGCTACCTCGAGCTGCTCGACCGCGACGCCGGCTTCGCCGTCGAGCGACTCGAGCCGGCTTGAGGGCGAAAGGGCTTCTCCGTCGCTACCGTAGCGCCGGCATGGAGTGTACGCACTGCGGCAGCGACCTCGGCCGCTACGAGCCGGTCTTCGTCGAGGAGACCGACGACGGCGAACGGCTCGAGGCCGGCGGCTTCTGCAACTACCTTTAAACAGCGAGAGAGTCCCGCCGTCGACGGCGCTTCGCGCCGTCTGCCCGTGGCGTCTCCGACGCCACGCTGTTTACGGCGTTGATGAGACGCTTCGCGTCTCGTTCGCATCTCGCAGGAACTCCGTTCCTGCGGACTCATCGGAAATCTCCGATTTCCGAGACACCAGAACCGCTCCGCGATTCTGAGGACAGGCGTGAATCGCGTGCGCTTGGTGGCGCGACCGCAGGATTTAGGCCGCTCGGGGTCGTATATGGCGATAACTCGATCGCCGAAACCAACCTGGAAACACTGGGGTCCTTCCCGCCGACACGCGCCACCCGGCGCTCACACTACCCCTGCCCCTGGGACACGGGATGGGGTGACGACACGACTCAATCCAACCCCGCCGGCGTGCGAGCCTGCCCACCGTGGTCGTCCGAAAGACGCCTCGCGTCTTTCGTGAGTGAGCGGGACCTTCGGTCCCGCGAGCTACGAGGGAACTCCGTTCCCTCGATATGACGAGAGACTACGTCTCTCGAACCACTCAAAGGGCAGGCAGGCCGATGGCACGGCCCGTGTCCGTCCGCGCCAAACCGTGGGCGGTCGTCCGATGCAGTTTCGGGCGCTGTGCGAGCGGATACCGCGTCCCTTATCGGGACGTGTAACACGCCACACCCTGCAAAGGGCCGAAGTACCGAGCACGAACCGGAGTACGCCCACGCGGCGGAATCTTGCCCCCGTCGGCGTCGGGACCGGTCCGACCCGAGCGCGAGGAAACCCCGGCGTGAACGCCGGGGAGGATGTCACGCCTGTCTGTCGGCGCACATCGACGAGGCGGCGCTGACCCGCGACGACGCCTGCGAGTGGCGGCCGGACGGGTAGCGTTTTTACACCGGCGCGAGAGGTCGGGGTATGTTCGGAACGAGCGGCATCCGGGGCCCGGTCGGCGACGAGGTGACCGCCGGGCTGGCGCTGCGGGTCGGCCGCGCACTTGGCGTCGAGACCGACCGCGTCGTCGTCGGCCGGGACGCACGCGAAAGCGGCGAGGTCCTCGTCGACGCCCTCGCGAGCGGGCTTCGAGAGCTCGGGACCGACGTCGTCGACCTGGGCGTCGCCGCCACCCCGACCGTCGCCCGGGCCGTCGGCTGGAAGGGCGCCGACGCCGGCGTCGCCGTCACCGCGAGCCACAATCCTCCAGCCGACAATGGGCTGAAACTGTGGCAGCCCTCCGGGCAGGCCTACGACGCAGACGGCCGCCGGCGGATCGTCGAGCGACTCGAGGCCGACGACCCCGACCTGCGGCCATGGGACCGTCTCGGCGACCGCACCGCGGTCGACGCGACCGACCGTCACGTCGACGCCCTCGCGGCGGCGGTCGAGCCGCCGGAGCTGTCGGTGGCCGTCGACCTCGGCAACGGCGCCGGCCGGGTGACCGTCGAGGCGCTGCTCGAGCTGGGCTGTGACGTCGAGACCCTGAACGCACAGCCCGATGGCCGCTTCCCCGGGCGGCCCTCGGAGCCGACCGCCGAGCACTGCACGGCGCTGGCGACGCTCGTCGCGGCGGGCGACCACGACCTCGGGATCGCCCACGACGGCGACGCCGACCGGACCCGGGCGGTCGCCGCCGACGGAACCTTCCTGTCGGGCGACGCGACGCTGGCGCTGCTGGCCGCCGAGGCCGCCGACCCCGGCGAGCGGGTCGCCGTCCCCGTCGACACCAGCCTGGCCGTCGAGGACTACCTCGAATCGCGGGGCGTGGCGGTCACTCGGACGCCGGTCGGCGACGTCCACGTCGCCGCCGCCGCGGCCGAACCCGACGTCGCCTTCGGCGGCGAGCCGTCCGGGGCGTGGATCTGGCCCGGGGCGACGCTCTGTCCGGACGGCCCGCTTGCGGCCGTCCGGCTGGCCGCGATGACCACCGCCGAGCCGCTGGCGAGCCGCCTCGAGGCCCTCCCGTCGTACCCGACCCGGCGGGCGAACGTCGAGGTCGACGACAAGCGGGCGACGATGGCGGCCGTCGAGAAGCGCGTCCGCGAGCGGTACGACGATGTCGGGACATTGGACGGCGTCCGCGTCGAGACGGCCGACGGCTGGTTTCTCGTCCGGGCCAGCGGCACCCAGCCGCTCGTCCGGCTCACCGCCGAAGCACGGGACGCCGACCGGACGGAGACGCTGCTGGCGGAGACGCGGGAACTGGTCGAGAACGCACGGTAGCGCCGGAAGAACGGGAGAACGGAGGGAGAAGCCGAAAGGGGACGCCGGGGTCGGCTGTGGCTCAGATACGTCGGGCTATTTGCGCCTCAGGTACGTCGGGTCGACCGCGCCTCGCGGACGTCCGAACCGTCGCGGATCTTGTCCTCACATTGGGGACAGACGCGCGGATCCTCTACGCCGTTCGGCGTGAAGACGCGCGCGTACGCTGCCGTCACGAACGCGCCGCAGTTCTGGCATTCCGGCATACCCGCAGGCAGTGTCCGGACGTATATAATAATAGTGTGACAACAGCTGTCGAGGGCCGAGCGGGGCGGTCAGACGAGCGCCAGCAGCGCGTCGACGTCGGCGGCCGTGTTGAAGACGTGGACGGAGGCCCGGACGCTGCCGTCGGGCAGCGCTCGGACGACGACGTCGGCGTCGGCGGCGCGGTCGACGAACCGCTCGGCGTCGTCGACGTCGAAGGCGACCAGCCCCGACTCGTAGCCGGCGGGCGAGCGGAGCCGATCGCCGAGGCCGGCCTTCAGCCGGTCGGTCAGCCGCTCGATCCGCGACTCGACGGTCGGGAACCCGACGGCCTCGAGCAGGTCCAGCGCCTCGATCAGCCCCGCATAGGGTGCGACCGCCGTCGTCGACAGTTCGAACCGACCGGCGTCGTCGGCGTACGTCAGCCCCGGGCCGGAGGGGTCGGCGACGCCCCGGTAGCCGACGTGGCGGGGCCGGAACGCCGACCGGGCCTCCGGCGCGACGTAGAGAAAGCCGGCGCCCCACGGCCCGAGCAGCCACTTGTGGCCGGAAGCACACACCGCGTCGGCGCCCCACGCCCCGACGTCGACCTCGTGCTGGCCGACGGTCTGGACGGCGTCGACGACGACCAGCGCGCCCGCCTCGTGGGCGATATCGACGGCCTCCGTCACGGACAGTCGAGTGCCGTGGAGCCACGATTCGGAGCTGAGACAGACGAGCCGGGCGTCGGCGACGGCCTCCCGGTAGGCGTCGGTCGGCAGCCGGCCGTCCGGGCAGGCGACCGTCTCGGCCTCGACGCCGGGCAGCCGGCGCCACGGCAGGACGCCGGAGGGGTGTTCGAGGTCGGTCCGGACGACCCGGTCGCCGGCCGTCCAGTCGACGGCGTTGGCGACCCGGCTGAGGCCGTCGCCGGTCGAGGCGACGAGGGCGACGTCCGCCGGGTCGCAGCCAAGGTACGTCGCCAGCCGCTCGCGGGCCCGCTCCCGCAGGTCGGCCGCGGCGTCGTAGTGGTCCGTCTCGCAGGCGTCGAACTCCTGGCGCCGCTGGGCCTCCGCGACGGCCTCGACGGCCGGCCGCGGGCTCGGCCCGCTGGCGCCCGTGTTCAGGTACGCACACGACCCGCAGGCCGGGATCGACGCCCGCAGCGATTCGGGGTCCATGCCCCCGGTTGGGGCGCCACCATGTAGGGTCTTCGCCGCCGGCCGACCGTCGTGTTTAGTTAAGCGATAGCCGGCCGACGGGCCCTCCTCGGGTGGGAAATCGAAAGGGGCCGACCGCTCGCGGAGCGAGCCGACGCAAGCACGGCCATCGGCCGCGCGCAGCGAGGCGCAGCCCGCGAGTGGGAGGGGGCTTTCGAATACGTCCCCGTCGCTGCTGAAATACACTGAATTATCTTAAGTTAACACTGCGCGACCGACCGCAACCGGCATGCCACTCGGGGCCCTCCGGCCGACCATGCCGACGGCCACAGCCGACGAGACGACGCTGCGGTACGAAGTGGCGGGCGACGCCGGGCCGACCGTCGTCTTCGTGCCGGACGTCGGCTTCGGGCCGTGGCTGTGGGGCTGGCAGGCCCCGGCGCTGTCGGGCCGCTATCGAACGATCGTGTACGCCCCCCGAGGGACCGGCCGCTCGGACGCCGGGGGACCGTACACTGTCGACCGCTTCGCCGCCGACCTCGAGGCGGTGCTCTCGGCGGCCGACGCCGACCGGACCCACGTCGTCGGCGCGGGCCTCGGCGGCACGGTCGCGCTCCGGTACGCCCGCGAGTACGGTCGTGCGCGGTCACTGACGCTGTTTGGCGCTGCCGCCGCCGGCGACGACGTCGACGGATCGGCGCTCCGGGCGCTCCACCCCGCGGACCCGACGCGCCTCCGGGAATCGCTCTCCCTCGCGTTCTCCGAACGGTTTCTCTCGGAGACGGGGCTCGTCGACGACATCGTGGCGTGGCGCCGCGAG
>PXRZ01000031.1:0-1251 GCA_003022945.1 Halobacteriales archaeon QS_8_69_73 | reverse complement strand
CGAGGCCGTCGAGGGGAGACGGTGCTGTTTCGTCGAGCACTCGGCGGCCGTGACCGACGCCGTCGAGCGGTTCATCGACGAAGGCACCCCGACCGACGGGTAGGGCGTTCGCAGGCCCCCACCGAACGATGAGAAGAGCTAACACGGACAGTCCGAAAGGTACTCCGGAGCAATGCCACAGCCAGTCATCGCCACCGTCGGGGCCTCGCCGGTCGGTCGGACGGACCTCCCGGGCCGAGACCTGTTTTCGGTCGCCATCGAAGAGGCCTTCGAGGGGCGTCCCGACCCCGCCGACCTCGTCGAGGCAGTGTACGTCGGCAACCAGTCGGAGAGCTACGAACACCAGATAATGTACGGCACGCTGCTCGCGGAGTGGGCCGGGCTCAGGAACGTCCCCGCCGAGCGCGTCGAGGGGTGTGCGGCCGCGGGCGCGCTCGCGCTCAGACACGCCGTCAAGGACGTCAGAAACGGCGAGCACGAGGCCGTTCTGGCCTGCGGCGTCGAGAAGATGACCGCCGGCGGCACCGAAGGGGCGACCGACGCCCTCTCGGCGGCCTTCGAGCGCGCGCTCGAACAGCGCTCCGGCATCACCGCGCCGAGTCAGTACGCGCTTCTCGCCCGGCGATACCTCCACGAAACCGAGACGACCGAGCGCGACCTCGCCGAAATCGCCGTCAAAAACCACCGCAACGCGGCGAGAAACCCTCGCGCGCAGTTCCCGAAGGAGATCGACGTCGAGACGGTGCTACAATCCGCCCCCGTCGCACCGCCGCTGAGCCTCTACGACTGTGCACCCGTTGGTGACGGCGCCGCGGCCGTCCTCGTGACGACGGCCGAGGCGGCGGCGGACCTCGACGGTCCCGTCGTCTCCGTCGACGGGACCGGCGCCGCGGCGAACAACCTCGCGGTCGCAGAGCGGGACATGACCGACATCGATGGCGCACGGACGGCCGCCGAAACCGCCTACGAGGAGGCCGAGATCGGCCCCAACGACGTCGACGTCGCGGAGGTTCACGACGCGTTTACCGTCTGTGAAGCCCTGCTCTCGGAGGCGGTCGGCCTCGCCCCGAAGGGGAAGGGCTACCAGAGCTATCGCCCGCCCGAGGAGCGTGACGACGGCTGGACCGACGTCGCGGTGAGTACGAGCGGCGGGTTGAAGGCTCGCGGGCACCCCATCGGCGCGACCGGGCTCCTGCAGGCCATCGAGGAGGCCTTCGAGGGGCGTCCCGACCCCGCCGACCTCGTCGAGGC
>PXRZ01000030.1 GCA_003022945.1 Halobacteriales archaeon QS_8_69_73 | reverse complement strand
CGCCGGCGGCGACGGGACCGACGTTGCCTTCGCCGGCGAACCGTGGAAGCACGTCCACACCGCCTTCGGGCCGTGGATCGACGGCGTCGCCGGCGCCGCGGTCGTCTCGGCGCTGGTCGCCCGCGACGGCCTCTCAGCCCTCCGGGACCCGGTCACGGAGCGACCCTACCGGAAGGTGAGCGTCGAGTGTCCAGACGCCCACAAGGAGCGGGCGATGGCGCTGTTGCGGGAGCGGTTGCCCGAGGAGTTCCCCGGCGCCGGCGTCGACACCGACTACGGCGTCAGGCTGACCCTCGACGGTGGCGCCTGGACGCTGGTGCGGCCGAGCGGGACCGAACCGTACGTCCGGGCCTACGCCGAGAGCGAGGCCGTCGACCGGCTGGTTTCGGAAGTGGTCGCCGTCGTCGAGCGGGCCGTCGAGGACGCCACGGGTGCCGACGCCGACGACGCCGGGGAGTAGCTATTTCCACGCGCCGGCCGAGGCGTCGACATGGAGGACACGGACCTGCTCGAACGGGCGCGGGCGGCCGTCGGCCGCTCGTACGCCCCCTACTCGGAGTACCGGGTCGGGGCGGCCCTCGAGACGGCCGACGGGACCGTCTACACCGGCTGCAATATCGAGAACGCCAACTACTCCAACAGCGTCCACGCCGAGGAGCTGGCGCTGTCGACGGCCGTCGCCGACGGTCACCGCTCGTTCCGGCGGGTCGCCGTCAGTTCCGCCGACCGAGACGGCGTCACCCCCTGCGGGATGTGCCGGCAGTCGCTGTCGGAGTTCTGCGAGGCCGACCTGCGGGTGATCTGCGAGGGCGCCGACGGCCCGACGACCTACACGCTCGGCGAGCTGCTACCGGCAGCCATCGGACAGGAGGACCTGACGTGACGGACGACAGCGAGGACCCGAGCGACGAAATCCAGTACCACGTCGAGCTGGGCGACGGCGACATCGAGGGGCCGGTGCTGTTGCCCGGCGACCCCGACCGCGTCGACGTCGTCGCCGACCGCTGGGATGACCACACCGAGCGGGCCAGCCACCGCGAGTACCGGACGCTGGTCGGCAGCTACGACGGCGAGCCGGTGACGGTCACGTCGACGGGTATCGGCTCGCCGTCGGCGGCCATCGCCGTCGAGGAGCTGGCCAGGGTCGGCGCCGAGACGTTCATCCGGGTCGGCTCCTGCGGCGCCATCCGCGAGGAGGCGTCCGTCGGCGACCTCGTCATCACGACCGCCGCGGTCCGCCAGGAGGGCACCAGCGACGAGTACGTCCGCCCGGAGTACCCCGCCGCCGCCGACGACGAGGTGGTGACGGCGCTGGTCACGGCCGCCGAGCGACTGGGATACGACTACCACCTCGGGGTCACCTGCTCGACGGACTCGTTTTACGCCGGCCAGTCCCGGCCCGGCTTCGAGGGGTTCCGCGCGGCCGGTGCCGCCGAGCGCATCGAGGCGCTGCGGGAGGCCGGCGTCGTCAACTTCGAGATGGAGGCCGCCGCCATCCTGACGCTGGCGAGCATCTATGGCCTGCGAGCGGGCGCGGTCTGTACGGTGTACGCCAACCGCGTCACCGGCGAGTTCCGCACCGAGGGCGAAACGAAGGCCGCCGAGACGGCCTCGCTCGCCGCCGCCATCCTCGCGCGGATGGACCGACGGAAGGCGGAGGCAGGTGTCGACCGCTGGACCGCGGACATGTCGCTTTCGGAGTGAGCGGCCCCCGAGTCGGGCGGCTCAACAGTGAACCGACCATGGCATGAGCCCGTGAGGGTCTCGAGGGCGTTGGGGGAGTGAGAGTCAGTTTCGACTCCCCCGATCCGGGGAGCTGAGATACGCCTGGATACGGACCGTCGCGGAGTCAGGGTCCGGCTGCTTCCCCGCGTCCAGTAACCAGTTATCGACCACGAGCAGTTCGAGGAGATCGATCGGCATCTGCTCGCTCGTCGCTCCTCGCTTGCCTTCGGTCTGCGTTTCCACCCACACTCTGTACGGCCCGTCGGTCTTTCTGCGGCGTTCGAGCTCGTCACTGGTGGTCGTCGCAACCATAACCCCCGGTCCCTCCTCGACGACGAACTCGTAGCTGAACTGGTAGTAGCCATCTTCAGTGGTGAGTGAAGCGCCGTCGATTCGCTCGGGAAGGTACCACGCCTCGTACGCCCCCGGCTCGATCGTCGTTTGCGCATCGAGAATCCGGGTCTCACGTGGAATGTCCGGGGAGGAATCCCACACCGGACAGCCGGCGATAAAACAGAGACTGGCGCTACACGCAGTGAGAACCGCTCGACGGGAGGGCACGTCTTTTCTTTCGCATCAGATGTATACAATTCTTGTGCTACGTCGACCCTGTCAGCCGAGATCACGAGGGGACTCCGAGCGAGATGCGTGCCGTTTACTGACCGGGGTCCGGGGATATCCCACCGTGTGGTCGACCCGCTGCCGTCCAGCGCGTGGACCACTCCGCCGACGCTGATGAACGCGAGGTCCGTATGCCACGCCACGTCGACCGCGAGGGCAGACGCGAGGAAGGTTCGTCTCCGGGAGGGCATCCTGCAGGGCGGCTGACGTCGTCCGTCACGTATATTCTCGGCTCGCCGCTCGTGCACGGCGTTTCGCCCACCAGAAGATGTTCACGGGGATTCGACCTGGTGTCCGATATGCAACGCCGCCAGTTCCTCGCGGGCGGAACCGTCGTCCTCTCGGTCGCCGTCGCCGGATGCGGCCACTCGAGCACCGTGCTCGACCTGGAGGCGGCGTCCGACGAGGACATCGCCGACGAGGACTCGACGACCGCCGACCCCGGCTCCGAGGAGTACCAGGTTCTCACGTCGGCCCGCGACGACGGGTCGGCCACGCGAAGCGGCCGGGACGAACTGTTCGACCGGACCGACACCATCCGGGTCGACGGGGCCTTCTACGAGGTCTCGGAGACCCGGGTCGAGAGCAGCGAGGCGACGGTCTACAGCGTCGACGTCGCGTTCAACCCGGACGACACGAAGGCAGCGGTCGGCGAGATCGCCTACGGCGACCTCCCGGAGTACGACCGGGAGCAGCTGTCGTTCATCGCCGACGGCCAGGAACCGGCGGACGAGGAGGGGTACAACGTCCACGTCGACTACGGTACCGCCGAGGCGGTCGGCGACCGGTCGGCACTCGTCCCCGAACAGGAGTACGACATCGTCACCCACGAGAGGAATCGCTACCGGGTCGCGGTCGAGTCGCAGACGGTCCCGGAGAACGAGTACCGCTACGAGGTGACGGAAATCGCACCCGACGTCGAGACGTTCGCCGACCGGGTCCGCGAGGGGTACCTGTTCGCGCTGACGGGCCTCTCAGGGGCCGAACGCGAGGTGATCGAGGAGGCCATCGACGGCGCCTACTACGAGGACGACGACGCCTTCCAATCCGTAGTCGACCGGGTCCGGGACCACGAGGGGCTGGACGTCGACGATTTCTACGGGACGTGGCTGCTCAGCTACGAGAACGAGGAGTACATCACCTACGTCGAGTGATGACATCCTCCGCGCCGTTCGCGGCGCGGTTTCCCGACCGCAGTTGGGATATTATGGTTTGCGGCCCATGACCTGTTCTTGTGGGCGTACTCGGCCCGTCGATTTGTCGAACAGGCGGACCGCTGGCTGTGCCATCCAGCCGTTATCCCTATCTCCTCCGTCGCAGGCGAGACTCGGGAGTACCTTCTCGCGGATGTTCTCCGCGCCGTTGATGTCCGCGTTAGCAACCGTTCCACACGACTCGCAGACGTACAACCCGCGCTCGACGCGCTGGCTTCCGTCCTTGGTACTACAGACTGAGCAGGACTTGGACGTACCCCGCTCGTCAACCTGCTCCACGTTGATGCGGTGTTCCTCGGCCTTGTATCCGAGCATCTGCGTGAAGCGGTCGAACGCCCACCCGTGCAGGTCGAGGTTGCCGCTGTCGCCCCAATCCTCGCCGCCCCGGATGCCCGAGAGGTCCCCCACGATGATGGTGCCGACGCCGCGCTCGGCGCACCGCTCAACGATGTCCTTCGACAGCGCGTGAAGAAAGTGCGACCGCCGCTCGGTGCGCTTTCGGTCGAGACGGACGGCCTCGGCGGACGCCGAGTCGTCGCACTTGGCGCGCTCTTTCTGGAACCAGTATTCGTCCTCTTTGAGCGCACCACCGGGGTACAGGATACCCTCGTCACCGAACGACACGGCGGCGAAGTTCGAGATGCCGAGGTCAACACCTGCCACCTCGTCGCCCGGTGGCCCCGGGTCGATTTCGTGGCGGCAGACGAAGTGCAACCGCCACTCGCCGCGGTCATACACCGCCCGGACCTGCTGGACGTTCTCAATGCTTACGTCGGGGTCAGCAGCGTACTCGCAGAGAATGAAGTCGCTCCACCCGTCTTTGAGGTTGCGGCCTTTCGAGAGGCGGACGCGCCCGTTCTCGGTGTCGTGCTTAAACCCGTCCTCTTTGAACGTGACCGTCGAGCGTGGGTGCTGGTCGCCGCGTTTGCGGTATGTTGGCGGGTTCGCGTTCTGATTCCCGTTTTGCCGATGGCCGTACCATGATTTGAATGCCTCAGCGAGTTCTTGGATGACGCGCTGTGCTCAAAAATCGAAGATTTTTGGCATCACGAAACGGCTCCGCCGTTTCGAACGAACTGGACTGTGCGTTGAGGTCCGCGTAGCGTTCGTTGGATTTGAGGTACGAGGAAAGCTCGGCGTGGCCGGGAATGTGGCCTGTTTCACTCCAGATACGCTCGGCTGTCCACCGAGCGATGTTCCAGAGTTTCGAGGCGTTCACGAGAGCGAAGCTCTCGTGCAGCCCATCAGAAATCGAAGATTTCTGAGGACGGCGAACCCGAGCGAATCGAGGCCGTCACGCACCTGTCGCTGATTGCGGATAGAGGCGACGTGGGTGCGCGTGACCGTTCGATTCGCCATACGTAGACTGTATAGCTCAGCAGACAAGTAACTTCTGGTGGAATATCCAGTCGGAGGGCATCATTGGTTGTTCTCCTAAGTCAACGCGATTTACACCCGCCCTGAAGGGCGGGACTCTCTTGCTGCAAAAGGTAGAGCGAACTCCGACCGCTACAGCTCCTCGCTGGAGCCCAGCGAGCCGTCCAGCCGCTTTTCGACGTCCTCTTCGAGTTTGAACCGCTGGATCTTCTGGGTCGCGCTGCGCGGCAATGCCTCGCGGAAGAAAATTCGCCGCGGGTGGGCGTACGTCGCCACGTGGTCCAGCGAGAACTCCCGGAGGTCCTCCTCGGACGCGTCGGCGCCGGCCTCGAGGACGACGTAGGCGACCGGCGCCTCGCCTTTGATCTCGTGGGGGGCGCCGACGACGGCGGCCTCGGCGACGGCCGGATGTTCGTAGAGGGCGTCCTCGACCTCGGCGGGGTAGATGTTCTCACCACCGGCAATGATCATGTCGTCAGCGCGGTCGACCATCCAGAAGTAGCCGTCCTCGTCGACCCGGGCGATGTCTTCAGTGTAGAACCAGCCGTCGTCGTCGAAGACGGCGTCGGTTTTCTCCGGCCGCCGGTAGTAGCCCTCGAAGACGTTCGGCCCGCGGACGGCGATCTCGCCGGTCACCTGCTCCTCGTCGTCGAAGTCGATGTCGTCGGCGGGATGCGGCTCGAGGTCGTCGGTTCCGACGCGGGTCTCGCGGCTCTCGGGGTCGACGAGTTTCAGTTCGACGCCCCGCAGCGCCGGCCCGATACAGCCGGCGGATTTGCGGACGCCGCGGGCCGGCTCGACGCAGCCGGCGGGGCCGGTCTCGGTCATCCCCCAGCCCTCGGTCATCGGGACGCCCCACGCCTCCTCGATGGTCCGGCGGGTGTCGTCGGCCAGCGGCGCCGCCGCACAGATGACGTCCGTCAGCGACTCCATGTCGTAGGCATCGGGCTCCTGGCGGTAGGTCTGCCACATCATGTTGTACAGCGCGGGCACGCCGGCGAAGTTCGTCACGTCGTGCTGGGAGATGGTCTGCAGCATCATCTCGGGGTCCGGCCGCGGGATGAGATGCATCGTCGCGCCGCCGTGGAGGTAGGTCCCCTGGATGGCGTTCAGCGCGTAGATGTGGAACATCGGGAGCACGAGGACGATGCTGTCGTCGGGGTCGACCGGCAGCCCGCCCTTGTCGTAGGACTCGACCGTCGACAGCAGGTTCTCGTGGGTGAGCAGGACGCCCTTCGGCTTGCCGGTCGTCCCGGAGGTGTACGGCTGGCAGGCGACGTCGTCGTGGGCGCGGTCGACGACGTCGAACTCGTCGTCGGCCGCCGCGACCGCCTGGGAGTAGTTGACGACGCCGTCGTCGCTCACGCCGGAGACGTAGACGTTCGAGACGCCGGCCCGCTCGGCGAGGTCGGTCGGCCCGACGATGCGGCCCTCCTCGGTGTCCATCCCGCCGGCCAGAAGCGGCGAGCCGACCACGTGGTCGACGTCGCCGTCCTCCAGGACGAACTCCAGGGTATTGGGGTCCATTCGGAGGTTCAGCGGCACCGGGATGGCGCCGGCTTTGTGTGTACCGAAGTACGCCTCCGGGAACTGGTCGGTGTTGGGGATGTACAGCCCGACGCGGTCGCCGGCCCCGACGCCGTTGTCGACGAGGACGTTCGCGACGGCGTTGGCCCGGGCCTCCAGCTCCGCGAATGACGTCTCCTGGCCCATGAACGTGAGAGCGGTCTTGTCGCCGTACCGGTGGGCGGCCATCGACGGCAGGACGCCCATGTGCTGCAGCGGCTCGCCGTTATGATGCTCCATGCGCCGGACGTACCGTGGAAAATTATTAAATATTCGCCCGGTACCGCAGAAACGATAAGATGGCCGTCTTACCGCTCGAGTCGACGCAGCGGCCCATATGTGCCTGGCGACAGCCGCCCCGTACAGACCGTCAGTAGTATCTGTCCGCGGCCGCGGCCGTGGCGGCTGCCGCCGGCGCGTTCGCGGGATGCACGGAGTCCGTCTTGATGATCGGTGAACGGACCGGCGGCCAGCTGGAAAACGAGTTCGAACGAGCGGTTGGAGTGACGACCGGCGGGGCGGTCACGGCGCCGCCAGCGAGCCGACCGCCAGGCAGGCGGCCGTTCCCAGCGCCAGCAGGCCGTAGTTGGCGAGCGGGTTCGACGCCGTCGCGACGTCCAGCGAGACCCGGCGGTCCGACAGCGGCCACAGCAGCGGGACGCCGGCCGGCGTGAGCGCGTCCGCGAGCAGGTGCGAGCCGACGCCGACGGCGGCGGCGACGGCCGCGAGTCCGGTCGTCCGGAGCGGCGACGTCTCGACCGCACCGGCGACGGCGTAGCCCGCGCCGCCGAGCGCCGCGACGACGACCGCGAGGAACGCCAGCGTGTGGGTGACGCCGCGGTGGTCGAGAAACGGGACCCGCAGGTCGTAGTCCGGGAGCCGTGAGAGAGCGACCGCCCCGACGCCGCCGACGACGGCCAGCGCCGGGTCGACCGCCAACAGCAGGTAGCCGACCGGCGCGTACACCAGCAGCGCCGCGCCGTAGTGGCCCGTCTTGTACACACCCGCCGGTCGACGACGGAAGGGAAGAAGCTGTATATCTGGCCTCGCAACGGCCGGCATGGTCCTCGACCTCTTCGGGCCGTTCCTCATCCCCGGCGTGCTCTTCATCCTCGGGCTGATCGGCTACATGGTGGTAGTGCTGCTGAATCGGTTCTGGAACGGCGAGGACTACCGCGCCGAATAGGGAACGAGTTTTGGGGTCGCCGTCCGACCGACGGGTATGAGCGACGAGGCGATGGGGCGGTTCCCCGTCCCCGACGGCGACGACCTGCCCGAGGACGTTCGGGAGCGCATCGACGAGGAGACCGACCGCGCCGGCTTCACCCCGAACGTCTTCGAGGCCTTCGCCTACAAGCCGAGTCACTTCCGGGCCTTTTTCGCCTACCACGACGCGCTCACCGAGGAGACACCGCTGGCCCGCGAGGAGATCGAGATGCTCGTCGTCACCGTCTCCGGCGTCAACGATTGTCTGTACTGCGTCGTCGCCCACGGGGCGCTACTGCGGATCTTCGCGGAGGCGCCGAAGCTCGCCGACCAGCTGGCGACCAACCACCGGATGGCCGACCTCTCGGAGCCCCACCGCGAGATGCTCGACTTCGCGGTGACGCTGACCGAGACACCCGGCCGGGTCGACGGCGACGACCTCGAGGCGCTACGAGCGGCTGGCTTCGGCGAGGAAGAAATCTGGGACATCGCGAGCGTCGTCTCGCTGTTCAACCTCTCCAACCGGATGGCGACCGTCGCCGACATGCGGCCGAACGAGGAGTTCTATGTGATGGGCCGCGACGACTGACGCCGCCGGCCGTGCAGCGGGCGCGCACTCCTCCGGGGCCGAAGCGCGTCTTTCATACCTCCGGGGGCATTAGTTGAAGTAGATGCGCGTCGAGACGCTGGGCGAGGGAGAGCCGGAGGTGGCGGTCGTGGGGGCGATACACGGCGACGAGCCGTGCGGGTCGGTCGCCGTGGAGTCGCTGGTCGAGGCTGACCCGGCCGTCGAGCGGCCGGTGAAGCTCATCGTCGCCAACGAGCGGGCCCTCGACGCGGGCGACCGGTACGTCGACGAGGACCTCAACCGCGCGTTCCCGGGCAGTCCCGACGCCGACACCCACGAGGGGCGGCTCGCCCACGAACTGCTCGCCGAGCTGCGCGGCTGCGAGATCCTGTCGCTGCACTCGACGCGGTCGTACGCGGCGCCGTTCGCCCTGGTCGACGAGATGGACGCCCACGCCCGGTCGGTGTGTCCGTACCTCTCCGTGGAGGCGGTCGTCGAGACCGCCCAGTACAGCGAGGGCCGGCTCATCGCCTACCCGGACGTCGTCGAGCTGGAGTGCGGCCTCCAGCGGTCGGCCGTCGCCGCGGAAAACGCCAAGTCACTCGTCCGGGAGTTCTTGGTGGCGACGGGCGTGCTCGCGGGCGACGGCGAACGGCCGCGGCACCACCCGCTGTCGGTGTTCCGGCTCGACCAGCGGATCCCGAAGGAAACCGCCGACGGCTACGAGGTGTTCGTCGAGAACTTCGAGCGGATCGCGGAGGGAGAGGCGTTCGCCGCCGCCGACGGCGAGCTACTGCGGGCCGACCGCCCGTTCTACCCGGTACTGCTGTCGGCGTACGGCTACGAGAACGTCTTCGGCTACGCCGGCGACCTCGTCGACCGGCTCGACGGCGACGGCGTCACCGGGCCGGTCGGCGAGGAGCGGTCGGCGAGAACCGACGGCCGCAACCGGTGACTCACTCCTACTCCTCGTCGGTCGCGAACTCCACGAGCGTCAGCTCCCGGTCGAGCATGCAGTAATCGTGCGGCGGCTCGCCGACGACCTCGGTGATCTGGTACTCCTCGTCGAAGTCGGCGCCGGCGGGCTCGCAGAACTCGTGGCTCGGGCACTCGGTGTGCGGGCAGGGCCCGGCGAGTTCGGCCTTGCTGCCGGCGTAGGCGACGTTCGAGGAGACGTTCACTAAAACGGGAGCGGGCTCGACCTCGACGGCGGTGACGCCGGTGTCGTGGACGGCACACTCCAGGGTGCTGGAGTCGCGGACGCCGGTCACGCGGTAGCGGCGGTTCTCCGTCAGGTTGAGACACTGCTCGCGGTACGGACAGCCCTCGCAGGCGGGCGACTCGCCGCCGTAGACGAACTCCGTGCCTACCTCCGCGAGTCGCTCGCCGATGAGCGTGACCGTCGGCATGGACCCCTGCTACCACCGGGGGCGTGTTAAGTACGTCGGCACGTCGGCACGTCGGCCGTCGACACTACGCCCGGCGGCCGGTCAGTTCGTCCAACGTCTCGAGGTACCGCTCGCGCGGCACCTGGTACAGCGACCGGTAGTCGACGTCGCCGGCGGCGAACCGCCGGGTCAGCGCCTCGGCGGCCGAACGCGCCGCCGCGAAGCCGTCGTGAGCGTCCGGCTCGCGGCTGACCTCGGGCTCGAGGTACAGCGTCACCATCCACGGCGCGTCGGGCGGGAGGTTGCGGTTGCCCCCGGGCCGGCGGGTCCGGCGGCCGCGGGTGACGTACAGCGTCGGCAGACACGGCGCCGGGAACTCGCCGCCGTCGAAGACGTCGGGCCGGTAGGCGAGGACGACGCGGTCGTCTTCCGCGTTCCAGACCCGCCAGCCGTCGCCGAGGGCCGTCTCGTCCATGCCCGGCGTTCGGCGTCGGGGCGTATCAGCCTCCCGGTTGATAAATCGCGGCCGACGTTCCTCTGACGCCAGCCGTCGTACACGGGGGAGAACCGTCGCAAGATTGCGTTTTTGCACCGATCGGCGGCTCCGAGTGAATGACTGTTGTCGCGAAGTTTTATATGGGCAGAGGACAAACCTATTTCATAGTATCGGTAAGACTGTCCCCGCGCTCCGCTCCTGTCTCGCACGTGGTCGCCGTTCCCCGCGATTCGGCGCGCCGGACGGGTGTGGTACGTGTCGGCGTGGCACCTGACCGAGACCCTGGCCCCGCAGCCAGCCCGGCTCCGCCGGGTGGGACGCGTGAGCGTCCCCGTGATAGAATGAGCAACATGGAATCCCTCGAGGAACTCAGCAAGGAGTACAGGAACTCGATCCCGTCGGACCTCCGCGAGACGCGGTCGTTCGACTGGTATCTCGAACAGCTGTACGACGACCCGAAGATCGCCCGCAACGCCAACCAGCGGGTCGCGGACATGTTCGACTACTACGGCACCCAGTACGACGAGGACGCGGGTGTCGTCGAGTACGAACTCGCCTCGGAGGACCCGCTCGGGGACGGCGAGAACACGTTCTACGGTCGGGTCATCCACGAGGCCATCCACGAGTTCATCAACAAGGTGAAATCCGGTGCCCGCGGGCTCGGCCCCGAAAAGCGCATCAAGCTGCTGCTCGGGCCGGTCGGCTCCGGGAAGTCCGACTTCGACCGCCAGATCCGGCGGTACTTCGAGGACTACACCACCCGCCGGGAGGGCCGGATGTACACCTTCCGCTGGACGGGACTGTGCGACGTCCTGCCGGACCAGGACCCCGCCGACGACGTCGTCCGGTCGCCGATGAATCAAGACCCCATCGTGTTGCTGCCGCAGGAGCAGCGCGACGCGGTCATCGAGGACATCAACGCGGCGTTCGACGCCCCCTACACCATCCGCAACGAGCAGGCGCTCGATCCGGCGAGCGAATTCTACATGGACACCCTGCTGGAGCACTACGACGACGACCTCCAGACGGTGCTGGAGACCCACGTCGAGGTGGTTCGGCTGCTGGCCGACGAGAACAAACGACAGGCCATCGAGACGTTCGAGCCGAAGGACAAGAAGAACCAGGACGAAACCGAGCTCACGGGTGACGTCAACTACTCGAAGATCGCCGTCTACGGCGAGTCCGACCCGCGGGCTTTCGATTACTCGGGGGCGTTCTGCAACGCCAACCGCGGCATCTTCTCCGGCGAGGAGCTCCTCAAACTGCAGCGGGAGTTCCTCTATGACTTCCTGCACGCCACCCAGGAGCAGACCAGTACCGGGACAAGAAGGGCGACGAGAAGATGGAGGCGTTCAACGACCGGACCAAGCGCATCGACTTCCCGTACGTCCTCCAGTACGCCGAGGAGTCCCGCATCTACCGGAAGATGCTGGACAGCGCCGACGTGCCGAACATCCACGTCGAGCCGCACACCCTGGAGATGGCCGGGTTGTTCGGCGTGCTGACGCGCATCACCGAGCCGGACGGCGGCACCATCTCCGTCACCCAGAAGGCCAAAGCCTACAACGGCGAGATCGACGAGGCCGAGGACATCGACGTCAAGAAGCTGCGGGACGAGGCCGACGACGTCGCCGACATCGGCGAGGGGATGGACGGCATCTCCCCGCGGTTCATCGGCGACGAGATCGCCGAAGCCATCATGGACTCGATGCACCGCGGCCGGGAGTTCCTCTCGCCGCTGACGACGTTCAACCACCTCGAGGAGAACCTCGAGAACCACGGCTCCATCCCCGAGGAGAACTTCGAGACGTACTACCGGTACCTCGAGCTCGTCCGCGAGGAGTACAAGGAGCGGGCCATCGAGGACGTCCGTCACGCGCTGGCATACGACCTCGACGAGATACAGCGGCAGGGCGAGAAGTACATGGACCACGTCATGGCCTACATCGACGACGACACCGTCGAGGACGAGATCACCGGCCGCGAGCAGGAGCCCGACGAGAAGTTCCTGCGGGACGTCGAGGAGAAACTCGACGTCCCCGAAGACCGCAAGGACGACTTCCGCCAGGAGGTCGCGAACTGGGTTTCCCGGCGGGCCCGCGAAGGAGAGCCGTTCGAGCCGCAGGACAACGACCGGCTGCGGCGGGCCCTGGAGCGGAAGCTCTGGGAGGACAAGAAGCACAACATCAACTTCTCGGCGCTGGTGTCGTCGGGCGAGCTCGACGACGAGGAACGCAATGCCTGGGTCGACGCCCTCGAGGAGCAAGGCTACAGCACGGAGGGGGCGAAGGAGGTACTCGAGTTCGCCGGCGCCGAGGTGGCCAAAGCCGAAATGGAAGACGAATGACCGTCGAGGACTCGTACATCGAGCGGGCCGACGACTCCCTGCAGGAGACGTACGAACCGCCGATGTCGATCTCGGCGTACCTCGAGCGCATCTTCGAGACCCCCGCCTCGGCGGCCCACGCCTCGAAGTACCTGCTGTCGGCCATCGAAGCCGCCGGCACCCGGACCGTCGTCGAGGAGGGCGAGCGGAAGGAGCGGTACCGCTTCTTCGACGACCCGCACAACGACGGCGAACACGCCATCCTCGGCAACACCGAGGTACTCAACAGCTTCGTCGACGATCTCCGGTCAATCGCCGCCCGCCGCGGCAAGGAGGAGAAGATCCTCTGGCTCGACGGGCCGACGGCGACGGGCAAATCGGAGCTGAAGCGGTGTCTCATCAACGGCCTCCGGGAGTACTCCAAGACCGACGCTGGGCGTCGCTACACCGTCGAGTGGAACATCTCCGGCGTCGACAGCTCCGCGGGGCTCACCTACGGCGACGACCCGGAGCCGGACGAAAACGACTGGTACGAGTCGCCGGTGCAGGCGCACCCGCTGTCGGTGTTCCCGCCGGAGGTCCGGGAGGCGCTGCTCGCGGACCTCAACGAGGGGCTCGACGACCACATCCCGGTCCACCTCGACGCCGGGTTGGACCCGTTCAGCCGGGAGGCCTACGACCACCTCGAGGAGCAGTACCGCCGGCAGGGCGTCGAGGACCTGTTTTCGACGATCACCGACGAGCGGCACCTCCGGGTGAAGAACTTCGTCGTCGACGTCGGCCAGGGCATCGGCGTCCTCCACAGCGAGGACGACGGCTCCCCGAAGGAGCGGCTCGTCGGCTCCTGGATGGCCGGCATGTTACAGCAGCTCGATTCGAGGGGCCGGAAGAACCCCCAGGCGTTCAGCTACGACGGCGTGCTCTCGCAGGGCAACAGCCTGCTCACCGTCGTCGAGGACGCCGCCCAGCACGCCGACCTGCTGCAGAAGCTGCTGAACGTCCCCGACGAGGGGTCGGTGAAGCTGGACAAGGGCATCGGGATGGACGTCGACACCCAGATGGTGATCATCTCGAACCCGGACCTGGAGGCACAGCTGAACAAACACGCCGAGATGGAGGGGTCGGACCCGCTGAAGGCGCTGAAGCGCCGACTGGACAAACACGAGTTCACCTACCTGTTGAACCTCTCGCTGGAGGCCGAACTCGTCCGGCGGGAGCTAACCAACGAGACGGAGATCTGGGAGGCCGACAGCTACGAGCAGCTCGAAGAGCGCATCCGCGAGCCGGTATCCATCTCGGTGCGGGGCGCCGACGACGCGGTCCGCGAGCGGGAGTTGGCGCCGCACGCCATCGAGGCGGCGGCGCTGTACGCGGTGGTGACGCGGCTCGACGCCGAGTCGCTGCCGCCGGGGCTGGACCTCGTCGACAAGGCGCTGGTGTACGACCGCGGCTACCTCCAGGACGGCGACGAGCGCCGCTACGAGGAGGAGTTCGACTTCGGCGATGCCGACGAAGGCGACGGCGGCATCCCCGTGACGTACACCCGGGACGTCATCGCGGACCTGTTGCACGAGGAGACGGACCGCCACCACGCCGACCTCGACGTCGAGGAGGTGATCATGCCGCGGGACCTGCTGAACGCGATGGCCGAGCGACTCGACGAGGCGCCGGTGTTTTCCGGCACCGAGCGGACGGAGTACGAAAACCGGCTGGTGCCGGTGAAGAACCACGTCTTCGGCCGCCAGGAGGACGACGTCGTCGACGCCATCATGCGGGACAAGCGGGTCGACGAGGCGACCGTCGAGGAGTACATCGAGCACGTGTACGCCGCCGTCGAGGGCGAGCAGATCACCAACGAGCGGGGCGAACTCGAGGAGCCGGACCCGCTGAAGATGAAGGTGTTCGAAATCGAGCACCTGGGCCGGTTCGACGAGAGCGACTACGACGGCGCCGTCGCCGAGCAGGGCCCCCGGCAGTTCCGCGAGGAGAAGGTGATCACGGCACTGAACCGCCACGCCTGGCGGAACCGCGACGACGACTTCCGGGTGTCGGACGTCGACCCCCGGGAGATTCCGGTCATCGAGGCAGTTCTGGGGAGCCACGACTGGGACGACGTCGGCCGGACTTACGAGGATCTCGAGCCGAGCCAGTGGGACGACCCGCCGTCCGGCACCGAAACCGAGCGCATCAAGGAAAAGACCATCGAGAACCTCCAGGAGATGTTCGGCTACTCGCCGGCGTCGGCGGAGCTGACCAGCAGACACGTCATGGGCCAGGTGAGCTACCGATGGGACTGAGAGACGACCTCGACCGGTACCGCGAGGTCGGCGAGGCGAAGCGGGAGGACCTCTCGGAGTTCATCCAGTACGGCGACCTGGGGCAGTCCCGGCCGGACGAGGTGAAGATTCCGATCAAGATCGTGGACCTGCCGGAGTTCGTGTACGACCCTCGCGACCAGGGCGGGGTCGGCCAGGGCCAGGGCGGGACGCCGGACGTCGGCGACCCGGTCGGCGAGCCCGAGCCCCAGCCCGGCGACGGCGACGAGGACGGCGACCCAGGCGAGGAGCCCGGCGAGCACGAGTACTACGAGATGGATCCCGAGGAGTTCGCCCAGGAGCTCGACGAGGAGCTCGGTCTCGACCTGGAGCCGAAAGGCAAGAAGGTCGTCGAGGAGAAGGAAGGCGACTTCACTGACATGACCCGGACGGGGCCGGCGAGCACGCTGGACTTCGAGCAGCTGTTCAAGAAGGGCCTCAAGCGGAAGCTGGCGATGGACTTCGACGAGGAGTACGTCCGGGAGGGTCTGCGGGTCGACGGCTGGGGGCCGGCGAAGGTGTACGAGTGGACCCGCGGGAACAACGTCCCCGTCTCGCGGGCCTGGATCGAGGAGGCCTACGACTCGCTGCCGGCCGACGAGCGGGGCCGCTGGGACTCAATCGAGGAGATGGAAGCCAAGATCGACCGCGAGTCGACGGCAGCCCGTATCCGCCGGGAGGGCGTCGACCAGATTCCCTTCCGCCGGGAGGACGAACGCTACCGCTACCCCGAGATAATCGAAGAGCGCGAGAAGAACGTCGTCGTCGTCAACATCCGCGACGTCTCGGGGTCGATGCGGCAGGCCAAACGGGAGCTGGTCGAGCGGACGTTCACGCCGCTCGATTGGTATCTGACCGGCAAGTACGACAACGCCGAGTTCGTCTACATCGCCCACGACGGAGCGGTACCCCTGGAGCGAGTGGAACCGCTACGTGTTCGCCGCGGGCGACTCGGAGAACTCCTCGAACGACACCGAGAAGAACGTCATCCCGATGATGGCGGAGATACCGGCGAACCTCCACGCATACGTGGAGACGCAGCCGTCGGGCAACGCCATCAACGCCACGCACGCGAAGGAGGTCGACGACCACTTCGACGAGCGGGGCAACGTCGCCGTCGCCTACGTCAACGGCCCGGAGGACGTCGTCGACGCGATTTACACCATCCTCAGCACGGAGGACGACGAGTCATGAGCACCGACGACCGCATCAGCAAGCAGCGCATCGCCGAGGAGCTGGAGGAGCCGGCCGACGAGGCCAACAACCTGGCCGAGAAGCTCGGGCTCGAGCCCTTCGACGTCAACTACTGGGTGATCGACTACGACGAGATGAACGAACTGATCGCTTACGGCGGCTTCCAGCACCGCTACCCCCACTGGCGGTGGGGGATGGCCTACGACCGCCAGCAGAAGCAGACGCAGTTCCTCGGCGGGAAGGCCTTCGAGATCGTCAACAACGACGACCCTTCCAACGCCTTCCTGCAGGAGTCCAACGACATGGCGGATCAAAAGGCGGTCATCACCCACGTCGAGGCCCACGCGGACTTCTTCAAGAACAACGAGTGGTTCCGGATGTTCGGCGCGTCGCCGGACGCCGCCGCGATGTTGGAGCGGCACTCCGAAACCGTCGCCGAGTACATGGACGACCCGGAGATCTCCCGGGAGGCCGTCGAGGAGTGGATCGACCACGTGCTGTGTCTGGAGGACAACGTCGACCAGCACCGGGAGTTCTCGACGGCCCAGGAGTGGCGGGACGACGCCGCCGCCCCGGAGGAGTTCGTCGAGAAGCTCGAGGAGATGGACCTCTCGGAGGAGGTCCGCCGGGAGGTGTTCGACGAGGAGTTCGTCGACGAGATGAACGACGACGACGGCGGGCCGACGTTCCCGCCGGAGCCGGAAAAGGACGTCTTAGCGTTTCTGGCGGCCCACGGGAAGGCCTACGACGACGACTCCGAGAAGGCGACCGACTACGAGGAATGGCAGGGCGAGATCCTCGAGCTGCTGCGGAAGGAGGCGTACTACTTCGCACCGCAGAAGCTGACGAAGGTGATGAACGAGGGTCATGCGGCCTACTGGGAGTCGATGATGATGGCCGACGAGCGGTTCGCGGCCGCCGACGAGTTCATCTCCTACGCCGACCACATGGCGCAGGTGCTCGGCTCGCCGGGGCTGAACCCCTACAAGCTGGGGTTCGAGCTGTGGCAGTACATCGAAAACCGGCGGAACCGCCGGGAGGTCGTCGAACACCTGCTCCGCGTGGACGGCGTCACCTGGCGGAATTTCTCCGACACGGTGGATCTGGACGCGGTGCTGTCGACCCTGGAGCCGGCGCCGGAGATGGCCGACCCTGCCGCCCACGTCGAGGAGCTGGAGGCCGACGACCCTCGGGTCGACGCCGAGAACCTCGAGGCCGCCCGTGCGGGCGAGATCGACGTCGAGCAGTACCCCTGGAAGCTGCTGACGTACGAGGGACTCGCCGAGCGACACTACTCGCTGGCGAAGCCCCAGAACCGGGGGTTCCTCAAGCGGGTCGGCCAGGAGGAACTGGAGCAGGTGTCGCGGTACCTCTTCGACACTGGGCGGTACGACGACGCCGAGGCGGCCGTCGCCGACGTCGACCGGACGGCCGGCTGGAACCGGATGCGGGAGATCCGCGAGAGCCACAACGACGTGACGTTCCTCGACGAGTTCCTCACCCCCGAGTTCGTCGACGAGAACGATTACTTCACCTACGAGTACACCCACACGACCCAGGACTTCCGGGTGACCTCCTCGGAGGCGGCCGACGTGAAGAAGAAGCTAATGTTGCAGTTCACCAACTTCGGGAAGCCGACCGTCGCGGTCGAGGACGGCAACTTCCGGAACCGCAACGAGCTGCTCTTGGCCCACCAGTACAACGGCGTCCAGCTGGACATCCGGGAGGCGAAGCAGACCCTCGAGCGGGTGTTCGAGCTGTGGGGGCGGCCGGTGGCGCTGAAAACGATCGTCAAGGAGCTGGACGAACACGACATCGAGGTGGCGCGGCGCCGCGACAAGGAGCCGGAGCCGACCGAACAGGGCAAGCTGATCCGCTTCGACGGCGAGAGCTTCGAGACCGAGGACCTCCCCGACGAGGAAATCGAAAACATCGCCGCCACGGAGATCGACTACGACACCAAGCCGGACGACTGGCTGTAGGCCGCGCGGCGCTCGATTCCGCCGACCACCCGGCACCCGGCGTCCGGCGTCGGGCGTCGTTCGGCGTCCCGAGCCTGTCGAAAGGTCTAAACGCGTTTGCTCTGTCTATCGTCCTGTCCGCTCGGGCGCTCAGATGCGATACTTCGACCTACGGTTGACGCCGAATGGCGGTGGGCTCCACCCGGTAGACCGGGCGATAGCCGCCAGCACGGCCGTCGACCGGGAGGCCATCATGCACTTCGAGGCGTTGGGCGACGGCTCGACGGTCCTGCTGTACCGGCTCGACGGCGACGCCGAGCGCCTGCTGGAGCGCCTCGAGGACCACCACAGCCTGTTGTCGTACGACCTGATGGAGCTGGACGGCGACGCGGAGTTCCACCTCTACCTCCACGTCGCGCCGGGGTCGCCCGCCCGGGAGCTGATGGGGCTGGCCGAGACGTACGCGCTCATCATCGAGACGCCGATCGAGTTCGTCCACGGGAACACCGCCCAAATGACCGTCATCGGCGACCACGAGATGCTCCGGTCGGCCATCGACGAGCTGCCGGAGTCGCTGTCGGTCGGCATCGACCAGGTCGGCAACTACGCGCCCGACCGCCGGGACATGCTGTCGTCGCTCACCGACCGGCAGTTGGAGGTGTTCCGGACCGCCGTGGAGGCCGGTTACTACGAGATCCCGCGGCGGGCGACCCACGAGGAGATCGCCAACCGGCTGGAATGTGCCCCCTCGACGATCGACGAACACCTCCGGAAGGCCGAGTCGACGGTGCTGCGGTCGCTCGTGAGCTAACCTCCCTACGCCGTCGCCTCCTCGCCGAGTTTCACGTAGAGAGCGATTGCGAATCCGACGGTGAGAACCGCGCCGACGAGCACCGGCATCCTGCCGGTCGGGTCCGGAATGAACAGGAAGCTGAGAGTGAAGCCGCCGTAGAGGCCGCACAGGACAGAGACGGCGACCCGAACCGCGCGATGCATATGGTTCATTGTTCTGGATGCCAAATAACGTCGGCGGAGCGCGACGGGCGGAGCCGGGGCCGCGGACGGTCAGAAGAAGACGGTGCCGTGGTGGCGGGGCCGGTCGTCGCGATCCTTCGTCCGGTAGGTGTCGAGCCGAACCTCCAGCTGCTCGCGGAGGTCGCCGGCGGGGACGAGTTCGTCCACCTGCATCTCGCTGGCCTGCTTTCTGATGTCGATGTACCTGTCGAACTCCCCCTTGGCGGACTCGACGAAGGCGTCCTTCGCGTCGCCGTCCATGTCCTCGAGTTGACCGCCGAACAGCGCGTGGACGGCGGCGTCAGGGCCCATCACGGAGATCTCGGCGGACGGCAACGCTAGCGTCGCGTCGGGGCCGAAGGAGGGGCCGGCCATCGCGTAGATGCCGGCGCCGTAGGCCTTCCGCGTGATGACGCAGAACTTCGGCACCTGGGCGTTGGAGGTGGCGTAAATGAACTTCCGGCCCTTCCGGAGGACGCCTTCCTTCTCGACCTGCGAGCCGATCATGTAGCCCGGCGTGTCGCAGAGGTAGACGAGCGGGATATTGTAAGCGTCGCAGGTCCAGACGAAGCCGGCG
Organism: Halobacteriales archaeon QS_8_69_73; assembly: GCA_003022945.1. Lineage (GTDB taxonomy): Archaea > Halobacteriota > Halobacteria > Halobacteriales > Haloarculaceae > Natronomonas. Next base: position 7,296 of record PXRZ01000030.1, on the reverse strand, counting down.
CCCTTGTCGGCCGAATCGGGGAAGATGGCACCGGAGACGTGCTCGGGATTGTTGGCGACGACGCCGACCGCCCGGCCGTCGATGCGACCGAGGCCGGTGACGAGTTCGGGCGCGAAGTCGGGCTTCAGCTCGATGAACGAGCCGCGGTCGACGACCCGGTCGATGACCTCGCCGACGTCGTAGGCCTCATTCGGCTCGTCGGGAATGACGGCGTCGAGGCTGTAGGGATTTTTCTTCGGCGGCTTCGGCGCCTCCTCGGGGGGGTCCTCGGCGTAGTTCTGCGGCAGCAGCCGGAGTACCTCCCGGGCCCGCTCGGCGGCGGTCTCCTCGTCAGGGACGACCAGGTCGGCGCTGCCGGAGTGTCTGGCGTGGACCTGCGGGCCGCCGAGCTGCTGCATGTCGGTGGACTCGCCGGTCATCGCCTCGACGATACGCGGCGAGGCGATGGCCATGCCCGCGATGTCCTCGACCATGATGAGGTAGTCACAGAAAATGGGTGTGTAGGCAGACCCGGCGACATCGGGGCCGTACAGCACGCCGATCTGCGGGACCTCGCCGGACATCCGGCACTGGTTGTAGAACATCTTGCCGCCGCGGTAGCGGTCCATGTGGGTGTCGCCGGGTTCCCGCTCCTCGGCGTTGAGGCGGGCGCCCGTCGAGTCCACTAGCCGGAGCATCGGCACCCCCAGTTCAAGGGCGCGCTCCTGGATGCGGATGACCTTCTCGACGCCCATCTGGCCGAGCGAGCCGGCCTTGACGGTGTAGTCGTTGGCCGTGAAGGCGACCTTCCGGCCGTCGATGGAACCGATACCGGTGATGAGACAGCTTCCCGAGGTCCTCGATCTTGTCGAAGCCGCGCTCGGGGCCGCCGGAGAGGACCTCCTCCAGCTCCTCGCGGACGGTCTCCTCCCGCTCGGTGACGACGGCGCCCTCCTCGCTCCAGTTCTCGCCGGCCTCTGCGAGGGTGCCACCCTCGCCGACCAGCTCCACCCCCCGACCGAGGTGCTCCGAAACCGCCGTCGCGATGGCCTGTGCGATCTCCTCGTCGGTGTCGTCGTCAATGTGTATCTCCATGGTGGGACGAAACTTGCCGTGGGTTTAGAGTTTCCGACGGCCGCGTGTGCCGTGATATACCAACGTAGCGGATAACAGTTGTGGGTGGGCGGCTGGTAGCATTCAGTGAAGAGGGATTGGCGTCTTTCGGCGGTGATGGGGGTCTTTCCGAACGCCCCCTCCCGCTCGCGGACTGTGGCTCACGGGTCGCTTCGCTCACCGGCAGAGCAGAGCTCTGCCGAGCCCTCGCTCGTTTCACTCGCGAGGACCCCGTTCGCGTCGAGGCGCTCCCTACCTCGCGGTTCCCACCGCTCGGCTCGACCGAGGCCGCTCTCGCTGTGCTCGCCCGGCCTCGCCGTCGCCCGAAAATCGAAGAGTTTCGTGATCACGGACGACTGGCGGTCTTCCGAACGACGCTCCGCGGTTCCCTGCGGTCACCGGCAGAGCGACGCTCTGCCGAGCCCTCGCTCGCTTCACGCGCGAGGACGCCGCTCCGCCTCGAGGTCTTCCCCTTCGATCGGCCTCGCTGTCTCCGGCAATCAGCGATTGCCGGGATGACGAATGACGGCTCGCGGAGCTGTCGTTCGAACCACGCTCGCGTATCGTCACTCCTCACGTCGCTCCGCCCGCTCGCTTTTTCACGAGGCCGCTCTCGCCGTGATCGGTCGGCCTCGCAACGCACGGCCGGCGTGGATGTGCCGGCCCACTGCGCTCCCGTGTCGTCGCTCCCGACATCGCTCCTCCCGCTCGCTTCGTTCCGAGTTCTCGCTGCGCGAGCGGTCGGCCCCATTCGAGGTCCCATCCGACACCGACTGACCGGCCGGCTCTTGCTTAGCTAAACATAGCCGGCGGCCCGGCGGCCGTCGATATAATTCCCGGGTCGGCGGCAGCGACTGCCGCCCACCGGCCGGTTTTAGCCGACCGCGGTCGTACAGGGGGGTGTGACGACCGCATTGTTCGTCGTGAGCGAGCACGGCTACTGGGGCGAGGAGTGTATCGAGCCGCTGACGACGCTGGAGTCGGCCGGCGTCGACGTAACGGTCGCGACCCCGTCGGGGTCGCCGCCGGTCGTCGACGAGCGGTCGGTCGACCCCGAGGAGGTCGGCGAGGAGCTGGCCGCCGAGGTCCGGGAGGTCGACGACACGCACCCGGAACTGAACGACCCGGTGCCCGTCGCCGAGGTCACGCCCGGCGAGCACGACGCCGTCGTCCTGCCCGGCGGCCACGGCACGGAGTGGGACGTCAACCAGGACCGCCACGTCCGGCAGCTACTTCTCGACGCCGTCGCCGGCGACGACGGCGTCGCACTCGTGGTCTGTCATGCCGTCGGAATTTTGGGATTCACTCGCGAGGCCGACGGCTCGTTCCTCGTCGACGGCCGGTCGGTGACCGGGTTCCCCAACGACTGGGAGGAGGGTATCGTCGACGCCGACGACCGGATGCCGGACGGCCGGAAGCTCCCCTACTGGGTCGAAGACGAGGTGACGACCGCCGGCGCCGACTGGGACGCGGAACTGGACGCCGACGAGAGCGTCACCGTCGACGGCGACCTGATCACGGCCCGCGGGCCGGGGTCGTCGGCGGCGGCCGCGGAGACGCTGCTGGCGGAGTTATCGGCGTGACCGCCGTGTCGGTCACAGTGATAACAGCGCGGAAGACCATGGCTTCAGCCGTCCCTAGAGCGCTTCGCGTTCTGGTGTGCCAGTCAGAAATATTTGATTTCTGACGTCGTAGGAGAAAGCGCGTAAATTTGGGTTTGACTTCGAATCGAACACAGGATACGTCTTACAGGCCCGGAGGCGGCCGGTGGGACGGGCTATCCGTCAGTCAGCACCGAAGTTGGAGACAGCAAACAAGTTCCTCCGACGCCCGGCCTGAAAGCCACTTGAGAAAGCCCCTGATTAGAAAGTCGGAAGCGTGGGGTTTTGAGGTCGGAAGCGCGAAGCCTAAGAGTCCCACTGACAAGCCCACGAGTTTACTTGTGGGCAGCTAACTTGCTTTTGTTTTCCCCCGAGTTCGGTCGAGTCAGTAGCCCGGCTCATGGCGATTGTTTATATGAGGAGACTATGAAGGTGAGGTGTAATGCGACGGCGACGATACCTCCAGGTTGCCGGGCTGACGCTGGCCGGCGGACTCGCCGGGTGTAATGACGCGGGACAGGCCGGGACTCCCGAGTCGACGGACACACCCACGGACACGCCGACCGAGACACCGACCCCGACCGAGGAGGAACAGGAGCCGACCCCGACAGATGACGACCAGGGCGACCCGGAGGCGGACGCCCCGAACATCGACCCGCCGCTGTGGATGAAGCTGCTCCCGCAGAAGAATTTCACCAACGAGTCGGGTGACAGTACGGCGTTCGCTCGGACGGACTGGAAGTGGTACCTCCAGATGCGGAATACCAGTCCCAACTGGGGGCCGACGAGCGACGAGGACTGGACGTTCGGCTTTGCGATAAATAACGCGGAGAACCCCCCGTCGGCTGACATCTTGAAAACGCCGGCTTGGGGGGCGCTGCTGGCTGGTATAGACACAGATGTTACGACTGAGGTGTTCCCCAATCTCGGCCCGGAGATCGCGCGGCAGTGTGGGCTGACTGCTGATGAGGGCGAGCGAGAGGAGGCACGGATCATCGACGAGGTGCTGACGATTATTAATCCAGGGGTAGCCATGTTCATCGGCGCAGATACCGATGCCGTCCGTGATGTCCTCACCGACGAGCAAAAAGTTGCTGACGACCCTGTGGAGAATTATGGGGGCGCTGGCGATGCCGACTCACGGGCTATCCTCATCTCAGATTACTGGTCCCGTGGCGTGGTGCTGGTCGAGACGGGTGATCAAGAGCCGGAGGACCTCCGACCAGTAGGGAAACGGCTGATCGACGAGGGCGAGAGCGCCGCGACGATTCCGTCGCTGCGGTGGGCGGTGTCGGCGGCCAACATCGGGAGTCGGTACTCAACTGGTGCCCCGGTCGTGACAGGGGAGGTGAATGAAGGTCGGTTCGATTTCTCCGATTATGGGCGGAGTGACCGCAGTGTCGCTCAGCTGGGGGCGTTCGATACGCTGGTGACGACGCTCGAGGCCACCCGGTCGGCCGGGACGGTTCAGCACTCGTGTTCCAACGTTAGTGGGCCGCCGCCGACGACCGAGCAGCTTCGGGCGGCGTACGAGACGGTCTCGGGCACCTGGAACACGGCCGAAGGCGAGTCGGTGACGGCGATCACCGGCGCGTGGAACTGAGCCAGTTGTAGTCTCCGTATGGTTTTGTTTTTGCTTCGAGTCGCTATTTAGCGGTGGCACCGTTCATCGGGCAGATACCGATGCCATCCGTGGTGTCCTCACCGACGAGCAGAAACTCGCTGACGACTCTGTGGAGAACTACCTGGGTGCTGGCGATGCCGACTCACTGGAAGTCGAAACTGACGTTCTCGGCAGGGACCGCCGGCTGGATTTCGTTGCCCTCCTCGAACCGGACGAAGCTGAGGTAGTACGGCTCGCCGCAGCCGTCGCCGTCGGTCTCGGCGGCGCCGCAGACGATGACGACGCCGTCGGCGCCGGCATAGGGGTCGCTATCGTCGTCGCCGTTGCCGGCGTCGCCGGCGTCGCCGGCCGCCTCGTGGGCGTCGGCGTACTCCCAGCCGTCCAGTGGGTCCGGCGTGACACACTTGTCATCGAGGTAGGCTCCCCGCCGGAGCTCGGCGACGGCGCCGCAACGCGGGCAGTGATAGGAAACGGTGACCATACCGACGGTAGGGTCCGGACCGCAATAGGGGCGTCGGAGCCGCCCGAAGGGGTTATGCCGCCGCCGGCCGACGGTGCGGGCATGATAGACGAGGCGGTCGCGGAGATCGAGGCGATGCAGACGCACTCGTCGTCGGCGGTCGCGGTGACGGCCGCCGAGGCCCTCCGGGAACTGCTGGGCCGGGAGTACGCCACCGTCGAAGAGTACCGCCGGGCGCTGGAGCGGAACAGCGACGCGCTCCGGCGGGCGAACACCTCCCACGCCTCGCTGTTCACCACCCAGCGGGAGATCGTCGACCGGGTGACGGCCGACGACCACGACTCCGTGGCGGCGGCGAAGGCGACGACGGCCGACGCCGTCGACGCCGTCGTCGAGGAGGTCGAGCGGGCCAAACACGAGGCCGCCCGGGAGGCCGTCACCGAGGCCCGGCCGCGGCACGTCGGTCGGAAGGCCGCCCGGACGCTTTCGGCGATCGACCGCGTCGAGCCGACGCTGATCACCGACGGCGCCGCCGGCCACTACCTCGACGACTGCGACCGGGTCGTCGTCGGGATGGACTGTATCGTCGACGACGTCCTCTACAACCGCGTGGGCACCTTCCCCATCGCCGCCACGGCCGCCGAACTCGCGGTGCCGGTGTCGGTGCTGGGCTCCAGCGCGAAGCTCATCGACGACGGCTTCGCCTTCGAAAACGAGTTCCGGCCGGCCAGCGAGGTGATGCTGGAGCCGGCCGAAGGGTTCGACGTCGGCAACCCCGCCTACGACGCGACGCCGACGCACCTCTTAGACAACGTCGTGACGGACGAAGGTGTTCACAAACTGGAGTAGCGGCCGGACCACTCCGAGCGGGCCGGCGGCGTCTCCGGCGTCGAACCGCGGCTGGCTGATGACAAGCTCGCCGCAGTCGGGACACTCGATGTCGGTCCAGTCGCCCGCGACGCGGTTGACCGACCACGCCCCGTCGTACGGGGCCTCGTGCCCACAGGCCAAACAGAACAGGACGGCCTTCCGGTTCGTCCGGGCCGCGGTCGGGGGGCTCTCATTGTTCATCGAAAACCAGTTCGGCAGGTTCGCCTAAAAGCTTGATGCCTCTCAATAGAGGCAGGAGGTAGGAAACGGTATTTTACGACACAAAACGGGGAATACCCGTGGAGCCGGCCGAGTCCTACCTGTAACAGCGAGAGAGTCCCGCCCTTCCCGTGAGGGACGAGTGTTCCGACACTTGTCGTCGGAACTGAGGACTGAACAGGGCGGGCGTGAATCGCGTACGCTCTGGTGAGGAACTGCCCCGCTACCGCTGGTCATGAGTCTCCAACGTGTCAAGTCCCGCTTCTAACAACTCCGTGTATGCTTCTGACAGCGATAGGTCGCGTTCTTCTGCAAAGTCTTTGATACGCCCCTGTAGCGTATGCGTTATTTCTACGTTTGGTCGCATAGTCCAACAGTCTTTTGTGGGTGGAAACCTAATAATCTGTTGTCGTGAAGCGCACCAACACGTTCGCCGTGCGACCACTCTCCGACGATGAAGAGCGAGTGCTACGGGACCTGTTGGACGCTTCCGCCGCTCTCTGGAACGAAGCCAACTTCCAGCGCCTCATGCGGTACAACAACGAAGACGGCTTCGAGGGCGGCGTATGGGACGCCGATACCGGCCGACTCGAAGGCCAGTACAAAGACGTGCTTGGTGCGTCCACCGCCCAACAAGTGATTGGGACGAACAGCGAAGCGTGGCGTGGGTTCTTTCGGCTGAAAGATCAGTACCACGATGAATCGAACACGTCGGTTACCGAACACCCCGAACCGCCGGGGTTCCGTGGTAACGACGACGACGGACGTGTTCTCAAAGGCGTCATCCGAAAGGACGCATACACCGTTGACTGGGGCGACCGCTCCCGACTTGAGATTGTCGTCGGTGAAACCCTGCGAGACAAGCACAATAGCCCGGGGAGCCGCCTTCGACTGGAAATCGTTGGTGACCCAAACTGGCCCGACTACGAGAAACAGGGTCGACTGGACCTATGGTACGACGAGACTGACAGCACCTTCCGAGCTTCGCAGCCCGTAACTGTTTCTGACGATGCACGGGCGACTCCACTGGCCGACGAGACGGCCGCTCTGGACATCGGTGCCAACAATCTCGTCGCCTGCACCACCACGACCGGCCAGCAATATCTGTACGAGGGCCGCGAGTTGTTCCAGCGGTTCCGTGAGACAACACGGGAAATTGCCCGGTTGCAGTCGAAACTCGAAGACGGGCGGTACAATAGCAAGCACATCCGGCGACTATACCGCACACGAACCCGTCGCCGCGACCACGCACAAGAGGCCCTGTGTCGTGACCTGTTGGAACGATTGTACGCCGAAGGCGTTGACACCGTGTATATCGGTGGACTGACCGACGTGCTGGAGACGCACTGGTCGGTCGAAACCAATGCCAAGACCCACAACTTCTGGTCGTTCAAGAAGTTTACCGAGCGACTGGTCTGTACCGCTGAGGA
>PXRZ01000028.1 GCA_003022945.1 Halobacteriales archaeon QS_8_69_73 | reverse complement strand
GTCCCACCGACGGCTCGTGGACGCTCATCGTCAGGCCGGTGGTCGTGTACCCGCTCATGCTCTCGAAGAGGGCATGTAGCGGGTTCCGGAAGTTGAGAAGACTCGATCGATAGTTCGCACCTGCCGGCACGAACGACTCGAGTACGGCCGGCGGCGTGATGTACGCCACGATGACGAACGGAAGAGCGCCGAACACCGCCGTGGCGAACCACCCGAGCGCGGCGACGATCATCGCGTGATGCCGTTTCGGTTCCGGGGCATCCTTACACAGCGTGTACGCGGCCCCGCCGGCGAGTACCGTGATCCCCGCCGCGATCAGGAACGACAGCGCACTGTACCACTCCTGATAGACAAGGGAGACGAGCAGCGGCACCAACATCAGTCCGCCGATGAGTACCTGGAGGGCGCCGATATCCCTCACGACCGTCTTCGAAGCCGTCAGGGCGCCGAGCCGACCGGTGGATGAGTCAGACATGTCAGTAAGCCCTCATTCGGTTCTCGATCACGCCGTTCGGTCCCCGTAGTGCCCGAAGATGTCCGTGAGTTCCGGCTCCGCTCCCGTCGCCGAATAAACGGTCAACAGATCGTCCGCCTCGATCCGGGTATCTCCCCGAGGGGTCAGCGGTTTGTCTCGGTTCCCACGCTCGATGGCGACTATCAGGACGTCGTCCGGCAAGAGGTTCGTCCTCCCCGCTTCTGTAAGCGTCTTTCCCGCAAATGGGGCGTCCTCCGTCACTACGATCTCGAAGACTTCCGCTTCGTCGCCGACCTGCATGTAATCGATGATCGCGGGCCTGGCGACCGCCCGGTAGAGGTATCCCGCGATGAGCTGCTGTGGGTTTTCGATCGTGTTCACGCCGATCTGCCGGAAGAGGTCCATGTGCTCTGCGTTGCGAACGACCGACGTGATCCCCGGAACGTCGAACTCCTTTGCGAGCAGACAGACCATGACGTTCGTCGCGTCCTGGTCGGTCGTCGAAACGATCGCGTCGGCTCGCTCGGCGTCGGCATCGGCCAAGGTCTCCTTCGTGGTCGCGTCCGCGTTGAGCACCATGCAGTCGTACTCGCTCGCTATCGAGTCGGCCTTCCGTGTGTCTCGTTCGATGACGACCACTTCGTTTCCGGAGCGAGTCGCGATACCGATCAGTGGGGTGCCGATGTCGCCCGCTCCGACCACGATGATGTACATTCAGCCGTCCCCCGTATCGGTGTCGGCCGGGGCGACGATCGACGGATTCGGGTTCGTCACGACCCCGAGGGCTCCGTCGCCGGCAAACAACGGGACGAGACGTGCAGTGGGTGGTCGTCCCATCGAGTCACGCTCCCCCGTCGTGCGAGCGTCCCTCGTCATGCTGTGGACGTGCGGTCGTGGAGTCGCCCGGCGGAACACCGCAGTTCCCGCACTCGACGCCGGCCGGTTCGGCAACGTCTCCGAGGTACGACCGATGGAGCCTCCCTTCGCCGTTCAGTTGTTTCTCGCGTGTCCTCCGGTAGAGAGAGCGCACTCGTCGCCCTGTGCCGGAACTATCACCGGAAGCGCGGTACTCGCGAACGAGTGCGTAGGGGCCGCTGTCCGTGATGTCGACGACTTCGCTGCCCGTCTTCGACCGAACTATCTCGAAGAGCGTCGAACGGAGGTCATCGAGGCGCCGGCCGACGTAGGCTCGTACCGCGCGAAGTGCGGGGACGTCGAGGTCGTCGAGAACTTCGACGGGTGCATCGGGAAGGTTCTGATGCTCCGTCCGCGGATTCATACCTCCCACTGACAATACGGGTACGTAAGTAGATTCCGAATCAAATTTCGAAGCGTTCGCGGACACATTTATCGCGTTCCATTCGGTTTTCGCTCGCGTCGCGTGCTTCACCCCGGCAAAATCCGTCGGCCCCGGAGATGTCGGCGGAAAATCCGTTCGACTCGACGATCGAATCCCGAACACACGGAGACGTTTCACTTCTGCGTCAAAAGAACGCTATTAACCCACGTGCCGATTGTATGGTCGTCTATCGTCGGCTCGCGTCTCAATGCACTGGGCCCGCTCTGCCAACGGACCGGACGACGGAATCCCGTTCCGACCGCCGGAAATCGACATCGCCGACGCCGCCCCGGGTCCGCCGTCCCGACCGGACACGCCAAGCTTCATATCTGCACCGACCGAAGGCAGCATATGTTCGACGAGGAGGACCTCGCGGAGATCCGGTCCGAGCGCGAGCGCTGGGCGGAGGAGACGCTGGACCCGTTTCTCGAGCGCGGCGAGCGGAAGGACAGCTTCGCCACCGTCTCCAACCACGAGGTCGAGCGGCTGTACACGCCCGAAGACGTCGCGGACCTCGATTACGACGAGGACCTCGGCTATCCGGGCGAGCCGCCGTACACTCGCGGCGTCTACCCGACGATGTACCGCGGCCGGACGTGGACGATGCGGCAGTTCGCCGGCTTCGGCACCGCCGAGGAGACCAACGAGCGGTTCCACTATCTCATCGACAACGGCCAGACGGGGCTGTCGACGGCCTTCGACATGCCGACGCTGATGGGCATCGACTCCGACCACCCGATGAGCGAAGGCGAGGTCGGCAAGGAAGGCGTCGCCGTCGACACGCTCCGGGACATGGAGATCCTCTTCGACGGCATCGACATCGGCGAGATTTCGACGTCGTTTACGATCAACCCGTCGGCGCCCGTCATCTACGCGATGTACATCGCGCTGGCCGACCAGCAGGGCGTGCCGCGCGAGGAGGTCCGCGGCACCCTGCAGAACGACATGCTGAAGGAGTTCATCGCCCAGAAGGAGTGGGTCATCCCGCCGGAGCCGTCGCTCGACGTCGTCACCGACACCGTCGAGTTCGCCGTCGCGGAGACGCCGAAGTTCCACCCCGTTTCGATCTCGGGGTACCACATCCGGGAGGCCGGCTCCACCGCGGCACAGGAGGCCGCCTTCACGCTGGCCGACGGCTTCGCCTACGTCGAGGACTGTCTCGACCGCGGCATGGACGTCGACGCGTTCGGCCCGCTGCTGTCGTTTTTCTTCAACTCCCACAACTCGATGTTCGAGGAGGTCGCGAAGTTCCGGGCCTCGCGGCGCATCTTCGCCCGGGTGATGGACGAGTGGTACGACGCCGACGCCGAGTCGGCCAAGCGACTGAAGTTCCACACCCAGACCGCCGGCCAATCGCTGACGGCCCAGCAGCCGCTCAACAACGTCGTCCGCGTCACCGTCCAGGCGATGGCCGCCGTCCTCGGCGGCACCCAGTCGCTGCACACCAACAGCTACGACGAGGCGCTGGGCCTCCCGACCGAGGAGGCCGTCCGGGTGGCGCTGCGCACCCAGCAGATCCTCGCCGAGGAGTCCGGCGTCGGCGACGTTGTCGACCCGATGGGCGGCTCCTACGCGATCGAGTCGCTGACCGGCGAGATGGAAGAAGAGATAATGGAGTACATCGAGGAGATCCGCGAGTTGGGCGACGGCTCCGTCCGCGACGGCGTCCTCGAGGGCCTCGAACAGGGCTACTTCCACCGCGAGATCCAGGAGGCTTCCTACCAGTACCAGAAGCGCGTCGACGCCGGCGAGGAGGTCGTCGTCGGGGTCAACGAGTACGAAATCGACGAGGAGACCGACCCGGACATCCTGAAGGTTGACCCCGAAACGCGGGACCGCCAGCTCGGCCGCCTCGAGCAGGTGAAGGCCGACCGCGACGACGGGGTCGTCGCCGACCGGCTCGAGGCGCTCGGCGAGGCCATCGAGAACGACGACAACGTGATGCCGCCCATCATCGACGCGGTGAAGGCCTATGCGACGATGGGCGAGATCATGGAGGTCTTCGAAGATCACCACGGCGCCTACCAGGAGAAGGTGGGACTGGCCTAAACGCGCGGCTCCCGGCTTTCCGGGTCGCCGGCGACGATCACCGGCACCGCCGCCCGCAGCAGCACCCGCCGTGCACCGAGCTTCAGCTGGAGCTTGCCGGCCGGCGACCGACGCCGGCCGCCGATGCAGACCGCGTCGACGGCGAGGTCGTCGGCGGCCGACAGCAGCCCCTCGGTAGGGTCGTCGTCGACCCCGAGGACCGTCGTCTCGACGCCGGCCGTCCGGAGCGCGTCGAGCGCCCTCGCGACGGCCGGCACCGCCTCGGCGTCGACGTCGCCGTCGTGGACGTGAACGACCGTCACCCGGATCGACTCCGCCGCCTCCGGCAGCGACTCGACGGCGTCGAGCTTGTCCTCGAGGTGGTCATCTTCAGGTGGAACCGCAAGCGCGAGGTGGTACATGCTTAGGGTTCGCGTCCGACGGAGAAGAAGCTTCTCAGACGTACCGGCGGGAGACGACGACCACCAGCAGCAGCAGCGTCCCGAGGAAGGTTCCGATCGTCGCCACGCCGAAGGCCGCCAGCCCCAGCGGCGTCGGTTGGAACGTCACCAGCCCGAGAAAGGTGACGGCCTCGAGATCCCGGAGGCCGATGCTGCCGATGATGGCGCCCATCAGCGCCGTGACTGCGAGGACGATGAGGTACAGCGCCACGATGACCCGGTTGCCGCTGAGGCCGGTCGCCTGCGCCTGTGGTTCCTCCGACACGCGGGCCGGTACGGCACCCTCCGCGATGAGCGTTTCCACTCGGCTCGACGGTCGAACCGCACCGCTTTTGCGCCGGCGCGCCGAACCGCGGGCATGGCCGAGGCACCCCGGGAGTTCACCGAGAAGGAGTACTTCCTGCTCGTGCTGGTCGGCGTCGCCGTCCTGATGGCGACCACCGGGCTGATACTCGTCCTGACGGCGGTCTGAGGGGCCGACCGCGCCCGCCTCGCGCGAACGCGAAGCACACGCCTCCCGGGCCTCACAGCACGAACGCGTAGACGTAGATGAAGCCGAAGTAGATGAGCAACAGTAGCCCCAGCGCCTTTACCCGGAATAACCGGACGTCGTCCCGTTCCTCCGTGCGGGCCTCGCGGTAGGCCTCGACCTCGGCGTCGGTCAGCGCCTCCCGGTGGGCCCGCCCGCGGTGCAGCGCCAGCAGGCGGTCGTCGGCGAAGCGGTCACCGCAGTGGCCGCAGACGGCCGGCTCCTCGGGCGGTTTCGGCGGCGGCGCGGCCCGCTCGCCGGTCGGTGCCGCCGTGTCGCCGGCCGACGCTCGCCCCCCCGACATCAGGTGACGTACGGCGGCACCGCGTACGGCTGGGAGACGATCCAGAGGCTGGCCATCGTGTAACAGACCATCGCGACGGTGATCCCGTACTGGCTACGGACGGCCTGCAGCTTGCCGGGGAAGACGTCGTAGGCGGCGGCGTGGGCGACCCAGATGGCCAGCAGGTGCCCCAGCAGCACCCCGGCGAGTTCGATCCCGCCGAACCAGCCCGGCAGGACGAGCGCGACCGGCTCCGGCGGCGACAGCGGCGCGATTGCGGCCGTCGCGAGCGCCGGCGCCAGCTCCAGGAAGTAACCCAGGAAGTGCGCGAGGTGGTAGCCGGCGGCGATGGCCAGAAGTGGCGGCGCGAACCGCCGCGCGAGGACGTCCGCGGGCAGGTAGGTCCGGGCGGCGCGCTTGCTGTACCGTACCGCCAGCGCGTAGACGCCGCAGACGGCGGCGTAGCCGGCCACGAGCGCCGCGGGGTACAGCAGCCCGGGCGGGACGCCGGCCTCGACGACGGTGACGGCGGCGTCCCGCCACAGCGGCGTCGCGACGAGCCCGTCGAAGGTGGTCACCCACAGCACCGCGACGACGAAGGCGACCTCGGCCCGCGAGGTGACGAGCCGCGGCTCGTCGAGGCCGACCCCCGGCAGCCGGAGCCGGATGCCGTCGTCGTAGTGCAGCGGCGCCATCCGCCCGAAGTAACGGAACAGCCGGGCGACGGGGTCGACCCGCCGGAACCAGACGTCGGCGCCGAAGACGACCGCCCCCGCGAGCGTGACGACGCCGTAGGCAGCGACGACGCCGGCCAGGAACCGCGGCCGGTCGGCGACCGGGCTGACGACCTCCAGCCACACCAGCCCCAGCAGCGCGGCCACGCTCGGCCAGGCGTCGAGGCGGTCGGGGTAGTCGACGTCGAGCGACGGCAGCGGCGCGGCCAGCGTCCGCCAGGGGTCGACCGCGGGCCAGCTGTTGCCGACGAGGTAGGTCGTCATCGTGTAGCCGGACCACCAGCCGACCCAGACCGTCAGCACCGCGGCGTTCCGGGTCGCCTCCCGCGGGCCGACGAGGCCGGCGACGAGCACCGCCGCCAGCCCCCCGAGCCCGACCGCCCGGCCGAGCCAGTGGGCCGCCCGGGCCGGCCGGAGGCCACCGCGGCGCCAGCCGTGGACCCGGCGGATGAACGACCGGTCGGTGACGAACGACGCCAGCAGAAAGGAGGCGCCGATGACGCCGCCGCCGGTCGTCAGGAAGAGCCACGTCGGCACCGAGAGCGAGCGGTCGGCCGCCCCCGAGAGGCCGGCGCCGTGTGCGGCCGCCGGCGCGACGGCGGCGGCGAGGAGTCCGACGGCGGCGACCACGAGTCGGCGACGGCGGGTCATGGCCGACGGTAGACGCCCGTCGGACGAGAGCGTTCCGGAATCGGCGGCGGCGCGACGGGGGAAAAGAAGTCATTCTCCACGGGACGGCGTACGTGGAAATGGTCCTTGGTTCTACTGTTCGTGATTTCTCGGTGCAGGTGTTGTACGGAGTGATTCGGTCAGCTTGTGCTTGCCTCGACGTAGAGACCTCGAAAGCCCCCGCGGCGCTCGGGATGCCGCGGCTCGCTGTGCTCCTCGCTCCGCTGCGGTGCTTGCATCGCCGAGGCACCGCCGAGCGCCGCTCGCCCTTTCAGTCCGCCAGGATCCGGCTTTCCGGCCGGCTGTCCCTGGCGGACTGAAAGGGCGAGGCCGGGTGGCGGCCGCTGTGTGGGCCATATCCGAGCGTAGCGAGGATATCCCGCACAGCGCGGTCCGCCAGCCGGCCGAGGGCTTTCGAGGTGTTGGAGTTCGTTGCAGAGCAATTCAGTACGACCCCGTCAGACGACGGCGCCGCCGGTGTGCTTCTCCGCGGAGTACTGGCCGTACAGCGCGCGGACGAAGACGATCGACAGCAGCACTGCCCCGAGGCCGACGTGGAGGCCGTGGAGGCCGGTCAGCCCGTAGAAGGCCGACCCGTAGGCGCCCTCGGTGAGGGTGAACCCCTCGTGGACGATGAACTCGTAGTACTCGTAGACCTGGCCGGCGAGAAAGACGATTCCGAGCAGCAATGTCCCGCCGAGCAGCCGGACGAACCGTTCGCGGTCGTTCTCCAGCAGCGCGCGGTGGGCGAAGTGCATCGTGAACGAGCTCGCGACCAGGATGAGCGAGTTCACAATTACCAGCGAGCTGAGGACGTCCCCGGAGACGACGAGCTCCGGCAGCGCCTCCCGGCTCCAGACGTCGGAGCCGCGGATGAAGAAGTAGTAGACGAAGCCGGCGCCGAAGGTGGCGACCTCGGTGCCGAGAAACAGCAGCATCGTCAGCTTCAGCGGGAAGCCGTGGTCCTCGGCTTCGCCCTCCCAGAAGTCGACGACGAAGGCGTGATAGAGCCAGCCGTACAGCCCCGCCAGAAAGGCGACCGTGCTGGCGATGAAGACGCCGGGCCCGAGTGCCGGGCTCACGATGCCGTTCCGTCCGAGCACGAACAGCGCCGCGCCGACGTAGAAGCCGCTGCCGCCGAGTGCCGTGACGAACGGCCACCAGGAGGCCTCGCCGAACCCCTGTGGCCAGTCCTCGACCGCGGGGAGGTGGTGGTCCCCGTGGCTCTCGTCGTGGTCAAGGCTCATGTCTCGACGGTTCGACCGCAGCGACAAAAACCCTCCCAAACCGGGCCGTCAGGCGGCCGGCCGGGCGACCGACGCCTCGGAGTCCATCTCGGTGCCGTCGTCGGTCGACCCCTGCTCGGAGAGCCACGTGTCGTAGTCGTCAGCGCCCATGACGATGAACTCGCCGTTCATCTGGGAGTGGCCGACGCCGCAGTACTCGGTGCAGTAGTACTGGTGACTGCCCTCCTCGTAGGCGACCGTCTTGATGGTGTTGTACTCGCCGGGGAAGGCGGTCTGCTTCAGTCCGAGGTCCGGCGCCGACAGCATGTGGAGCCAGTCTTCGGAGGTGATGTGGATGTACACCGGCCGGTCCGTCGGGATGCGTATCTCGTTGTCGGTCGTCACGTCGGTGCCCTCGTAGGTGGCCTCCCAGCCGTAGCGGTAGGCCCGCAGTTCGATCTCGACGGCCTCGTTTTCGGACTCGTAGGGACCGGCGGCGCCTTCGAGGTCCTCGGAGACGGTCGGCTCGACGCGCTCTTCGTCGCCGGGCACCGGGTTGCCGACCTCCTCGACGGCCAGCACCTGGTAGGAGGCGAAGCCGACGAACAGCAGGACGATGGCCGTCGCGACCGTCCAGGTGATCTCCAGCCGACGGTTTTCCTGCGTCGGCTCCGGTTCCTCCTTGTTACGGAACTTCACCACGGCGTAGATGAGGATGGCCTCCACCAGAACCGTGATCGGAATCGCCGCGTACAGCAGCGTCTGGTTGAGGTCCGTGATGAGGTCGATGTTTCTCGTCTGGGCGACCGCCGGGTCCGCCGCGAGAGCGAGGAAGGCGACCCCGACTGCGACGTGGACGAGACGCGTGGCCCTCATTGATCACGGCTACGGACCACCCGGCTAAATAGTTGCTGACTTCCCGAGGGCGTTCGGAAACGGGGGGCCTAAGTACGCACGAAGCCTAATCGAATCATGAAGCGGCGCCCCTCGACGACGACGCTGCTTTCGGCGTCGGTCGTCGGCGTCTACGTGCTCGTCGTGGTCGGCGCGACGGCGGCGCTGGCCGACGCGGCGGCGGCCTGCGGCGGGTGGCCGGCCTGCGACGCCGCCCTCTCGCCGGCCGTCGCCGTCGTGCTGCTGCACCGAGCGGCGGCCGTGGCGGTTGGCCTGCTGGTGGTCGCGACGGGCCTGCTCGCATGGACCGACCTGGACGGCCGGAGCCGGGCGGCCGTCGGCGTCGCCCTCGTTGGCTACCCGGTTCAGGCGGGGCTGGGGGCCCTCGTCGCGACCGGCCGCGGGGTCGCCGGCGCCCACCTGCTCGTGGCGATGGGTATCTTCGGCGCGCTGGTGGTGGCGCTGGCGTGGCACCTCGAGGCCGAGACCGGCACCGACGACGCCGCGGCCGCGACGCCCTCGCCGGAGCCCGCTCTCGACGAGCCGGCCGCGATTCCGGAGCCGGCGCCGCTGTCGGCCCTCGACGGCGCCGAGCGGCTCCGCGAAACGGCGTGGGCGTACTTCCAGCTGACGAAACCGCGGCTGATGTGGCTGCTCTGTCTCGTCGCCGGCGCCGGGATGGCGCTCGCGGGATCGCCGTCGGTGCGGACGGTCGTCGCCACGCTCGGCGGCGGCGTCCTCGCCATCGGCGCCTCCGGCACGTTCAACCACGTCCTCGAACGAGACGTCGACCGCCGGATGGAGCGGACCGCCGACCGGCCGGTGGCGACCCACGAGGTGCCGGTCCGGAACGCGCTGGCCTTCGGCGGCCTGCTGACCGTCGCGTCGCTCGGGGCGTTCCTCTCCGTGAACCTGCTCGCGGCGGCGCTCGGACTGGCGGCGGTCGTCTTCTACAGTGTCATCTACACGCTGGTGCTGAAGCCCAACACCGTCCAGAACACCGTCCTGGGTGGCGCCGCGGGCGCCCTTCCGGCGCTCATCGGCTACGCCGCCGTCGCCGGGAGGCTCGGCCTCCCGGGGCTGGCGCTGGCCGGCGTCATCTTCCTGTGGACGCCGGCGCACTTCTACAACCTGGCGCTGGCCTACAAGGACGACTACGAGCGGGGCGGCTTCCCGATGATGCCCGTCGTCCGCGGCGAGACGGAAACACGGAAGCACGTCCTGCTGTACCTGGGAGCGACGCTCCTGGGGGCCAGCGCGCTAACGGCGCTTGCGGGACTCGGCTGGCTGTACGCGGTCGTCACCGTCGGTCTCGGGAGCGTATTCCTGTGGGCCGTCGTCCGCCTCCACCGCGAGCGCACGGAATCGGCCGCGTTCCGGGCGTTCCACGCCTCCAACGCCTATCTCGGACTGCTCTTGGTCGCCGTCGTCGTCGACTCGCTCGCGGTCTGATGTTCGGACCCGAATCGCTCGAGGCGGACGACCGCCGGGCGCTCGTCTACACCGCCGCCGTCGCCAACACCTTCCTGCTCGTGTTGCTCGTGTACGCGCTCGCTGCCGACCGCCGGCCGACCGCCTACTGGGCGTTTCCGGTCGTCTGGGTGACGGTCGGGGCCTGGGCGCTCCTGTGGACGTCGCGCCCGCCGGCGGCGACCCGGACCCGACTGCTCGCGGGTACGCTCGCCGGCGCTTATCTGCTCGTGCTGGCCGCCGCCGGCGGCGTCGTCGGCCCGGGGGGACCCCCGACGACCGGGCTGTCGGTCGAACTGACACAACTCCCACCGGGATGGGGGCCGACCCTGCTGTACGGCGGCGAGACGGTGCGGGTCGCCCTCATCCCGTTCACGGCCTTCGGGTACGCCGTGCTCTCGTATCTGGTCTACCTGACGGCGATCGACGCGAGGAGCGTCCTCGCGGGAGGCGTCATCGGCCTCTTCTCGTGTGTCTCCTGTACGCTGCCGGTGATCGCCTCGATTCTAGGCGGGTTCGTCGGCGGCGGCGCGGTCCTGGCGACGGCCGCCTCGACGACCACCTACGCCGCCGGCACGGCCGTTTTCGTTGTCACCGTCATCCTGATGACGGTCCAGCCCGGCATCCCCGGTCGGCACTGATGTGCCCCGAAGGCCGTTACCCGCTGGCACGTCCGACGTCGAGATAGCGTCCTGCGTACCGTGTGGATTCCTGAACCGCGCCGTCGGCCTCGCGGAGACGCTGCTGTCGACGTCGGCGCCGAACGTCGACAGCGTCTCGCTAGTCACGGGCGACCACGGCGTCTTCGAGGTCTGCATCGACGGGGCCGTCGTCCTCGACAACGCGGAAGACGAGGCCGGTGAAACGGCCGCTATCAGAAATCGGATATTTTCGATTGCTCATCGGACGTAGTCTGACGACCGCTCTGGATACTGGTGCGAGCGATCTCGTCGCCTGTACCATTACGACCGGCCAGCAGTATCTGTACGAGGGCCGCGAGTTGTTCCGGAGGTTCCGTGAGACGACACTGGAAATTGCCCGGTTTTTGGCTGAGACTCGAAGACGGGCGGTACAGTAGCGAGCGCATCCGGCGACTGTACCGCGCACGAACTCGTCACCGTCACCGCCGAAACGCGCTACTTCTTCGTAACTAAACACTACCGCCGTCAGCCGCCGGATTCGGACTCGACGGTCCGCTCGCCGTGAATCCACTCTCTGGTCACGTTCCCGAGGCCGACCGTCGCGAGGAGCACCCAGCCGAGCACCGCCAGGAACCCGGGCAGGGCGACCCAGGGCACGGCACTGAGACCCGCACCGATGACGGCGCCGGATCGGGGCCGGCGGGCCCCATCGACCTCGGTGAGCCAGGTGCCCACGACCAGGTAGCCGAACCCTCCCAGCACGACCGCCGCGAGTCCGAGCGCGACCAGGCTGGCCTGCAGGAGCACCGCCATCGTGGTGAGCCGCCCGAGCTGGGTGACGGCGTACATCCCGACGAACGCGAGCAGGCCGAACGCGATGAGACCGTACACGACCGTGAGTGCGCCAGGACGAGGACGAACGAGAGCACCCCGCGGGCCGCACCCGAGAGACCGAGCAACGCTGACAGGTCGGTGGTCTGGCCGACGACCGTGACGGCAGCACACACTGTACGTGTCCCTCGGTAGAGCGGAAGGAAAGCCTGTCGACGGCGGGGCCGTTCGGCCGCCTCGGACGGCAGGAGTTGGTCGAGAGGGAGTACGGCACTTCGACAGTAATGACGGCGTTTCGGATGCTCTCTCCCGCTCGCGGGTGTGGCTCCTTCTTCACGAGGCCTCCCTCGCTGCGCTCGCTCGGCCTCGCTGGGCTCCCGTGTCGTCGCTCTCCACGTCGCTCCTCCCGCTCGCTTCGTTCCGAGACCTCCCTCGCTGCGCTCGATCGGCCTCGCTCCGCGAGCGGTCGGTCCCGCCCGACGCCGGCCGACCGGCCGGCTCTCGCTCGACGAATACGGCCTCTCGAACGGGCGATTCACTTATGCTGTCCGGCTCTCTAATGATCCCAAACCGTGGCAGACGGCTTTCAGTCTCTGTTTCGAAGGCTCAAGGGACCGGCAGTGGTAGATTGGTCGCTCGCGATACTGGGCGGGCTCAGGACGGTCGGCATCTATCTCGTCAGGCCGCTCCAGCGCGGCGACGGCCCGAACAAGTTCCGGCTGTCGGCGATGGAGACGGCGACGACCACCCACGACGGCGACCAGGGGTGGGCCAAGCGACCGCCCGCGGTGCTCGAGTGCGACCGCTGCGGCAGCGAGGTGCTCCAGCACAACGCCCGCGACAGCATCGACTGCCCGCGCTGTGTCGCCGAGTTCGACTACGACGAGTTCGCCGACCTGGAGCTGCTGTATCTGACCTGCCCGGTCTGCAAGAGCCGCATGAGCCACGGCCAGCGGCACCCCGAACGGCTCGACATCGTCGAGTGGGCGACCTGTGACGCCTGCCGATACCACTGGGAGTTCAAGCACTCTTACTCCTGAGCGCCCGAACCTCCGGAACGTCACTACGCGTCGTCCGGGGACTCCCGGTACGTCCACCACAGCCCGAACCCGCCGAGGACGGCGGCAAACAGCCCGAACCCGACCCGGAGCGTCGACCCCGACAGTGCGCCGGAGACCGCGTACGCGATGCCGCCGACAAACAGGAACCCACGAACCAACGTTCGGAACGATGTCGACATCGACGTTGTCTCCGGAGACGTACCACGACGAGCATGGTAAGCACTTCGGCTCCGCAAACTCGTTCGCCGCCCCGTCGTGGCGACTACTGTACGTCATTTCGGTATCGACCGCACGCCGTCGTGCGGTCGACGCCGGAACGGTTCACGACGATCGGTATCAGGTGTCCGACCGGTGGTTCGCGACGTCCACCTCGTACCCTTCGGCGGCGATGCCGTCGACGATGTCGGCGGCGTGTTCGGCGCCGCTGGTTTCGACGTCGAAGACGAGGTACGCCTCGCCGACGTCGAGGTCGGCGACCGACCGGTCGTGACGGACGTCGTGGATGTTGGCGCCGAAGTCGGCGACGACACCGGATATTTCCTCCATACGACCGGGGCGGTCGTCGATGCGAACGCGGATTCGGATGATCTGTTTGCGCCCCGCAAGTGCGTAGATTAGGACCGTTCGGAGCTGCGTCATGTCGAGGTTCCCGCCGCACAGAAGCGCCATTACCGTCTCGTCGCCCACATCGAGGTCGTCGCCCAACACGGCCGCGACGGAGGCGGCCCCCGATCCCTCGACGACCTGCTTGGCCCGCTCCATCAGCAGGAGTATCGCGCGGGCGATCTCCGTGTCCGTGACGGTGACGACCTCGTCGACGTGTTCCCGTATCATCCGTAGCGTCATCTCGGAGATGCCGCCGGTCGCGATGCCGTCGGCTATCGTGTCCACTTCCTCGAGCGTCACGGGAAAGCCCTTGTCGAGGCTCTCGTGGACCGTCTCGGCGCCCGTCGCCTGGACGCCGACGACGCGCGTCTCCGGCGAGAGGTGCTTGATGGCCGTCGAGACGCCGCTTATCAGCCCGCCGCCGCCGATGGGGACCACCACGGTGTCGACGTCCGGGTTGCCGTGGTACATCTCCACGCCGAGGGTCCCCTGGCCGGCGACGATGTCCGGGTCGTCGTAGGCGTGGACGAACACGGCGTCGGAGTCCTCGACGGCGGACTTGGCGTGGGCCATCGTCTCCCGGAAGTCCCGGCCGACGAGTTCGACCGCCGCGCCGTAGCCACGGGTCGCCTCCACCTTCGCCTGCGGGGCGTTCTCCGGCATGAAGATGGTCGAGTCCGCGCCGCACCGCGTCGCCGCCAGCGCGACGCCC
>PXRZ01000027.1 GCA_003022945.1 Halobacteriales archaeon QS_8_69_73 | reverse complement strand
GGACCGCGGCCAGATATCCATCATCGCCGCGACCAACCGCTTCGACATGCTCGACCGGGCCATCCTCCGGCCGGGCCGCTTCGACCGCCTCATCGAGGTACCCAAGCCCGAACTGGCGGGCCGGGAGATCATCTTCGAGATCCACACTCGCGACATGAACGTCGCCGACGACGTCGACTACGCCGGACTGGCCGAGACCGTCGAGAACGCCTCCGGCGCCGACATCAAGGCTACCTGCACCGAGGCCGGCATGTACGCGATCCGGGACGACCGCACCGAGGTCCAAATGGAGGACTTCGAAAGCGCCTGGGAGAAGATCCAGCAGTCCGAGACCCCCGCCGATACCGAGGTCTCGAAGACCTTCGCCTGACCGCGTCCCACCGAGACGCCGTCAAAACCCGGGTCGGTCGTTCTCCGTCTTTCTGCGTTCGTCTCGTACCCGCCGACGTCCGTCTTCCATTTTCCTCGTGAGCCCGCACCGTCCGTGAACGGCCGTCAGAGCGTTCGAGACTCCCGAACTTCGTCGCTGAACGATACCGTACAGTTATTACAGGCCTCGCCGGGCTGAAAGTATGGAGGGTTTCACGCGCGGATCGACGACGTGTCCCGTGTGCGGAACGGAGGCAAGCGTCGGGCTTCCACGGTCGACGACGGACCCGATCGTGACCCCCGAGCCGTCGCCCGACCTCGACGCCGCGTACGCCGGCGACGGGTCCGGCCGGCAGAAGCGACGACAGTTCCGCTGTCCGAACGGGCACTCGCTCTACGTCTACTTCGAGTTCTGACCGCATGGGGGGCGCTCAACTTAATACGGACCGAGACGTACGTTACCACATGCCGTGCAAAATCGCCTGCGACGAGTGCGACCTCGACGAGCGGTTCGAGGACTGCGTCACCGCCCACGAGCGCGCGAAGGAACACGAAGCCAACCACGGCGGTCACTACGTGATGCTGTACGACCCGATCCCGGGGTGATACTGCCGGCCGTAACAGGTGAAGCAGTTCCGTCCGGAAGATGAGGTTCTGGAAGGCATCTATCCGGACATCGCCGAGAAATCTTAGAACTACAGCCGGCAGTATGAGCTCCTCGGACGGTCCACGATGCCGGCACCTGACGGCGCCGGCCGTTACAGCAGCACGAAGATGAGATACGGCACCCCGAACAGCAGGAGGGTCATCGCCCCGAGGACGAGCCCGTACGCGAGGAAGGTCCCGACGGCGGTGAACCACGCAGGGTGGTCGTACTCCGTCGCGAGTTCGGCGACGTCCATATACTTCCGTCCGGGCGCGTTCTCTTAGGTGTTTTCGTTCCTCGTGCTGAAAATCACCGCAATAATCGGTATCAGTCCAGGATCTCCGCGATGCGACGGGGTTCCGACGACAGCGAGGGGTCCTCCTCGACGAGCTTGAGCACCTCGTGGTCGGTGACGTCGGGGTAGGACTTGCGGGTCGCCTCCTCGATGAGTTCGGCCTCCAGGCGGAACTCGGTGCCCTCGTACACCACCTCGACACCCTGTTCGTCGAACGAGAGAACCGTCATATCCCGGGTTCGCGGCTGTCGTTCATAAACGGCTCGCTCGCGGCCGTCCGTCATTCCAGCGCCGACGGCGGGATACGGAACGCGACCGCGTAGAGGAACTCGATGCTGCCGGCCTCGAAGCCGACCCGGTAGAGGCCGGGGTCGCCGGCGACCGGCCAGGCGGTCACCGGCTCGAGCGCCGTCGCGTCGGGTACCGCCGGTACCGTCTCGGTGATATCCTCGATGACGCTCCGCTCGACGGCGTCGTACGGGTCGCCGGCCGCCGACAGCGACGTATGGTCGGTCAGCTCCACCAGGCCGTCGGCGACTCCCGTCGTCTCCGGCAGGGTATCGGCGGCGTTGACCCTCGTTTGGTACTCGACCATCAGCGAACCGTCGCGGTAGCTGAAGCCGAGGCTGCCGTCCTCCGGTCCGTAGTCGGTGTCTCGGAACGGGACGGTCGCGCCCGGGGCCGTGCGCTCGACGACGGACTCCAGCAGCGACCGGGCGGACTCCCGCTGGTGGTCCGGCAGCCGGCTCTTTTCTCCGTTGGCGTCCGCCATGTCTCCTCCTGTGTTCCAGCCCGAATAAAGATGTGGGCGGCGACCGCGTCTGACGCTCGTCGGACGCCCCGGGTGGGTTTAATAGGCGGCACGCGCTCATAGCGACCGTGTTCGGCTCCGACCCGCTCGAGGAACTGGCGATTCCCGACGGTACACACGTCCGGGAGCACGACCTCGTCACGGACGGCGACGTGCTCGTCGGCGGGCAGAGCGACGTCGAACTGGGCGTCCGCGGCGCCGACGTCATCGCCGGCGAGCGCGTGAGCTTCGGCGGCGACATCGAGGCCGACGGCGACTGCCGGCTCGACATGTGGTGTGACGCCGACGGCAACGTCCTCGTCGGCCAGGACGCCTACCTCGGCGAACGGGTCCACGTCGACGGCCAACTGATCGTCTCCGGCGACCTCGACATCGGCGACGACGTCGAGGTCGAGCGTGGCTTCGAGGCCAACGGCTGGATCGTCATCCGCAATCCGATGCCGACTATCGTCTTCCTGTTCGTCTACCTCTCGCAGCTGCTCCGCATCGGCGAAGAGGAGGCCGCCGAGGAGGTCGTCGAGGAGTTCTTGGCCGACGACCGCGAGGCCGAGCCGGTCCGGGCGACCGAGGTCGAGGTCGGCGCCGGAACCGAGATCTTCGGCAGCCTCCGCGCCCGCGAGGACGTCCGCGTCGGCCCGGAGACGGTCGTCCACGGCGACGTGACCACCAAGGGCGGGGACGTGGTCGTCTCTCCCCGTTCCCACGTCCGCGGCGACATCTCCTGTGAGAACTGCGAGCTCTCGGAGGCCGCGGAGGTCGACGGCGCCATCCGCGCCCGCGGAGAGACGAACTTCACTGCCGTCCCCGAAGAGTTCGACACGACGGCCGGCGACGCCGAGGCGACCGCGACGTCGACCGACGGTGACGCGGACGAGGCGTCGCTAGCCGACCTCGAGGCGGCCGTCGTCCCGTTCGGGGAGGGCGAACTGACCGCCGAGACGGCGCCCGCCGTCGTCCCACTCTCGGAGGGCGAGCGCGACTGGAACGATTCAGCGGCGACCAACGGGAACGGCGTCGAGGGCGTCATCGCGGACGCCGAAAAGCACTAACCCGCGGGACGAAGGCCGCCGATTATGAGGGCCATCTTCTTCGACCTCGACGACACGTTGCTGCGGTTCACCCGACCGTACGAGGACCTCCTGGCCGACGCCTTCCGCGACGTCCACGACGAGGTCGAAACGTCGTGGCTCGAGACGTACGACGCGGCGTTCTTCGACGCGCTCGAGGCGATGGACTCGGACCCCTACCGGCGGGCGTTCCGGGCGACGGGCCACGACCCCGACCCGCTGGTCGATGCGCTGCGGGAGCGGGAGATCGCCGCCTGCGAACCGCCAGCGGGCGCCGAGGCCGACCTCCGGCGCCTGTCGGAGAGCCACCACCTCGGCGTGCTCACCAATGGAGTCACAGAGTGGCAGCGCGCCAAGCTGGCGGCCAGCGGCCTCGATCGGTTCTTCGACGCCGTAGTCGTCTCCTACGAGGTCGGTGCCCACAAGCCGAACCCGGCGGCGTTCGCGGTCGCCGAGAAGCGACTTCCGGCCGACGACTACGCGATGGTCGGCGACAGCGACGCCGACATCGACGGCGCAGACCGGGCCGGATGGGCCGCTCACCGCTACGACGGCGGCGGGTTCGGCGACCTGCCGGAGGCCCCCGAGTGGTAGCCGCCGGCCAATCGAAAGGCAGTTCGGCCCGCTCCGCCGATGGGTGGTATGCTCTCGGTCGCCCTCGCCGGCAAGCCCAACGCCGGCAAGTCGACGTTCTACAAGGCCGCGACGATGGCCGACGTCGACGTCGCCAACTACCCCTTCACCACCATCGACGCCAACCGCGGCGTGAGCCACGTCCGGACCCGGTGTCCGTGTCTCGACCGCGAGAAGCGGTGCGACAGCGACGACTGCCGCGACGGCACGCGATACGTCCCTATCGAGTTGCTGGACGTGGCCGGGCTCGTCCCCGGGGCCCACGAGGGGAAGGGCCTCGGCAACCAGTTCCTCGACTCGCTGTCGAACGCCGACGTCATCCTGAACGTCGTCGACGCCTCCGGCGGGACGGACGCGGAGGGCGACCCCGTCGAGGTCGGTTCCTACGACCCCGTCCAGGACGTCGCGTTCATCGAAACCGAGATGGACCTGTGGCTGGCGTCCATCGTCGCGGACAACTGGGAGACCGTCGAGCGTCGGTCCCGGTCGCCGGAGTTCGACTTCGAGGACGCGCTGACGGACGTCCTCACCGGGGTCGGGGCGACGGAACACGACGTGATGGCCGTCCTCCGGGGGCTGGACTACTCGACGGATCCGATGGCCTGGACCGACGCCGACCGCGAGGAGCTGGCCCGGCTGGTCCGGGAGCGAACCAAGCCCATCGTCGTCGTCGCCAACAAGGCCGACGTCGCCCCGGCGGGCAACGTCGAGCGACTGCGAGAGGCCGCCGACCGGGTCGTCCCCGCCACCGCCGAGGGCGAGCTCGCGCTCCGGCGGGCCGCCGAGGCCGGCGCCGTCGACTACGACCCCGGCGACGAGGCGTTCGAGATCGCGGGCGAACCGTCCGACGCCCAGCGGGAGGGCCTCGAGCGGGTCCGGGAAGTGATGGACGAGTTCGGCGGCACCGGCGTCCAGCCCGCCCTCGACGAGGCCGTTTACGACCTGCTGGACCGCATCACCGTCTACCCCGTCCAGGACGAGACCCACTGGACCGACGGCCGGGGGACCGTCCTCCCCGACGCGTTTCTGCTGCCGGCGGCGGCGACGCCGCTCGATCTGGCCTACGCCGTCCACTCCGACATCGGCGACGGCTACCTCCACGCCGTCGACGCCCGCGCCGGGCGGCGCATCGGCGAGGACCACGAACTCGAGGAGGGCGACGTCGTCAGGGTCGTCTCGACGGCGACGTAGTCGGCACCGGAACGGAACCGGAGACCGGGTCGGGGGGCGTTGGGTATTAGTACGTCCAGTCGTATGTCAAAATGCACCATGTGCCATGGCTTCGACATCCGTGACCGACGCGAGTTCGAGCGCGAGGAATCCGACGACGAGCCGTCGTTCGCCAACGAAGAGGCCAGCGTCGAGACTGAGGTGCTGACCGACGGCGGCGACGAGGACGCGGAGTCCGAGGAGTAGCTCCGCCGGCCGCGACTCGACTCGAAGCTTCGATTTCTTTCGCCGACTCGCCGACAGTGCCGGGACCAGCGATCGGCCGACGGCTCGGCTGCCGGGCTCGCGCGCCGCTCCGGGTGCGGGAAGATTTATGTGATCGTCGGGAAAGACTGCGGGACATGGCATCGGGGAACGAACTCGCTCTCTACGGCTTCGTGTCGCTGGTGGCGGTCCTGTTCGTCCTCGTGACCGGGCCGCTCGGGCTCGTCGCGATCCCGTTCGTGCTCATCATCGTCGGGTTCGCGAAGATGAGTGCGGAGTCGGACGCGGAGTCGGCGGGCCCGATCAACTGTTCCGGCTGCGGCGCCCCGAACGAGCCGGGGGCGGAGGTCTGTCAGTACTGCGACGAGACGCTCTGAACACGGCCGGCGGTCACGCCAGCCATACCGCGGCGACGAGCACCGCAAGGAACAGGTACGACCCCCGGATGAGTAGCTTCGTCGCGAGGCCGGCGTCCGCGCCGGCCCGCCAGGCGAAGGCGGCGACGACGCCGAACACCACCGGCGCGAAGACGCTGGCCGGCGGAAAGACGCCGCCGGCCGCCCCCGCGACGACTCCGGCCATCCCGGCGGCCATCAGCCCGTAGGCGAACCGGTGTGCCCGTTCGGGGCCGAGCACGACCGCGACCGTCCGCTTGCCGATGGAGCGGTCGTAGTCGTGATCCGTCGCGTCGTCGATCGTCTTGATTCCGCAGAGGACGACGAAGAAGACGGCGGCGAAGGCGACGACGGTCGCGGTGAGCGTCCCCGTCTGGACGTAGTGGCCGCCCAGCAGCGCGAAGGCGATGCCGGCGGGGTAGCCGGCGGTCGCGCCGACCGGGGTGAGGTCGAGCTGCGGCGCGTGGAGGTAGCCGATGACCCACCCCGGCAGCGTCAGCAGCGCGGCCCGGAGGTCGACCAGCAGGCCGATCGCGAGTAGGCAGGTAAAAAAGACCGCCGAGGCGCCCGCCAGCGCGACTCGACAGCCGTCCGCCGACAGCGGATGGTCGTCGTCCTCGCCGCGCCGATGGAAGTCGACGTAGCCATCCTTGACGTGGGCGGTGTAGAGGGCGGCGAAGACGGCGACGAGGTGGACCACGAGCAGCGCGGGCGCGAGGCCGTCGGCCAGCACCGCGCCGAACGCCGAGGCCGCGAGCGGCGGCAGCATGAACACCGGATGCACCTGCGACGCCAGCGCCCCGAGGTCGGCCCGGACCCCATCGTCGTGGCGTGCGATGGCCATGATGGCGCTACGACCGCCCCACTGATTACTCTACGGCTGCCCCGCTTGATGGTGTTTAGTTAGGAGGGAAGTAGCGTGCTTCGGCAGCGATGACGGCGTGTCCGAACGCCCCCTCTCGCTCACTTCTTCACGAGGCCTCCCTCCCTTCGATCGGTCGGCCTCGCTGCGCTCTCGTGTCGTCGCTCCCCGCGTCGCTCCTCCCGCTCGCTGCTTCACGAGGCCTTCCTCGCTGCGCTCGTTCGGCCTCGCTACGCGAGCGGTCGTCCCGTTCGAGGTCCCGCCCGACGCCGGCCGACCGGCCGGTTCTCGCGCGACTAAATACGGCCCGGCCGGCAGGGCGAAGGTCCATATCCGAGGCCGCGGGCAAACGTCGGCGTGACTTCCGACGCCCCGGACGCGCCGGACGCCGACAAGGTTAGAGCGTCGCTGCGGCGGCTGGCCGGCGCCGACGAACGGACGATCATCGAGCGGGCCGACGCCGCGACGCGCGATCTCGAGGCGGCCGCCGAGTTCGTCGCGTCCGTCGGCCTCGAGGAGCTGGCGGCGGCCATCGAGGCGGTCGACGACCCCGCCCTCGCCGAGCGGGGTCGGCGGGCGCTGGCGGCGTTCCGCCGGGCCCGGGCCGCGGCGGCCGGTGACCTCGATCCGAGCGCCGACGACCACTTCCGCCCCGGTCGCGGAACCGATTTAAGAGGTGACGACGAACGCCCGCCCGGATGACACGGGTGATTCACACCGGCGACACCCACCTCGGCTACCGGCAGTACCACCTGCCCGAGCGCCGCGAGGACTTCCTCGACGCCTTCCGGCAGGTGGCCGCCGACGCCGTCGCGGACGACGTCGACGCGGTGGTGCACGCGGGGGACCTCTTTCACGACCGCCGACCCGGGCTGTCGGACCTGCTGGGGGCGCAGTCGGTGCTCGAGCGGCTCGACGACGCCGGCATCCCGTTTCTCGCCGTCGTCGGCAATCACGAGACCAAACGGGAATCGCAGTGGCTCGATCTCTTCGAGGCGATGGGGCTGGCGACCCGGCTCGGCGACGAGCCCGTCGTCGTCGGCGACGCCGCCTTCTACGGGCTGGATTTCGTGCCGCGGAGTCGCCGCGACGACCTCGACTACGAGTTCGCGCCGCACGACGCCGACCACGCCGCCTTGGTCTCCCACGGGCTCTTCGAGCCGCTGGTGCCCGACTACGGCAACGTCGAGTGGGACGCCGCCGAGGTGCTGACGGCGGCGACCGTCGACTTCGACACGATGCTGCTCGGCGACGAGCACGCCCCCACCCGGCAGGCGGTCGACGGGAAGTGGGTCACCTACTGCGGGTCGACCGAGCGGGCCAGCGCCGACGAGCGCGACGAGCGCGGCTACAACATCGTCGACTTCGACGGGGTCTCCGACGGTGAGGTCCACGTCGCCCGGCGCGGCATCGAGACGCGCGAGTTCGTTTTCCTCGAGCTCGAACTCGCCGAGGGCGAGGGCTTCGACCGCGTCCGGGGGCGCCTCCGCGAGCGGACGGTCGAAAACGCCGTCGTCCACGTGGAGCTGTCCGGCGACGGCGAGGCGGTTTCGGCGGCGCGGGTCGAGGAGTTCGCCGACGACGAGGGCGCCCTCGTCGCCCGCGTGACGGACCGTCGGGAGGTGGACGAGAAGGCCGACACGGACGTCGTCTTCGCCGACCCCGACGAGGCGGTCCGCGAGCGGGTCCGCGAGCTGGGGCTGAGCGAGGCCGCTCGCGACCTCGACGAGACCATCCGTGCGGGCAAGGTGGCCGACGCCAACGTCGCCGACGAGGTCGAGCGCCGCGTCGGGGAGCTGCTCGAGGAGCCGGCGGCGTTCGACGCCGCAGCCGGCCCCGACCCCGAGACCGTCGCCGACCGGCTTGACGGCGGCGACGGGGACGACGATCCGGGGGGCTCGACCGATACCGATATCGACACCGACGACGGCGTCGACGCCGATGCCAGCACGACCGACGTCGACTCCAATGGGCGGACGACTGACGGCGAGACCGGCGCGGAGCGGCCCACGAACGACGGTACCGACGCGAGCGTCGATGCCACCGCGGACGACGGCGCCGCGGGCGACGACCAGGCCTCGATGTGACGCTGCGGGCCGGCGTGACCGTCGTCCACGGGGTCAACGGCAGCGGCAAGTCGTCGCTGCTGGAGGCGTGTTTCTTCGCGCTGTACGGCGCCCGGGCGGTGGAGGGGACCCTCGACGAGGTCATCTCCAACGGCGCCGAGGAGATGGCCGTCGAGCTGTGGTTCACGCACGACGACGGGCGGTTCCACGTCGAGCGGGAGGTGAAGCTTCGGGGCGACACCGCCAAGACGACCACCTGCGGGCTGGAGACGCCGACCGGGGCCGTCGACGGCGTCACCGACGTCGAGGCCCGCGTGGCGTCGCTGCTGCGGATGGACGCCGAGGCGTTCGTCAATTGCGCCTACGTCCGGCAGGGCGAGGTGAACAAGCTCATCAACGCCTCGCCGGGCGATCGCCAGGACATGATCGACGACCTGCTCCAGTTGGGCAAACTCGAAGAGTACCGCGAGCGGGCCAGCGACGCCCGGGTCGGCGTCGGCCGCGTCCGCGACGACAAGCAGGGGGCGCTCTCGCAGGTGACCGAGCAGGTCGAGGTCAAGGAGGACAAGGAGCTCCACGACCGGCTCAACGACCTCCAGGGGGAGCTGTCGGAGGTCACCGGGGACGTCGAGGACAAGCGCGAGAACCGCGAGGAGGCACTCGAGGCGCTCGAGGCCGCCGAAAGCGTCATCGAGGAGTACGAGGCCCGCCGCGAGGAGATCGACGAACTGGACGAGGAGATCGACGAGCTGGCCGCGACCATCTCCGAGGCGGAGGGCGAACGCGAGGCGCTCGGAGAGCGCATCCGGTCGCTGCGGGAGACCGCCGACGCCCTCCGCGAGGAACTCAAGGCGGCCGTCGCCGAGACGGACCTCGGGGCGGCCGACCCCGACCCCGATGCCGTCGCGGAGCGGCTCGAGACGCTCGACGACGAAGCCGAGTCACTGCGGGACGACATCGAGAAGCGCCGTCTCGAGGCCCAAGAGTACGAGAGCACCGCCGGGACGACCCGCGAGCGGGCCGACGAACTCCGCGAGGAAGCCGACGCGGACCGCGAGGAGGCCGACGAACTGGAGGCGGACGTCGAGACCGACCGCGAGAGCCTCGAGGAGCGCCGCGCGGACCTCGAAGAGTCGGACGAGGAGATCGAAGCACTCCGCGAGGAGCTGTCGGCGGCGTCGGTCGAGCGGTCGGCCGTCGAGGCCCACCGCGAGTCCGTTGCCGAGGAGCTGACGGCGGCCAGAGAGCGGGTGGCGGAACTGGAGGCGGACCTGGGGTCGCCGCACGTCGAGTCCGTCGACGAGGACCGCGAGCGGGTCGCCGAACTGGAGGCGGACCTCGAGACCGCCGAGTCGCGCGTCGAGGAACTCGGGGAAGACCAGGAGCGGGCCGTCGAGCTGGTCGAGACCGAGACCGAACTCGCGCGGCTGGAAGAGTCTCGGGCGAACGTCGCCGAACTCGTCGAGCAGAAGGCCGACACGCTCGAAGAGCGCGAGGCGCGCGTCGAGGAGCTACGCGAGGAGGCCGAGGAACTGGACGCGGAGGCGGCGGAGGCGGAAGCCGACGCCGAGGACGCCGATGCCGACGCCGAGGCGGCTCGCGAGGCCGTCGACGAGCTGAACGCCGAGAAGGCGACCATCGACGAGCGCCGGGAACGGCTCGAGCGGATCGAGGAGCTGCTGGAGGACGTCGCCGACAACGAGCGCGAAGTCGAGCAGTTCCGGGAGCGCCGCGACAACAAGGCGGAGCTGAACGACGAGCGCCGCGAGCGGCTTGCCGACAAGCGCGAGCGGAAGTCGGAGCTGGAAGCGGAGTTCGACCAGTCGGCCCTCGAGAGCGCCCACGGCGAGAAGGAGCGCGCCGAGGACTACCTCGACCGGGTCGAGCCGTACCTCGAGGAGCAGCGAGAGCGCCGCGACGAATTGCAGGCCGAGATCGGCGCCGTCGAGAACGAACTGGAGGAACTCGAAGAGCTCCGCGAGCGGCGCGACGAGCTCGAGGCCGTCGTCGACCGGCTGGAGTCGCTGTACGACGAGGCCCACGACCTCCAGCGGACCTACGCCGACCTGCGGGCGGAGCTGCGGCGGCGGAACGTCGAGACGCTGGAGGCGATGCTCAACGAGACGTTCCGGCTCGTCTACCAGAACGACTCCTACGCGCGCATCGAGCTGGACGGCGACTACGAGCTGACCGTCTACCAGAAGGACGGAACGCCGCTGGAGCCCGAACAGCTGTCCGGCGGCGAGCGGGCGCTGTTCAACCTCTCGCTGCGGTGTGCCATCTACCGACTGCTCGCGGAGGGCATCGACGGGGCGGCGCCGATGCCGCCGCTCATCCTCGACGAGCCGACGGTGTTCCTCGACTCCGGTCACGTCTCGCGGCTGGTCGAGCTGGTCGAGTCGATGACCGACCACGGCGTCGACCAGATACTCGTTGTCAGCCACGACGACG
The DNA here is from genome assembly GCA_003022945.1 of Halobacteriales archaeon QS_8_69_73. Taxonomy (GTDB): domain Archaea; phylum Halobacteriota; class Halobacteria; order Halobacteriales; family Haloarculaceae; genus Natronomonas. The sequence goes on along the minus strand of PXRZ01000027.1, from coordinate 10,432 downwards.
AGCTGGTTGAGGCGGCCGACGATCTGCTGGCGGTTCAAAAGAACCCGACGACCAACCGGTCGTCGGTGGAGCGGTCGGCGACCGTCGAGGCGCCGTCGTAGCTACGCCCGCAGCGCCGTCGTAGTGTCGTAGTTGTCTATGGCCGCAGCGCCGCCAGCCCCTCGCGGCCGCGGTCGGTGAGCCGGTAGCCACGCTCGCCGTCGACCTCCGTTTCGGCGACCAGCCCCGCGGCCCGGAACTCGCCGAACAGTCCGTGGAGGTCCGACTCGCAGAGATCGTACTCGCCGAGAACGGTCCGGACGGACAGTGGGCCCCGCTCGTCCAGTTCGAGGAGGACGCCGAGGGCTCGTTCGGAGCGGACGGCCGTCAGCAGCCGCCGGGTCGGCTCCGGCACCCGTCGGGCGGAAAGCGCCAGCGGCGGGTCGCCGGCGGCGACGAGTTCGTCGTTCGGCAGGTACCGCTCCTCGCCGGTTTCGGGGTCGCGGACGAGACTCGACTCCTCGGACCGCTTCACGAGCAGGTAGCTGTCGCCGTCGTGTTCGACGGTCCTCACCGGTCGTCACCCCCGCGGCGGTCGGCCCGGAAGCGCCGGTAGAACCGGACGGTCGCGGCGGCGGCGACGCAGCCGACGGCGACGGCGAGGCCGCCGAACTTCCAGTCGCCGCGGAAGTACACCAACAGCAGCCCCAGCGGGACGGCGGTTATGGCGACGTTCAGCGACAGAACTGACCCCCAGAACGTCCGGAGGAGCACCTTGTCGGCGTCGGCGTCGTCGGCGGTCGGCACGTCGACCGACGGCGTCTCGGGGCCGAGGCTCCGGTGGTCGAACTCCTGGGAGTGGGAGTGGGAATGGGAGTCGGCGTCGGCGTCGTCGTCGCCGGCGGTCACACCACAACCCAGCGACTCCGGGGAGAAAAGTTACGCGACCTCTTCGAGATCGACGACCTCGGCCGCCTGCAACCAGGCGAGGGGGTTCTCGGCGTCGTAGAACACCACGCCCTCGTCCGTCCGGTAGGACTCCGTCGCCGCGACGGCGTCGGTCACCACCGGCTCGGGGCGTTCGCCCGCGCTGTCCTGCTCACCCGTTGCGTCGGAGTCGGCCATGGGATGTCACCATCGTCCGGTAGCGCGTATCGGGGTAAATCCCTTGTGTCCGTGTCAGAACTCGAAACGACGGACGCGGCGGCGGCCGAGCCGGCGAGTCGTGCCGGACCGCCGGAGTTTTTGTGCGGGCACGCGTACAATCGGAGAGTATGACCACGGGCAGCGAGCAGGGGACCCTCGAGGCGTTCGGCGGCGGCGACGACGGCGACGGCAGCGAGGGCGTCCGTCCCGACGGAGAGGCCGCCGCCGTCGCGACGCCGGAAAGCGACGACGCGGCCGTCGTCGACCTCTCCGAGCGGCGGTTCCCGGCGGTCGACGACCACGTAGAGCTGTCGGTCACCCAGGTCGATTACACCGTCGAGGGCAGCGGCAACGACGAGCGGCCGGTGCTACACGTCTTCGGCCGGACGACCGACCGCGAGCCGGTCCACGTCCGGGTCCACGACTTCCGGCCGTACTTCTACACGCCGGTGGACGACCTCGACGTGGCGGTCGACGCCGAGGCGCCGCTGGCCGAACGCGACCTAGTCGACTCCCGGCTCGACCACGACCGGCTGACCGGCGTCGAGACACACGGCGACCGCCCCGGCGACAGCGAGGCCGACCCCGGGAGGGTCGTCGTCTACGAGTCCATCCGGGGCGAGGAGCTGGCGAAGGTGTTCGGCCAGACGCCCCGCGACGTCGGCGAGTTGCGGGACCGCTTCGAGCACTACGAGGCGGACATCCTGTTTCCCAACCGCCTGCTCATCGACAAGGACGTCCGCAGCGGCGTCCGCGTGCCGGCCCGCAAGCTCGACGACGGCAGCCTGAAGATCCACCACACCGAGCTCGAGACCGTCGAGTGCGTCGTCGAGCCGCGGGTCCACACGCTGGACATCGAGGTCGACGACCGCCACGGCTTCCCCGAGGACGGCGAGCAGACGGTCGTCTGTCTGACCAGCCACGACTCCTACCGCGACGAGTACGTCGTCTGGCTGTACGAGTCCCCCGAAGGCGTCCCTGGCCCGGAGGCCGTCGACGACTACGAGCCCATCGGCGACGGCGACCTCGACGTCGACGTCCGCGGCTTCGGCAACGAGGCCGAGATGCTCGCCGACTACCTCGAATACGTCGAGGAAACCGACCCGTCGATCATGACTGGTTGGAATTTTGATGATTTCGACGCCCCCTACCTCATCGACCGCATCGAGCGCCTCTCGGGGCGCCGCGACGGCCTGGACTCGGAGCGGCTCTCCCGGGTGAACGAGGTGTGGACCTCGGGGTGGGGCGGCCCGAACGTCAAGGGCCGGGTCGTCTTTGACCTGCTGTACGCCTACCAGCGGACCCAGTTCTCCGAGCTGGACTCCTACCGACTCGACGCCGTCGGCGAGGAGGAACTGGGCATCGGCAAGGAGCGGTATCCGGGCGACATCGGCGACCTCTGGGAGGACGACCCCGAGCAGCTGCTGGAGTACAACCTCCGGGACGTCGAACTCTGCGTCGAGCTGGACCGCAAGCAGAATATCGTCCCGTTCTGGCGAGAGGTCGCCGCCTTCGTCGGCTGCAAGCTCGAGGACGCCACCACCCCCGGCGATGCCGTCGACATGTACGTCCTCCACAAGATTCACCGCGAGTTCGCCCTGCCGTCGAAAGGCACCCAAGAGAGCGAGGAGTACGAGGGCGGTGCCGTCTTCGACCCCATCTCGGGCGTGCTCGAAAATGTCAGCGTTCTAGACCTTCGCTCGCTCTACCCGATGGCGATGACCACCATCAACGCCTCCCCGGAGACGAAGGTCGACCCCGACGCCTACGACGGCGACACCTACGTCGCCCCCAACGGCACCCACTTCCGGAAGGAACCGGACGGGATGATCCGGTCGATGGTCGACGAACTCCTCGCCGAGCGCGAAGAGAAGAAGGCCCTCCGGGACGACTACGATCCTGGCACCGACGCCCACGAGACGTACGACCGCCAGCAAGCAGCTGTCAAGGTTATCATGAACTGCTTCACGCCGGACACCGACGTCCTGACTCCCGAGGGTGTCCGGAACATCCGCGACCTCGACGTCGGCGACGAGGTGTACTCGCTGGACCCCGAGACGATGGAGATGGAGGTCAAACCGGTCGTCGAAACGCACGCGTATCCCGACTACCGCGGGGAGCTGGTCGACATCGAAACCAGCAAGATCGACTTCAGCGTCACCCCGAACCACCGGATGCTCGTCCGGAAGAATGACAAAAACGGAATCACGGAAGAAGAGTGGTCGTTCGTCGAAGCGGGCGAGTTGTACGATTACTGCCACTACGAGTTGCCACACGGGTGGGAGTTCAACCATCGTAATGAACTTCCCGACCGTATCGATCTTACCGAGCTGATTCGGGAACACACCGGTGTACCGCTCACGTTCGCGGATGGCGGGACGAAATTGGCGGCTTCCGGTGGAGAGCCCAACGTCTCCCGACAGGTTCCCGTAGATGACTTCCTGGAGCTGTTGGCGTGGTACATTACCGAAGGAAACGTCTACGAGGCGAAAACCGGGAACTATCGGGTAAAGATCGCCCAAGAGGACGATGAAGCGTTGGACCGAATAGCGGGTCTGGCTGAATCGTTCGTCGAGTACTACTACGCGACCGACCGCGAGGTGAGTTTCTCGAGTCGACCGTTAGCTGAATTATTCGAAGAACTGTGCGGCGCCGGAAGCGAGAACAAACGGATTCCGGACCTCGTGTTCGAAGGGTCGAAAGAGCAGAAAGAGCAGTTTTTGGACACTCTCATCGCGGGGGACGGCGACCGACAGCCGAACTCCTGGCGGTACAGTACGAAAAGCGAAGAGCTCCGGGATGATGTACTCAAACTGTGCACGCATCTCGGGATTACCGCTACGTACAGCTCCGACAGCGGCGTGTGGCGCCTCTACTGTGCAGAGGAAGGAAAGAACTCGTTCCGGATGCACCGCGACGGCAACCGAAGTACAGCTGAGAACGGTGTATACTGCGTTACGGTCGAGGACAACAACACTCTAATTGCCGGGCGAAACGGTAAGCTTCATAATGTGTCAAATTCTTTATATGGTGTACTTGGGTGGGATCGCTTCCGCCTCTACGACAAGGAGATGGGTGCGGCCGTAACCGCAACCGGGCGGGACGTCATCGAGTTCACCGAGGCGGCCGCGAACGAGTTCGGCTACGAGGTGGCCTACGGGGATAGCGTGACGGGTGACAGACCAGTCGTCGTCCGGGACCCCTATGAGAGGGTCCGCATCGTCCCCGTCGAACAGCTGTTCGACCGGGCAGAACCGGAGCCCGGCGCGGGCGTGCTCGTCACCGCGGACGGTGGTCCGGTCGGAAGCGTCGAGACGGGCAAGGAGTACGGCCTTCTCGACGGGTGGGACGCGCTCTCGATGGCTGCTGACGGCACGGCGGAGTGGCAGCCCATCGAGAGCGTGATGCGCCACGAGACGGACAAGCCCGTGGTCAGGCTGCAGCACAAGTTCGGCGAGTCGACGACGACCCGGGACCACTCCTACGTCGTCGAGGACGGCGACGAGTACGTCGAGGCGAGGCCGGAGGCGGTCGAGGAGCCGCTCCGGATTCCGGACCTGCCCGTCGATTCGGAAATCGACGTCATCGACGTATACGAGGTGCTCGAGGGGTACGAGCGGGAGTACGAGGACGGACGTGGAACCGGCGGAACGACGACGAAGACCAAGCGCGTCCACGCCGACGACGAGTTCGTCTGGTTCGGTCACGAGCACTACGACGAACTCGACTCGACGGTCATGGTTCGACGGTACGTCGAGCCCGGGACCGAGGACTGTGCGGCGCTCTGTCGGCTGCTGGCCGCGTACGTCACGGAAGGGAGTGCGACGACGACAGAGACGTCGTCAGCCAAGTTCGGTGCCAGTATCGCCGAGTCGCGCCGCGAGTGGCTCGAGGGGCTGGAAGATGACTATCACCGACTCTTCGAAAACACCACCGCGAGCGTCATCGAGAGCGATCCGGGCGGCGAACGGACCGTCGAATACGAGACCGGACAGGGGAACGCGTCGGCGACATATGACGACCGGACACTGAAGCTCCAGATGATGAACGAGCTCGCGGCCGTCTTCTTCCGGGAGTTCGCGGGACAGACCTCCCGCGGAAAGCGGGTCCCGTCGTTCGTCTACCACCTCCCCGACGACGAGCAGGGGCTGTTCCTCGAGACGCTCGTCGAAGGAGACGGCTCCCGCGAGTTCCCCCGGTACGCCGAGGACTACGCCGAACGGAACTTCGACTTCGAGACGACGAGCAGGGAACTGGCCGCTGGCCTGTCGATGCTGCTCACCCAGCGCGGGGAGAAGCACTCGTTGAAGTACCGCGACAGCAAGGACAGCTACACGATCAGGACGGTCGATGCGTACCGTCGGGGCCGGGAGCCGATGCGGACCGAAACCGAACACGACGGTTACGTGTACGACCTCAGCGTCGCCGAGAACGACAACTTCGTCGACGCGGTCGGCGGGATCGTCCTACACAATACCGATTCCGTCATGTTGGAACTCGGAGAGGACGTCCCGAAGGAGTCGGCCATCGAACAGTCCGTCGAGATAGCCGACCACATCAACGACTCGTACGACGAGTTCGCGGAGCGGTTGAACGCCGAAACCCACCGCTTCGAGATCGAATTCGAGAAGCTGTACCGGCGGTTCTTCCAGGCCGGCAAGAAAAAGCGGTACGCCGGCCACAAAGTGTGGTCCGAAGGCAAGGACGTCGACGACATCGAAATTACGGGCTTCGAGTACAAGCGGTCGGACATCGCGCCGATAACGAAGGAGGTCCAGCGGGAGGCGACGTGAGCCTCGAGGAGATCGGCATCCCAGGCGGCATCGGCAAGAAGCTGGACAACTACGACACCGACACCGCCCAGGTTCGGGGCGCGAAGTACGCCAACCTCCTGTTGGGGACGAACTTCGCCAGCGGGTCGAAGCCCAAGCGGCTCTACCTCGAGAAGGTCCATCCCGAGTTCTTCCGGGAGATCCAAGAGGAGCGCGGGCTCGACCCCGCCGAGGACGCGCTGTACGGCGAGTTCAAGCGCGACCCCGACGTGATCTGCTTCGAGTTCGACGACCAGGTACCGGAGGCGTTCGAGGTCGATTACGACAAGATGCTGGACAAGACGCTGAAGGGCCCCATCGAGCGGGTGCTGGAGGCGCTGGACATTACCTGGAACGAGGTCAAAAGCGGCCAGGAGCAGACCGGGCTCGGAAGTTTCGTCTGAACGGACGGCCCGCGGCTCGGCGGCTCCGGTGCGTGCCACGTTCTGCCGTAGGGGAAATAATTTTTTCGAATCGACAATTCGAACCACCCGCGACTCGAAAGTATTATGCGCGCCACGCCCATATCACCTGGTAGACACAAGATGGCTACGCTCGAAATCAACGATCTGCACGCGGAGGTAGCGGAAGACGGCGGCGAGACCATCCTTCAGGGCGTCGACCTCGAGGTCGACACCGGCGAGATTCACGCCCTGATGGGGCCGAACGGCTCCGGGAAGTCGACGACGGCGAAGGTCATCGCCGGTCACCCCTCGTACGACGTCACCGGCGGCGAGGTGCTGCTTCACATCGACGCCGACGAGTTCGAGGGTGCCGACATCGACATCGACGTCGACGACGACCAAACGACCTGGAGCCTGCTCGACCTCGAGCCCAACGAGCGGGCGGCCCTGGGCATCTTCCTCGGCTTCCAGTACCCCGCCGAGATCGAGGGCGTCACGATGGTCAACTTCCTCCGGACGGCGCTGAACGCCAAGCTCGAGGAGCGCGAGGAGCTGTTCGAGGATGAAGACGACGACGAGAGCGAGGAGGCGGCCACCAACGAGGACGCCGCCGGCTACGAGTCCTCGCCGATGGAGGGCCCCGCCGACGAGGGCGAGGTCGGCGTCGCGGAGTTCCAGGAGATCCTCGCCGAGAAGATGGAGCTGCTGGACATGGACGAGCGGTTCGCCCAGCGGTATCTCAACGCCGGCTTCTCCGGCGGCGAGAAAAAGCAGAACGAGGTGCTGCAGGCGGCCATCCTCGAGCCCTCGATCGCGGTGCTGGACGAGATCGACTCCGGGCTCGACATCGACCGGCTCCAGGACGTCTCCAACGGCATCAACGCCCTCCGCGACGAGCAGGGAACCGGCATCCTGCAGATCACCCACTACCAGCGGATCCTCGACTACGTCGAGCCCGACCACGTCCACGTGATGATCGACGGCGAGATCGCAAAGAGCGGCGGCGCGGAACTCGCCGAGCAGCTCGAGGACAAGGGGTACGACTGGGTCCGCGAGGAAGTCTACGAGGCCGCCTGAGTTCCGTCACGGACAACGTAATAAGCACACGACCCTACCATACAAACATGAGTTCAGAAGAACTACAGAACACCGACACGGAAGCCCGCTTCGAATTCAAGAAGGAGGAGAACTCCGCCTTCGAGGCCGAGAAGGGCCTCGACGAGGAGACGATTCGCGTCATCTCCGAGGACAAAGACGAGCCCGACTGGATGCTCCAGCGGCGACTCCGCGCGCTAAAGCACTTCGAAGAGATGCCGATGCCGGACGACTGGCCCGGCGCGCCCGACCTCTCGGAGGTCGAGGTCGATGAGATCGTCCCGTACATCCGACCGGACATCGAGACCCGCGGCGGCGCCGAGAACTGGGAGGACCTCCCCGAGGAGATCCAGGACACCTTCGACAAGCTGGGTATCCCGGAGGCCGAGAAGAACGCCCTCTCGGGCGTCGGCGCCCAGTACGAGTCGGAGATCGTCTACCAGAACATGAAAGAGCAGTGGGAGGACAAGGGCGTCGTCTTCTGTGACATGGACCGGGCGGTACAGGAGCACGAAGAGATCGTCCGCGAGTACTTCATGACGAAGGCGGTGCCGTCGAGCGACAACAAGTTCGCGGCGCTGCACGGCGCCATCTGGTCGGGCGGGTCGTTCGTCTACGTTCCCGAGGACACGACGGTCAACATGCCGGTCCAGGCGTACTTCCGGATGAACTCCGACGGGATGGGTCAGTTCGAGCACACGCTCATCATCGCCGAGGAGAACTCCGAGGTCCACTACATCGAGGGCTGTTCGGCCCCGAAGTACTCGGAGTTCAATCTCCACGCCGGCGGCGTCGAGGTGTTCGTCAAGGAGGGTGCCCACGTCCAGTACTCCACGGTGCAGAACTGGTCGAAGAACACCTACAACCTCAACACCAACAACCACATCACCATCGCCTTCGCCGGCGAGGGCCAGGACATCGACACCGGCGCGAAGGTGTACCACAACGCGCCGAACACGAAGTCGACCATCGAGTCGAAATCCATCGCCAAGGACGGCGGCCGCACCAACTACCGCGGGCTCGTTCACATGTCGGACGGCGCCGACAACGCCTCGACGGCCGTCGAGTGCGACGCGCTGATGTTCGACAACGAGTCGACGTCCGACACGATGCCGTACATGGAAATCGAAGAGTCGAACGTCGACGTCGCCCACGAGGCGACGGTCGGCAAGATCGGCGACGAGGACGTGTTCTACCTCCAGTCCCGCGGGCTGGACGACGACGACGCAAAGCAGATGATCGTCTCCGGCTTCATCGAGCCGATCACCGAGGAACTGCCTATCGAGTACGCCGTCGAACTCAACCGGCTCATCGAACTCGAGATGGAGGGGTCGCTCGGATAACATGAGCACGGGCGTACACGCCTCCATCGACGAGGCGACGGTCCGGCAGATCAGCGAGGAGCTCGACGAGCCCGACTGGCTGCTGGAGACGCGACTGGACGCGCTGGCGGCGCTGGAAGAGGTCGACTTTCCGGACGTCATCCGGACGCCCGGCCGCACGTGGACCGACCTCGAGGGGCTGGAGTACGAGGAGCTGGTCGACCCGCTGTCGGCCGCCGAGAAGAAAGACCAGCTCGGTCCCGAGGAGGCCGAGGTACTGCCGTTCGAGGAGGCCGTCGCCGAGCACGGCGACCTGCTGGAGGAGCACTTCGGCTCCGTCGTCGACCCCGAGACGAACTACCTGACGGCGCTGTCAACGGCGCTTTTCACCACCGGCACGGTCGTTCACGTGCCCGAGGGCGTCGACGCCGAGGACGTCACCGTCCGGACGGAGATGAACTCCCGGTCGCTGTTCAACTACACGCTGGTCGTCGCCGAGGAGTCGGCGTCGGTGACCATCCTCGAGCGGCAGGAGACCGGTGACAGCGCCACGTCGTCGGCGCAACGAGACGAAGGCGGCGAAGCCGCCGCAGTCGACGAGGGGCGCTACTACAGTGGCATCACGGAGGTCGTCGCCGGCGAGAACAGCTACGTCCAGTTCGGTGACCTCCAGGACCTCGACGAGACGACGTACGTGTACGGCCGCCGGGAGGCCGCCGTCGGTACCTACGGCACCGTCGACTGGATCGAGTGCAACCTCGGCTCGCGGCTGACGAAGTCCTCCGTCGAGAGCCACCTCGACGGCGAGGCCGCCGAGTCGAAGATGGTCGGGGCCTTCTACGGCCACGACGACCAGCACTTCGACGTCAACGTCCGCGTGTGGCACAACACCGAACACACGACGGCCGACCTCGTCACCCGCGGGGTCGTCGACGACGACGCCCGCTCGGTGTACGAGGGCGTCCAGAACGTCGGCGCCCCGGCGTGGGACACCAACTCCTACCAGCGGGAGAACACACTGATGTTGAGCGACGAGAGCGAGGCCGACGCCGCACCGAAGCTCATCATCAACAACCACGACACCGAGGCCTCCCACTCGGCGACGGTCGGCCAGGTCGACAAGGAGGACATGCTGTACATGACTTCCCGGGCCATCGACGAGCGGACCGCCAAGAACATGCTCGTCGAGGGGTTCTACGTCCCCGTCTTCGAGGAGATCGCCGTCGAGGAACTGCGCGAGGACCTCCGCGGGCGCATTCGCGAGCGTCTCGGGGTCCGCGAGTAGTCCAGCCCCCGTCGCTCAGCTCTGGGTGTCCCGCTCGCTCTCCCGGAGGACGAACGGCCCGATGGCCAGCGTCCGCCGGGTGATGGTCGCGATGCGGAGGATGTACGCCAGCAGGACGGCAAAGGGAGCGACCGAGATAGCCGCCGCGGCCGAGACCATGAGGACCCCGACGTCGAGGCCGAGCACCGTCCCGGGGTAGTTCTTGGGGTCGAAGAGGAGGGTGAAAGCGGTGGCGGTCACCAGCGACGGAACCGAGACGTAGAGGACGGTCTGTGAGAGGTTGATGAGTTCGGACTGGAAGTACAGCGTCTTGAAGTGCTCGCGGGCGGGGCCGAACAGGCCCAGCGCATCCGAGAGGTCCTCGAGCGCCTCCTGGGCCTCCTCGGAGCG
>PXRZ01000029.1 GCA_003022945.1 Halobacteriales archaeon QS_8_69_73 | reverse complement strand
GGGTCCGGTAGCCGGCCGACTTCAGCCACTCCGCGTAGAGGTCCGCGAGGTCGCGTTCGTCCTCGACGATCAGCACCGTCGTTCGTTTCTTCGACATCCGAACACCGGACGTTACCGGCTACCGGGATATACCGTTTGGGCCCGACTCATGGATCGTGTTTGGTGAGAAGGGAGTAGCGTCGTTCGGCGGTGATGACGGTGTGTCCGAACGTCCCCTCCCGCTCGCGTAGCGAGGCCACGCTCCCTTCGATCGCTCGGCCTCGCCGCGCTCGCGTGTCGTCGCTCCTCACGTCGCTTCTCCCGCTCGCTGCTTCACGGGGCCTCCCTCGCCGCGCTCGCTCGGCCTCGCTGCGCTCCGCGGCTCCCTGTGGTCGCCGCTCCGCCTCGAGGCCTCCCTCCCTTCGATCGCTCGGCCTCACTACGCGAGCGGTCGGCCCCGTCCGAGGTCCCGCCCCACGCCGGCCCCACGCCGGCCGACCGGCTCTCGCGTAACTCAACACGACAGACTCACGCCGCGAGGAACGGGCGGCCGCGTCAGTGGACGTAGTCGGTGTCGATGCGGCGGCCGGTTTCGGTCATCGCGACGGCGGCCTCGCTGTACTGCAGCACCTTCTGCATATCTCCTTCGATGTCGAAGACGCCGGACATCATTCCGTCGATGGGGCCGATGTCGCCGCTGTTGAGCGCGCGCCAGTCGCCGTAGGCGCCGCGGTAGACGAAGCCGGCGTCGACGGTCCCGGGGTCGTCGACCTCGCGGGCCACCGTGCACTCGCCGTCCTCGAGGCCGACGTAGAAGTAGCGGTCCTCGGGGAGATCGTCGTCGGCCTCGACGTGGAAGATGAAATCGCCGTCGAAGCCGACCCCCCAACCCTCGCCGGCCTCGGCGTACTCCTCGTCGTCGTTCAGCTGCTCGCGCCACTCCTGAATCCACTTCTCGGACGGGAACTGTGTTACCATTGGACGGTGTCACCCATCGTCACAACGGCCGACCGTTTGTTAAACGGTTCGTCCGCGGATATAAAGCCCCGGCTACCACTCCCGCAACGCTTTATTGAATAGCACCGGGAGGGCAACGCAGAGAACAGTGACACACGGAGCAGACACGCCCCGGTCGGCGGCGACGGAGACGAGGACGGCGGCCGGCGCCGGCCCGACGGGGAGTACCGGCCGATGAGCGGCACCGAGGCCGACGCCGGCCCCGTCGGTCGGGCGACGCTTCTGGCCTCGCTCGTCGCCGGCGTCGTCTCCGGCGTGGTCGTCTACGGACTCCAGCGGCTTTACCTCCGGTATCTCGGGGCGGCCGTCGCCAACGGCGCCCCGACCTACGGCCTGGCGGCCTGGGTCGGCATGACGGTCGTCCTCGGCGTCGTCTTCGCGGCCGTCGCCCGGTCCCGCGCCAGGGCGGGCCGCAGCACGACCGGCTACGGCCTGGCGTACGGCATCGTCCTGGCGGTGTTCGTGGGGCTGCTGGCGGTGCCAGTCGCGGTCACCGCGAGCACCCAGTGGGAGTTCCCGTACACGCAGGTCGGCGTCGGCGCCCTCGCCGGCTTCGCCCTGTACGGCCTCGTCCTGGGGTCGGTGTTCGGCAAGCGGGTCAATCGCCGGCCGCTCCGACCGGCGTTCATGATCGGCCGAACCCGCTCGACCGTGCTGGCCTCGCTCGTCGCCGGCGTCGTCGCCGCCGGTGTCTTGGCCGCGGCGGCGCCGCATCACCTGGTGTACTTCGCGCTGCTGGTCGGCGCCGGCGGGTCGGTACCGGTCGGCGCCGTCGTCTTCGTCGCCGTCGCCGTGCCGCTCGGCTCCGGGTTCGCCTCGCTGCCCGCCCGACGGGTCGAGCGGGACGACGCCGGAAGCGGGCTCAAGCTCGGCGTCATCTACGGGGTCGCGCTCGCGGTGGTCGGCGGTGCAATCGTCATCTCCCGGCTGCTCGGCGCGGCGACGGCGTATGCCCCGGCGCCGCCGACCGGCGGCGTCCTCGGTGGCTACCTGCTGTTCGGCGCCGCCCTCGGGGTCGGCTACGCCGCCGCAGGCGACGGCGAGGCGCTGCCGACGTTCATCCGCGGTCGTGCGGTGCCGGTGGTCGGCGGAACGCTCGTCGGCGGCGGCGCCGCGGCGGCGTACATCTTCCTCGCGAAGCCGCAGCCGCACTACTTCCTGGGGCTCAGCTACCTCGGCGTACGGCCGTCCTGGCGGCTCGGGGTCGGCGTCTGGCTCGTGCTCGCGCTGCTGCTCGGCGTGGCGTTCGTGCCGTTCGGCGCCCGGGTCGTCGAGGCCCGCATCGGCGTCGGCCGCGGTGCCGTCGTCGGGACGATCTACGGGGCCGTCCTCGCCGGTGCCCTCGGCGTGTTCGTCGTGCCGGGGCTGATCCGGGCGCGGGGCTACCCCATCGACGTGCCGAGCACCCGGCCGACGGTTCTGGCGTACGTCGTCTTCGGGCTCGTCTTCGGCGGCGTCTACGCCCTCTTTCGGCGGGGCCGACTCGCCCGCGAGCGGCTGCCGACGTCGCCGGCCGTCGGCACGACGGGCCAGCGAGCCGTCGTCTTCGGGTCGCTGTTCGGCGGGGCCGCCGGCGGGCTGGTCGCCTTCCACGCGGTCGGCGAGGTGACGATGTTGTTCATGGGGGCGCTCGTCGGCAGCCCCGGCAGCATCGGCACGGGATGGGCCGTCTGGCTCGGGCTCTCGGTGCTGCTCGGGACGGTGTTCGCCGTGACCGTCGGCCCGCGACTGGACGACTACAGCCGCTCTGTCGACGAGTTCGCCGACCACGAGGCCAACGTCGAGAGGGCGGTCGGCGGCTCGCCATCGGGATCCCCCTCGCGGTCAACACCGTCTCGACGTACGGCATGCTCGTCCCGACCCTGCAGCCGTACTTCCTGCTGGCGTTCGTCGTCTACGGACTCATCATGGGGCTGAGCTACGGCGTGGTCCGGGAGTTCTGAGCCGACCCCGGTACGGTTTTGGGGCCGAAAGCCCGACCCGGAGACATGTCGGCCGACCTCGCGTCGAAGACCGACCGCTACGAGTCGCTGCTCGCGGAGGCCATCGAGGCCGCCGAGATCGCACCGCCGGAGGGGACGCCGCTGTACGAGACGGCCGTCGACTACGAGGAGATGGCCCGCTCGTACCTCGAAGACGGCCGCCACTTCCGGGCACAGGACGATCCCGTCAACGCCCTGGCGTCTTTCTCCTACGGCCACGGGTGGATGGACGCCGGCGCCCGGCTCGGTGCGTTCGAGGTCCCGACGGACGGCGACCTGTTCACAGTCTGACGCCGCCGGAACCCACTCTTTTACGTCCGTCGGGGGAGTCGGGCCGTACGATGGAGGCGGCCCTCTGGTACGTGCTCTCGGGGACGCGTGGCGGGGCGAACCGCGCCCGCATCCTGCGCGCCGTCGACGAACGTCCTCGGAACGCGAACCAGCTGGCCGAGGCCCTCGATCTCGACTACAAGACGATCCGCCACCATCTTGACGTGCTCGCGGACAACAACGTCATAACCGACAGCGGCGACGACTACGGAAAGGTGTATCTCCCGAGCGAGGCCGCCCGAGTTCACTGGGAGACCGTCGAGGAGATACTCGAGGAAGTGGAGTAGAACCGAGGGGAATTTGGGAAAGTACATAAGAGGATGAACGAGGAAGGTGTCACATAGTGTACGTGCGTATCGTCCAGGTCTTCGCCGTCCTGAACATCCTGCTGCTGGCAGGGTTGCTGTACGTCTGGGGGTCGAACTGGTGGCGACTCCGCTCGAAGCACACGCTCGGGCTGGCGCTGTTCTGCCTCAACGGTTGGATTACCAACAGCGATGCGGTTCCCCGCCCGGCCCAGATAACGCTCGCCGGCCTCCGACTCATGGAGTTCGGCGGACTCGCCTTTCTCACCTGGGTCACCTGGGATTGATTCGCTCTCGCGTCGCTCGCCGAAGCCGACGACATTCCGATCGGGTAGCGGGGATCCCTGCCGAGAGACAGAGCGGGCGCTCGGGGGGTCCTCCACGCCGATTTTCGCGTCTCGAGACGAACTCGGATCGAGAGTTCGACGAACCCCGCTTGATGGGGTTCCGTCGCTCCCGTACACGCATCCTAACATAGGCACGGTCGTCGCGCTGGTCGCGGTCGTCAGCGCGGTGCTCGCGGCGCGTGCCTCGGTTGAACTCGCGGCCCCAGCGGGGGGATAATCTCGGCTGCGAAACTATTATTAAAGAAAGACGTCCGCAGCGTCGTGCTCCACGGTAGCTGGTAGCATGCCACGACCGCTGAAACGGCCGATATTGACGCCTCGCGCGCGAGAGGCCAGAAGATTTAAGTAGCTTTCGGACTAACGTACGTTTAGCGAGACGGCCCGGATTCCTTGAGTTTTCAAGCCTCCGGAGCCGGGAGTAACCCATCATGAGCGACACACGAATCAGAGCCTTCACGGACGAGAATCGCACCGAATCGACCGACGCCGAGGAGCGCGAGGACGCGACGACGTGTCCGGAGTGCGGCGCCCGCCTCGAGACGGACACCGAGCGCGGCGAGACGGTCTGCAGCGAATGCGGCCTCGTCGTCGAAGAGGACGAAATCGACCGCGGGCCGGAGTGGCGGGCCTTCGACAGCGCCGAAAAGGACGAAAAATCCCGCGTCGGCGCCCCGACCACCAAGATGATGCACGACAAGGGACTGTCGACGAACATCGGCTGGCAGGACAAAGACGCCTACGGCAACTCCCTGTCCAGCCGCCAACGGCAGAAAATGCAGCGGCTCCGCACCTGGAACGAGCGGTTCCGTACCCGCGACTCCAAGGAGCGGAACCTCAAGCAGGCGCTGGGCGAGATCGACCGGATGGCCTCCGCGCTCGGCCTCCCGGAGAACGTCCGCGAGACCGCTTCGGTCATCTACCGGCGGGCGCTCGACGAGGACTTGCTTCCAGGGCGGTCCATCGAGGGCGTCGCCACCGCGTCGCTGTACGCCGCCGCCCGCCAGGCGGGCGTTCCGCGAAGTCTCGACGAGGTCGAGCGCGTCTCCCGCGTCGAGAAGATGGAGCTCACCCGGACGTACCGCTACATCATCCGGGAGCTGAACCTGGAGGTCAAGCCGGCCGACCCCGAGAGCTACGTGCCGCGGTTCGCCAGCGACCTCGAGTTGAGCGACGAGGTCGAGCGCCGCGCCCGCGAACTCATCGAGGCCGCCCGCGAGGACGGCATCCTGTCGGGGAAGTCGCCGGTCGGGCTGGCGGCGGCGTCGGTGTACGCCTCGGCGCTGCTCTGCAACGAGAAGGTGACCCAAAGCGAGGTCAGCGAGGTCGCGGACATCTCTGAGGTCACCATCCGCAACCGGTACAAGGAACTGCTCGAGGCCGGCGAGGTCGTCACCGCGTGAACTACCCCACCCTACCGCTCGCCTGACGGCTCACGCTTGAGGGTAGGGCTTCCTGCTTCTACGGCGCGCTTTGCCGACACCGGATTGGTGTCCACAGGGAGCGCAGTCTCCACAGGCGTCAACGAGAGCGAAGCTCTCGTTCGCACACCAGAAATCGATGATTTCTGGGGACGCCGTATCCCCTCCCTACTCGCTCCCGTCGGTCGCTCGTTGAGGGAGGGGCCTTAGCGCCTCACTCAGGTAACAAGGGTTTTTTACCCCGCCGTCCCTGGCGGGAATATGGAGACGTACGTTCGACTTCTGTGTCCGGAGTGCGAGAAGAGCTGGCAGGATTCCCCGAACGAACTGCCTGCGCCCGCCCGGACGTTCCACTGTCCCGGCTGTCACGCGAGTCGGCCGCTGTCGGAGTTCACTCGCACCGAACACGACCTCCAGAACATCAAGCAGTTCTGACGCCGCGGCTCACCGGATGTAGCTCGGTTCCTTGGCGTCGCAGTTCACCTCGTGCCGGTCGGCGTCGCCCCGGTCGTCGAACAGCATCCCGCACCGCTCGCACTCGTACCAGGTCGTCCCGTCGCGCTCGGTGGTGGAAACCATACTCGGCGGATCGGCCGCGGCGACCTATAGGCGCTTCTCCGGGATCGGCAGCGATGTTTAGTTACGAGAGAGCCGGCCGGTCGGCCGGCATCGGGCGAGACCTCGAATGGGGCTGACCGCTCGCGGAGTGAGCGGGAGGGAGCGAGCGTTCGGACACGCCCTCGTCACCGCCGAGCGAGGCTACTTCCTCCTCACTAAATGCTACCGCGCCGGCGGAACGGTAAAGCCGCCGGCGGCCCGAACGGCGGTATGGACAGGCGGGTCACGCTCGCGGTGAAGGGCGCCGAGAAGCGGGACGCCGGGCGGGGTGTCGCCCGGTTGCCGGAGGCCGCCCGGCGGTCGCTGGGGGTGCTCAGCGGCGACACGATCGTCATCGAGGGCGAGCGCCCGACCGTGGTGAAGGTCTGGCCCGGCGGCGAGGAGGGGACCGTCCGCATCGACGCCGAGACGCGCGCCAACGCCGGCGTGAACATCGGCGAGTCGGTGACGGTCGGGAAGATCTCCGTCGCGGAGGCCGACCGCGTGGTGGTCGAACTGCCCGCCGTCGGCGACGAGGGCGACGTCGCCGACGCGGTGGCGTCGGCGCTGCGTGACCGGCCGCTGCAGGCCGGCGAGGGGGTCCGTCTCGAGCGGCTCGGCGTCCGGGCGACGGTCGCCGAGACGTCGCCCGACGGCACCGTCCGGGTCACCGGCCGGACCGCCGTCCGGGTGCGACAGACCGCCGACCGGTCGACGCAACCCGACGACGGCGGCACCGGCACCGGCGGGACCAGTACCGGCGGCGACGCCGACCGCGAGGACGCGCCCGCACCGACGCCGACGCCGACGCCGACGCCGACGCCGGCGACGAACGCCACCTACGAGGACATCGGCGGGCTGGACGAGGAACTCGAGCAGGTCCGGGAGATGATCGAGCTGCCGCTGTCGGAGCCGGAGCTGTTCCGTCGGCTCGGCATCGAACCGCCGTCGGGGGTGCTGCTGTACGGCCCGCCCGGCACCGGCAAGACGCTCATCGCCGAGGCCGTCGCCAACGAGGTCGAGGCGCACTTCGAGGTGATCGACGGCCCGGAGATCGTCTCGAAGTACAAAGGCGAGAGCGAAGAACAGCTGCGGGAGACGTTCGAGCGGGCCGTCGAGCGCGCGCCGTCGGTGGTGTTCATCGACGAGATCGACTCCATCGCCGGCGCCCGCGACGAGGACGCCGACATGGAAAACCGGGTCGTCGCCCAGCTGCTGACGCTGATGGACGGGCTGGAGGCCGGCGAACGGGTCATCGTCATCGGCGCGACCAACCGGGTCGACGTCGTCGACCCGGCGCTGCGGCGCGGCGGTCGCTTCGACCGCGAAATCGAGATCGGCGTTCCCGACGAGACCGGCCGCCGGGAGATCCTCGACGTCCACGCCCGCGGGATGCCGCTCGCGGACGACGTCGACCTCGACGACCTGGCGGCCCGGACGTACGGCTTCGTCGGCGCCGACCTCCACTCGCTGTCGACGGAGGCGGCGATGCGCGCGCTCCGGGACCGGGAGGACCGCGAGGAGCTGTCGGTCCGGCGGGGGGACTTCGAGGCCGCGCTGGCGGCGGTCGACCCCTCGGCGATGCGGGAACACGTCGCCGAGACGCCGGCCGTCAGCTTCGACGACGTCGGCGGTCTCGCCGAGCCGAAGCAAGTGCTGCGGGAGGCCGTCGAGTGGCCGCTGAGCTACGGACCGCTGTTCGAGGAGACCGACACCGAGCCGCCGGCGGGGGTACTGCTGTACGGCCCGCCGGGGACGGGCAAGACGCTGCTGGCGCGGGCGCTGGCCGGCGAGAGCGACGTCAACTTCGTCAGCGTCGCCGGGCCGGAGCTGCTCGACAAGTACGTCGGCGAGTCGGAGAAGGCCGTCCGGGAGGTGTTCGACCGCGCCCGGCAGGCGGCGCCGGCGATCGTCTTCTTCGACGAGATCGACGCCGTCGCCGGCGTCCGGGGCGACGCCGGCGAGGCCACCGAACGGGTCGTCTCCCAGCTGCTGACGGAGCTGGACGGGCTGACCGAGAACCCGAACCTGGTGGTGCTGGCGGCGACGAACCGCCGGAAGTCGCTGGATCCGGCGCTGCTGCGGCCCGGCCGCCTGGAGTCTCACGTCGAGGTGCCGGCGCCCGACCGCGAGGCCCGCCGGGAGATACTGGCGGTCCACGCCGAGGGGAGGCCGCTCGGCGACGACGTCGACCTCGGGGCGCTGGCCGCCGAAACGGAGGGGCTGTCGGGCGCACAGCTGGAGGCGCTGCTGCGGGCGGCATCGATGCGGGCCATCCGGGAGTTGGCGACCGAACTGGGCCCGGCCGAGGCCGCCGAGCGGGCCGACGAGGTCGAGATCCGGACGGACCACCTCGAGGCGGCCCGCGAGAGCCTGGAGTAGCCGGTCCCGGCGGCACGGCGCGTTTCGGGAGTCGATTCGCGAGCGGCCTTTTTGTCGCGAGCGCTGCTGAACGAAGACAGCATGACACGCCGGGGACAGAGCAGCCCGCTTGCGGTCGTGCTGCTCATCGGGATCGTCCTCACCGGAGCGACGACCGTGGCGGTCCTCGGCGGCGGGTTCATCGACGACGTCTCCTCCAGCGCCGAGAGCGAGCGGGCCAGCCAGGAGATGACCCAGGTCGCCTCCGAGGCCGCGGCGGTCGCCCTCGGCGGGAGCCAGCAGCGCGGGATGACCGTCGACGCCTCCCAGGGACGGCTCACGGTCGAGGACGACGCCAGCTGGATCTGCGTCGAGAACGGCAGCACCTCCGACCGGGAGTTCATCCTGCCGGAGGACGCCGACGACGACAAGAGCTGCGGCGGCGCCCGGAAGAACATGGGAACCGTCCGGTACGACACCGGCGACGCGACGGTCGCCTACGAGGGCGGCGGCGTCTGGCGCCGTGGCGACGACGGGAGGGCCCGGATGGTGTCGCCGCCGGAGTTCCACTACCGCGGCGACACGCTGACGCTGCCGGTCGTCGTCGTCTCGGGCGACGTCGGCAGCGGCGGCTCGACGGTCGATCTGACCGCGACGGCCGGCCCGACCGACCGGGTCGACAGCCTGACCAACCCGCTTCCGGACTCCAGCGGCAGCGTCTACGTGACCATCCACAGCGAGTACTACCAGGCCTGGGGCGACTTCATCGCCGAACGGACCGACGGCCGGGTCGTTGAGCTGGACGACGACGCGAAGACGGTCTCCGTCGAGCTGGTCGTCCCGTCGCCAACGGAGATCAACCAGGCGGTGTACGCGAGCGACGGGGGGGACAATGCGGTGAACGTGTACGGTGGTATCAGTGACAGTTACGACTCCAGTGAATCCCCGTCAAAGTACGAGTCACCGGCACACAAAAACAAGAGCGGCCCAATCGTGAGTAATGGGGGCATCACGACGAACACGGTCGTCCACGGCGATATCTACTCCATTCGTCAGGGAGGACAGATCAAGATTGCGCCCTCCAGCAACTCCGAGCCGGACGTGGTAGGTGACATCCACGGACAGCAGGATGTCAAGCTAAGCCAGGCACAGGTGGAAGGCGACATCTACGCCGACGAGACCGTGAACGTCCAAGGTACGAGCTATCCCCCAGAGGTCGACGGTGACATCCACTCGGGTGACGTCGTCAAATTGAATGACGTAACTGTCACAGGAGACGTGTACGCCGACGAGGAGATCAGAGCCACATCCGGCGCACTGACGATCGAGGGCGACACCCACACGTACGGTCGGCTGAAGGCTGAAGGCGGCGGCGACGAGTTCGAGGGCGAGACATACGTTGACGGCGAACTCGACGTCAAGAAGGCGACCTTCGGAGGTGCCGTCCACGCGACGGGCGGCGGCAACGCGGCCTACCCGACGAGCTTACACGACTCGACCGTCAGTGACAGCCTCTACGTGAACGGCAACCTGAAGCTTACACAGACCTCCGTCGACGAGGACGTCAGCGTGACTGGCGACACCAAAGCGATAGACACGAATATCGGTGGCAACCTCCACGTCGACGGCAAATTGGAGCAACTCAAGAACAAAGAAGTGGATGGCGACGTCCACGTCACCGGCGACGCTACGCTTGAGAGCGTGAGCATCACCGGTGATCTCCACGTCGGGGGTGATCTCACCTGTGAGAGTAACCCGTCCATAGACGGGGACGTCCGCGTCAGCGGCAACAACGGTTGCCAGGACGACGACGGCGATCCAAACCTCGAGACCCCGACCAGTCCGGATGCGCCCGAAGAACACGAGGAGCCGGAAAGTCCGACGCTCGACCCGCCGGCCGTGGAGGTGCCTAAAGAGGGCGACCTCAAGGACATCCCCGACGAGTGCCGTCAAGATGGACAAGCGAGCAACCAGGGAATAATCATCGACAGTCGCGAATGCACGCTCGACCCGGGAAAGTACGAGGTGCCGAAAATCGACATCGACGGCAATGGGGGAACGAATCTGAAAATCAATACGTCCGAGGGCGAGACCGTCGAACTGTACGTCGGCGGACCGGTTAGTCTGACAGAAGACGCGGAAATCGTGACCGGCGACCCCGACCACAATAATGCGAGCGAGCTGGAGATCAACGTTTACGACGAGGACGCTAGCGTCGACATCCAGTCGAACGTAACCGGTGTTATCAACGCCAACGGAACCAAGGTCGACATCGCCAGCGGAGGGAACGTCTTCGGCGCGGTCATTGCGGAGAAGGTCGACTCCGACGGTACCGGCGGCGTTCACTACGACGAGGCGCTGTCCGGTAAGACCGTCGGCGACGGCCGCAACGGAACCACGAGCATTCAGTACTTCCACGTGACGACCAACGAGCTGGAGATCGAGGACTAATCCCAGAACGACTTCGTCTTCGCGTAGTTGCGCTCCCGCTCGAGGATGTCTCGGTAGAAGTCGTCCTCGTTTTCGCGGTGGTTGTTGATGACGTAGGCGGCGTTCCGGGGGCCGACGCCATCGTCGGCCCGGACGGCCGCCAGCACCTCGTCGGCCCAGGGGTTCAGCGCCGCCACCCGCGTCGAGCCGCAGGCCGGGCACTCGGGCTGGTCGTCGACGCGGCTGACCTGCTGACGGCGGTCCCACTCCTTGCAGTGGAGACACGCCAGTAGGACGCGGTCCTCCTGGATGCGCTCCTTGACAGTCTCGATAACGGAGGCGTCGGCGTTCTCCGGCGCGAGCAGCTCCCGGCCGGACGAGCGGCCGGCACCGCCGACCGGCGTGCGCTCGCCGACCGTCTCGAGGGCGAGGTCGCCGGACTGGATGCGCTCCAGCGCCGCCGCGGCGCCGTCGACGTCGAGCTGCTCGTGGAGGACGACCCGGACGGCCTCGTCGTAGATGGGTGTGTCCTCCAGCGCCTCGAGCAGCCGGTCCTTGCCGAAGCCGTTCTGACTCGAGCCCTTCCCCTTCCAGCGCTTCAGCGCGCCGAACTTGGCGGCGACCTGCGCCAGGGTGAACTTCAGTGAGTCGGCGTTCTTCAGGCTCAACTCGACCAGCCCGGCGACGTGGGCGGGGTCGGTCTCCGCCAGCAGCTCGCGAACGTCGCCGAGGCTCGTCCCGCCCGGAACCTCCAGCTCGATGCGGTAGGGGTCGGTCTCGAGGGCGACGGAGGAGCCGGTGCGCTGGCCGATCAGCGCCGACAGCAGCCGCCCCAGCGTCTCGTTGACCGTATGGCCCAACGCGGCGTTGACGACGACGTTGCGGCCGTACCCCTCGACGACGACGCGGTCGTCGGTCGGCATCGCTGCCTCGTGTCGCTCGAACGGCTCCAGCGCCCTCTCGGCGGTGTGCTCGTCGGTCGGGAACCGCCCGGCGAGGTCGGCGGCGACGGCCGCCCGGGAGGCGCCCTCGCCGAACCCCCGGGCGATCGTCGCCCGCGTCCGGCCGACCCGCTGAGCGACGTCGTACGGGACGGGAATCTCCTGGCCGACCCAGGAGGGCACCTCGCCGGCGGGGTCCTCGACCGGCGTGACGAGCACCTCCTCCTCGCCGTCGTCGATCTCCGTGATGCGCCACATGTCGCCGCCCTGGATGAACGTCTCGCCGGGCTGGGCGAAGGTGACGACGAACCGCTCGGCCAGCGTCCCGACGGTCCGGCCGGAGGCCATGTCCGAGACGATGTAGTTGGCCTCGTCGGGGATCATCGAGAGGTTGGCGTAGAAGTACTGCCAGGTGCCGCTGGAGGACTCGATGCGGTCGGCCTCCTCCTCGAGCCAGAGGACGCGGTTGTCGGACAGCTGCCGGACGACGGCCTTGAAGTCGGTCTCGGCGAGCTCCCGGAACGGGTAGGCCCGCGTGACGATCTCGTAGGCGCGGGCCGCCGACAGGTCGCCGAGCCCCATCAGCAGTCCACAGACCTGGTTGGCGACGGTGTCGAGGCTGGCGTGGTGGATGCCGGCCGCCTCGACCGCGCCGCGCTCGGCGCGATCGACGATGGCCAGCGCCTCGAGGGTGTCGTCGGGGTGGGTCGTGACGACCGTGCCGGCCGAGACCTCGTCCCGGCGGTGGCCCGCCCGGCCGACCCGCTGGAGCAGCCGCCGCACCTCCCGGGGGCTGGCGTACTGGATCACGTGGTCGATGCGGCCGACGTCGATGCCCAGCTCCATCGACGACGTACACAGCAGCGCGTCCAGCTCGCCCGATTTGAACCGGTTCTCGACGTCGATCCGGGCTTCCTTCGACAGCGAGCCGTGGTGGATGCCGACGTCGGTGCCGTAGGCCTTCAGCCGGGAGCCAAGCCCTTCGGCGGTCTGACGGGTATTGACGAACACCAGCGTCGAGTCGTTGTCGGCGACGATCTCGTCGATACAGCGGACGTGGCTGGCGACGGTCGCGTCGGTCATCAGCCGACTTGCGGTCTCGTGGTCCGTCGACCGGATCCGCGGCGTCCGGACCTCGACGTCGAGGTCGGTGCCGGCCTCGACCTCGACGACCCGGCAGCCGCGGTCGCCGGTGAGGAACCGCCCCACCTCCGCGGGGTCGCCGACCGTTGCCGACAGCCCGATCCGCTGGACCGGCCCGGCGTGCTCCCGGAGGTGCTCGAGACCGACCGTCAGTTGGGCGCCGCGCTTGGACTCGGCGAGTTCGTGGACCTCGTCGACGACGACGTGCTCGACGTCGGCCACCGCCCGGCGGAGCTTCTCGCCGGTGAACATCGCCTGCATCGTCTCCGGCGTCGTCACCAGCACGTCCGGGGGGTTCTCGGCCTGCTGCTGTCGCTGGTAGTCCGTCGTGTCGCCGTGTCTGACGTCCACGTCGACGTCCAGCGTCTGCCGCAGATGGCCGACAGCACCGGCAGCATCGCCGTCTCGGTTTTGCCCGAGCCGGTCGGCGCGACGACGAGGCCGTGCTCGCCGGCGACGAGCGCCGGAATCGCCTCGCGCTGCGGCTCGGTCGGCGTCGTGAACCCCCGCTCGGACAGCGCCTCGCGCACCGCCGGGTGGAGACTGGCGAAGGCGTCCATGCCGGCGGCTAGGGTGTCACTCATCGTTCTACCCTAATAGCGCGAGCCGATTAAGCGGCCCGCTTGTCGAACCGCCTACATTCGCGCCGGTCGCCGGGCCGGGCGGTCAGACCGTTCGGTACGGCCCCAGCCGGGTGCCGTCCAGCAGGTACGCCTCGCCGCCGTCCAGCCCCGCCGGCAGGAACGGCGACAGGAAGTCGTCGGCCTCATTGACGTGGGTGCCGCCCGAGAGGTCGTTGAACGCGGGACAGACGACCAGCCGGTCGCCGACGCGGTCGTAATCGTGGTCGAACGCCTCGGAGTCGAGCCGGCCCCGGAGCCACGCCCGTTCGGTGCGGCGGCCGCCGACGACGTCCTCCAGGGCCACCTGCGGGTGTTCGTGGGCGGTGCAGACCGTCGGCGCCGCGAGCACCGCCTCGTCGGGCCAGGTGTGGCCGTGACAGAAGCCGACGTCGCCGACGCGCGTCCCCGGGCCGTCCGCGAGCTCGACGCCGGCGAAGCGGTCGGTCACCACCGATAGGTCGCCGTCGTGGTTGCCCTTCGCGACTGTGACCGGCGCCCGGTCGGTCACCGCCGACAGCAGCTCCCGGAGTTCGACCCGCTCGGCGCCGGTCGGCTCGCCGATGCCGTCGCCGAGGTCGCCGAGGAAGACGACCCGGTCGGCGCTCGTCGCCGCCAGCAGTTCCAGCAGGTGCTCGCGGCGCTCCTCGGCGTGGCTCCGTATCTCGACGCCCTCCGAACGGAGGCCGACCTCAAGGCCGGCGTGGTAGTCGGCGACGACGAGCGCCCGTTCCGGCCCGCAGTCGGCGACCGCCGCGGGCTCGCCGGGAACCGGCTCCAGCATTCAGATGGCCTTCAGCGTCCCGTCGGCCGGCTCGTAACACCGGCCGCTCATCAGCGCGTCCTGGATGGCCTCCTCGACGGCCTCCGGGTCGACGCCGTGCTCGTCGACGACGGCCGCCACCAGCGCCTCCCGGTCGGCACCGTCGCCGTCGCCGACCGTCTCCATCGCCGCCATGACCGCGTCCTCGAGGTCGACATCTTCGTCCTCGTCGTCTCCGGCGTCGGCCTCGGCCTCGTCCTCGTCGGCCGTCTCCTCCGGGTCGGGCTCGGGCTCATCGGCCTCGGCGTCGGCCGCCGGCTCGTCGTCCTCGGCATCGGCGTCGGCGCCGTCGTCGTCATCGTCGCCCGCCGGCTCGTCGGCCTCGGCCTCGGCGTCGGGCTCCGGCGTTTCGATGTCCGCCTCCTCGACCTCGTCGGCCGTCGAGAACTCGGTGCCGTACTCCTCTTCGACCTCCTGTCTGGTCTCCTCGTCGAGGTCGAACTCGCCGGGCTCGAACTCGCCGGGTTCCTCGACGTCTGCTGTGGCCGCCTCCAGGTCTCCGACCTCGGTCTCCACGTCCGCCTCCGTATCCGTTTCGCCGTCGGAATCGACCGCCGCGTCCGCGTCGACGTCGGCGTCAGCGCCGGCCTCCGTGTCCGTGTCCGCACCGACGCCCGAGTCGGCCCCGGTGTCGGCCGTCGTCGCAGTCGGCTCCGTCTCGGCGGTGTCGTCGCCCGGGGTCGAGGTCGTCGACTCCACGTCCGTCCCGGCGCCGGCGGTCGCCTCCACGGGCTCGGGCTCGGGGTCCGGCTCGGCGGTCGCCGCTGTGTCGCCAGCGTCGCTGGCCGTCGCGGGCGCCGACAGCTCCATCGTCGCGAGATCGGCCGCCGTCGGGGCGTCCGGGCCGCCGGGATCGTCCGGCGCCAGCGCCGGGGCGTCGGCCTCGTCGGCCTCGCCGGCGACGACGCGGGCGGCGTCGAGCGCGGCCTCCCGGAGCGCTCCGAGGTACGCCGGCGTGGTGTCGTAGTACTCGAGCGCGAGGGCGACGCCGTCGGCCAGCCGGTCGTCGACGCCGGCGTCGGTCAGCGCCGCCCGGAGGGCGTCGTCGGTCAGCCCCGACTCGAGGGCGGCGGCGGCGACGCCGACCCGGTCGAGCGTCCGCTCGGCGGCCGTCACGACCCAGCGGTCTCGCGTTTCGGCGTCGACGGCGCTGACCGATTCGGGCCGGACCGACGAGTAGACGACGTCGTCGTCGTCCGGCTCGAAGGTCCGGGCCTTCCCGGACAGCGCGACGAACGCCGGCGGCTCCGTCCGCTCGAGGACCGCGAGTGCCTCGGGCTGGTACTGGCCGGCGTAGGTGACGAACGCGCCCGTCGGGTCGACGACCCGGCCCCGGTCCATCTCCGGGTTGACGCTTTCGACCTCCGTGAGGACGCCGACCGCGAACAGTCGGTTGGCGCGGGCGCCGGTCGGCGTGACGACGTAGTTCGGCGCCCGCTCCTCGTCGCTTTCGCTGTAGTCGAACTCGGCGTCGTCGAACTCGGCGGCGAACAGCCGGTAGGCCACCTCGCGGCGGCCGGGCCCGGAGTCGTCGGCGTCGCTCATGTCGTCACCTCCGCGAGCAGGTCGCGGGCCCGGTCGGCGGGGTCGTCGTCGCTTTCGGCGAAGTCGTCGGCGTCGAGGTTGGCGCCGTACTCGTCGACCGACAGCATGCCGCGGACGCGGAACTCGCCGCCGACGATGTCGTCGGCGATGGCGTCGGCGACGACCCCGCGGTCCATCGCGTCGCGGGCGTCCTCGAGAGCGTCCTCGAGGGTGCCGCCGTACACCGCCTCGGTGGGCTCCCGGCCGAGAACCACCGTCACCGTGTCGGTGCCGTCGTCGAGGATGGCCTTCACCCGGAGGTCGTCCTCGGGGTCGACCTCGCCGTGACTGCGGCACTGGTCGTTCTGGACGACGCGGCCGCAGTCGGGACAGCGCTGGATGAGCCCCGAGCCGTCCCGCACCTCGATGACGTTGCCGACGACCTCGACGTCGAAGACGCCGCCCGACGCGACGGCCTCTCGGACGGTCATCCGGGCCGCCGAGTCGTCGACGTCGACGTCGGCGGTCGACTCGACCGTCGAGAACTCCGTGACGTTGACCGACGGGACGCCGCGGAACTCCCGGACGTAGACGTCCTCCAGCCGGACGGACTCGCCGGCGGCGACCGCGTCGTGTGGGTTCCAGTCGGTGACGGGCAGCCGGGCGGACTCGTCGCCGACGACGCCGCTGAGGATCTCCGTCTCGCCGTCGCGGCCGTCGATGGTCTTCGATTCGACCTCGAGGACCTGGACCTCGACGGTCCGGCCGCGGTCGCCCGGCTCGAGGTCGGCGAGGTCCCGCTCGCCGCCGACCTCGTGCGGCACCTCGAGCGGCTCCTCCTGGACGGTGACGGTCGTCGACTCCCCGAGGTTGAGTTCGGGCTCGCCCTCCCACTCGCGGACGCCGGCGTTGCCGGCCGTGATGGTGTCGCCCGGCGACAGCGCGAAGTCCGTCCAGGCGGTGTAGGAGATGCGGCCGGTCTCGTCGGCCAACTCTCCCTCGAAGATCGCCTGCTCGTTGCCGTCGTACTGGATCGAGCGCTTGCCGACGGTCAGCACCCGGGCGGTGACGGTGACGCTGCCGTCGTCGGGGCCGACCGCGCCGACGTCGGTCTCCGGCGGCGCGTCGCCGCCGCCGGCCCCGTCGCCGTACTTGCGACGGAGGCTGCTTTTCGCCTCCTCCAGCGGAACGGAGTAGGAGACGAGCTTCTCGAGGTCCTCCTCGACCTCCGCGGTCTCGACCCCGAGCTCTGAAGCGAGCTCCTCGGCGGCATCCTCGACGTTCATGTTTCGAGGTTGGTCGGCCGGCGTCAAAAGCGTTCGCGCCGGTCGTCGACCGCCGCAGGCGCCGGCCGCCGGCCCGAGCGGTCGACGCGTCGCACCGCCGGCCCGCCGGACGAGCGCCGGCTACTGATGACGCCGCCCGTGGCAGTCTGTGGCACACACGTTTGGACGGTGTTGTCATAATCTTTTTTTGTGGATGCGTAGATTTGATACTGTGATGAATTCGTCTGATATATCAGAGGCGACGCGACGCGCAGTGCTGAAGACCGTCGCCGGTGCGGCCGGCATCGGTGCCGCCGGGACGGCCAGTGCCCACGAGAAGTGGGGCCAGGACGACGAGGACGAAAAGGATGAAGAGGGCGGCCCGGCGGGCGAGAACGTCGCGAAGCACCCCAATGCGGGGACCCGCGGGCAGATCGAGAATACGACCTTCGTCGGGTATCACGGCCTCGGCAAGACCGGACCCCGAGTCGACGACGGCGCCGGCGAGAACGCCGAGTCGCGGTTCGGCGAGAACCCGAAGGACTACCAGGAGAAGTACGGCGCCGAGGCGATGGACCCCCACTACGGCTCGGTCACCGAAATCCGGACCCACGGCGACTACGCGTACGTGACCTTTTTCTCGTCGGACCGGCCGTCGCCGGGCCGCGGGATGGCCATCGTCGACATCTCGGAGTTCAACGCCGCCGACACCGAAAGCGACGTCGAGGCGGCGGAACTGGAGGTCGTCGGCTTCCTCCGGAACAACAACGTCCCGACGGCGGCGATGGACGTGAAGGTCAGCGACGACGGCCAGTACGCGTTCATCAGCACGCAGCCGTACACGTTCCTGTTCGGCAGCATCGCCGGCAACACCGACGACCCGACCCGTGTGGAAGGCGCCGACCCGATGCCGAACGTCAGCGACAGCGGCTTCACCTACTCGCCGGGCGGCGTCATCGCCGTCGACGTCTCCGACAAGGAGAACCCGCGGACGGTCGATTCCTTCCAGCTCGAGGGGTCCGGCTCCCACAACGGCTTCTACAAGCG
>PXRZ01000018.1 GCA_003022945.1 Halobacteriales archaeon QS_8_69_73 | reverse complement strand
TCGGCTGGGGGTGGACCCGGAACATCGCCTCGACGCCCATGTCCCACTGGAGGGTGTGGGTGACGGCCTTGTTGGCCTTCAGCATGCACTCCTCGATGATGGTGTGGGCGCGGTCGCGCTTGGGGTTGAGCACGAGCGAGCCGTCCTCCTTGCGCTGTTCGTGGAGCTTCTCGGCGAGTTCGTACGCCAGGTGGTTCTCCTCGTGCAGCGGCGCGTCGGGGTCCTCCAGTCTGTCCTCGCAGTCGTTGTACGTCTGGCGGGCGTCCGAATGGATGACCGACTTGTAGATGTCGATCGACTCGTGGGAGAGCGTTTCGCCGTCGACGTGCATCTCGACGGTGTGGGCCAGCCGGTCCTCATTGGGGACGAGCGAGCAGACCGTCTCCGCGAGGATCGGCGGCAGCATGTGGATGGTGTAGCCCGGCAGGTAGACGGTGTTGCCGCGCTCGAGGGCCTCCTCCCACATCGCCGTCTCCGGCGTCACGTAGTGGGTGACGTCGGCGATGTGGACCCACAGCCGGTAACCGTCGTCGGTCTTCTCGACGGAGATGGCGTCGTCGAAGTCCTGGGCATCGGCCGGGTCGGTGGTCCAGGTCGTGAGGTCTCGGAGGTCCCGGCGCTCTTCGAGTTCGGCTTCGATGTCGCCTTCGGGGTCGGACGCCCGCGCTTCGGCTTCCGAGAGCACCGCCGGCGGGAACTCGTCGCGGATCTCGAACTCCTCGAACAGCTCCTCGCGCTTGTTCTCGAGGTGCCGGGCGAGCTCCTCGTCGACGCGGACGGGGCCCTGGCCTTCCGCGGTGCCGGCGTACGCCTGGTCGTCGCTGTCGCTCATGTCGTAGCGTTGTGCAGAGGGGTAGTTAGGCGTTGGGAGGCGAAGACGCGGAGCCGGAGGGCCTCCGTTCCGTCGGAGCCGCCGTCACCGATCCCGGCGACGACGGGGCGTCACTCTTGGGAGTCCGGGCGGTCGCGTTCGGCCTCGACGATCTCCACGTATCGTTCGAGGAACCGCTCGCGGGAGCCGGCCGTGTCGATCTCCGCGAGGACGTCCTCCAGGTCGCCGCGCGGCTGGTGGCAGATCTCCTGGTGACAGGATTTACAGAGGTGTTCGAACTCCTTGTCCTCCCGGGTCCAGCGGTCGCCGTGTTTGTCGTACTCGCGGGCGGACGACCGCGGAACCTCCTCGCCGCAGGCGATACAGGTAATCTCGGCCCGATCCCGACCGTTCCACATCGCCCGGCGGTACGTGGAGCGGCGACTTATCTGTATCGCAGGCGCCAAAACCCCGCCGTAAACGGCGGGGATACAGCGTTCACAAGAGCTTCGCTCTTGTGCAGCCCATCAGAAACGCACCGCGTTTCTGAGGACGTCCTCAGAATCGCGGAGCGATTCTGATGTGCGAACGAGAGCTTCGCTCTCGTTAACGTCCTCAGAAATCTCCGATTTCTGGTGTCTTGGAAATCAAAGATTTCCGATGAGTCCGCAGGAACTCCGTTCCTGCGAGATGCGAACGAGACGCAAAGCGTCTCGTCAATGCCGTCATCGTCTTGCTTCCGCGCTAACCGGCAGATTTACACTCCAACGCGGTATGTCGCGGACTGTGCGCGGAAAATTGGCAGTTGACTCGGTGTTTGCCACGGCGAGAGCCGAAATCAAAACAGTAAGCCGACCGCGTCCCCAGAAATCTTCGATTTCTGGTGTGCGAACAAGACGCGAAACGTCTTGTCAACACCAACCGACACAAAATAAGCTACCTCGGAGCCCCTCGCGGGGTACGAGTAACGGCTTCGTGGCAGAGCCAGCGCCGTCGGTCGCACACCGTAGATTCCCAACCTTCCGAATTGACGGGAACCGCCGCTTGTGCGGTTCGGGAAGCCCCGCCTTTTAGTTCGGGGAGGATGTCACACCTACCTGCCTTCTTCGGCCGCCGAACCGGCCGCCGCCGCCGGCCGGACATCCGAATGAGTATATGATCGCCCGCCCTCGTAGCGGGCATGGACCCGCGCATCCGCGAGCACGCCGAGACCGTCGTCGAACACTCCACCGACGTCCAGCCGGGCGACAACGTCGTCATCAGCGCGCCGGCCGTCGCCGAGGACCTCGCCGTCGCGCTCCACGAGGCCGTCGGCGACCGGGGGGCGACGCCGGTCTACCTCGCGAAGGACAGCCGCGCCTCGACCCCGAAACGCAGGCGACGGCCACGGCCGCCCGCCGTCCGGTCCAGGAGGTCGCGCTGTCGAAGCGGTGGTGTCTCACGCAGTTTCCCTCCCGGGCCGGCGCGCAGCTCGCGGGCATGAGCACCGACGGCTACCGGAACTTCGTCTGGGACGCCATCAACAAAGACTGGGGGACGGTCCGGGAGCACCAGCAGCAGATGGTCGAACTCCTCGACCCCGCGAGCGAGGTGCGGATCGTCTCCGGCGACACCACCGACGTGCGGATGTCCGTCGACGGGATGCACACCATCAACGACTACGGCGAGAAGAACCTCCCCGGCGGCGAGGTGTTCACCGCGCCCGTCGTCGACAGCGTCGAGGGGGAGGTGCTGTTCGACAAGCCGCTGTACCACCAGGGCCGCGAAATCACCGGCGCCCACCTCGTCTTCGAGGACGGCGAGGTCATCGACCACGCCGCCGACGCCCACGAGGATCTCCTGACGGAGGTGCTGAACACCGACGGCGGCGCCAGCCGCCTCGGCGAGCTCGGCATCGGGATGAACCGCGACATCGATCGGTTCAGCTACAACATGCTGTTCGACGAGAAGATGGGCGATACCGTCCACATGGCCGTCGGCCGCGCCTACGACGACACCGTCGGCGAGAACCGCGAGGCCAACCAGTCGGCGGTCCACGTCGATATGATCGTCGACATGTCCGAAGACTCCTACATCGAGGTCGACGGGGAAATCGTCCAGCGTGACGGAACCTTCCGGTTCGAAGAGGGATTCGAAAAGTAGTTTTCATGAACGTTTTCGACGGCCGAGCGGAGCGAGGCCGTCGGAAAAGGTTCGTGCAAGTCGTCCAGCATGACGGAACCTTCCGGTTCGAAGAGAGATCCAAGGAGTAGCGGCGACCGGGTACATCCCACACCCCGACAGTCCGAGACCGCTGGCGTCGCGGTCGAGTCGAGAACCGGACCCCGTCGCCGGCGTCTCCACCTCGCCGACGACGAGACATCACCGCCGCGGCGAGCGGCGGCGCGACGTGGGGCCGCGCTGGAGCACACCGGTCACGGAACCGGGTCGGCGACGGGCCCCGGCGTCGCCGGAGTTGATGACAGGCCGCACCAGAGCGACGTCACCGGGCGCGGCGTCTCACCTCCTTCGGGCGCGCCGGCCGCCGGCGACCGACGGCGATGAGTGCCGCCGCACCGACGACCTCTGCGTACGGTCGGTCGTTTCCGGGCACTACGAGACGTTCGAGAGGTGGATGAGTAATAAAACTTCCGTATATACGACACGATAGGCGACGAACTGTTCGCGTGGATTAAACGACGCCAGCGAAAGTGACGAACAATCAATATTCGTTCCGAAGGCTGGACACGCCTTAAACAGAGCACCGGAGAGCGACCCATGCCGGACGCCCGGTCGCCGTCGCGGGTCCGGCGCGGCACCCGTCGGCCATCATCTCACAGCTCGCCGTGCAACAGGAGGCTGCCCAGGACGCTCGCCATCGTGACCAGGATCACTGACGATCCCCCCAATACGATGACGGCCGCTCGCAGCCCCAACAATCCGACGTATAACCCGCCGATCAGAACTACATGGTAGAGCAGAATGAGGCCGATACCCGCCCGGATGTGTCGGGTGTCCATTGAGGGCCCGTGGCGCCCGGCATTATTCAACCCACACGGTTCGGAGACCGAAGTCGGTCGCAATCCGACTTCCCTCCCCGAACGGCCGGCTATCGAATTCCGACCCGACGGCGGGACCTGCGGCGCTCGTCTCGAGGGGTCCGGAGCCATCTCCGTTCGCCGTTTGCTCGTCGCGTCCGCTCCTCGCAGACGGCAGTCACGATGGGAATGAGCGAACCGCAGGTTTA
This sequence comes from Halobacteriales archaeon QS_8_69_73, assembly GCA_003022945.1. GTDB lineage: Archaea > Halobacteriota > Halobacteria > Halobacteriales > Haloarculaceae > Natronomonas. The sequence continues at coordinate 9,847 of PXRZ01000018.1, read as the reverse complement.
CGAACGCCGAAAGACTCGCTCCGCTCGTCTTTCGGAATTCGACCCGGAGGAAGACGGTCCCGGGCGTGTGGCCTCACGTCGTCCGGCCGTTCCGGGCCTCGAATTCCGGTACTGCCGCTCGCTATCGCTCGCAGATAGCGGGCACGATGGGATTCGAACCCACGACCATCGGATGTCTTCCCGCGACGCGAACGCGACGCGGATAGAAGTCCGACGCTCTGTCCGGACTGAGCTACGTGCCCTTGAGTACCGTTTCGGCCCGACCCCAAAAGACGTTGCGGAGCAGGGACACCGCCCGAATCGGTGGCTTCCCGGTAATCGACGAACGGACACGGCGAAAGTGAGCGAACCGCAGGTTCGCAAACGCCGGAAGACGAGTGAAGCGAGTCGTTCGAAAATCAGCCCCAGTCGCCGGACGTCTTCCCGCGCCGCGGACGCGACGCGGATAGAACCCCGACGCTTCGTCCGGACCGAACTGCGTGCCCTCGTGCAGTGCTGCTAGACGAGATTGCACGGACGTTGCGAAGCAGGCTGTTGGGCGACCCCGTCTCCGGAGAACCGGACGGATGCAGCGAGATCGGCCGTCGACAGCGCGCGGCGGATCAATACTCGGCGCGGAACACCGTCCCCATGACGACGAGTACGGGACCCGACGGCGTCGGTCGCGGCGTCGTCGAGGCGTGGCACGCCGGGGTCGGCACCGGGGTCGCGGGCGTAATTCCGATGATCGCGTTCAGCGTCGCGATCGGCGGACGAGACCTGTTCCCGCTGTTCGGGCTGATACCGTACGCCGTGCTCTGGGGACTGTTGTACGCCGGCGTCGCCTCGGTCGCCCGGATCGAGCGACCGGCCGCGGACCCCCGGACCGGCGCCCCGACGGGCGTCGCCTACGGCTTTCTCGTCTGGTGGAGGCCACAGGTCGCGTCGGTGCTCGCGGCCGGCGAACAAAGCGGTTAAGCGGCCGCTCGGACTACCGTCGACGAATGCGAGTCATCGGAACCGTCGGGCTGGCCGGCAGCGGGAAGGGCGAGTTCGCGACCGTCGCCGAGGAGTCTGAGGTCCCGGTCGTCACGATGGGCGACGTCATCCGGGCGGCGTGCCGTGACCGGGGGCTCGACCCCGCCGAGCACCACGGCGAGGTGGCGCGGGCGCTCCGCGAGGAAAACGGCCCGACGGCGATCGCCGAGGCGTCGCTACCCCACGTCGAGACGGCGCTGGAGACGGCCGACACCGTCCTCGTCGACGGCATCCGCTCGGACGTCGAGGTCGAGATCTTCGAGGAACGGTTCGGCGACGACTTCCTGCTGGTCAGCATCGAGGCGCCGTTCGAGGCCCGCAGACGCCGGCTCGAGGCCCGCGGCCGCGACGACGTCGAGGGCGGGGAAGCCCTCGCCGAGCGGGACGAACGCGAGCTCGGATTCGGCCTCGGGGCGGCGATGGACCGCGCCGACGTCACCGTCGACAACACCGGGACGCTCGAGGCGTTCCGCCGACGGGTCCGGGAGGTGCTGGAGTGATCTACAGCGTCGACGTCCGGGTGACGGCACCGGTCAACGACACCGAGGTGACCGACCGGGTGGCCGACGCGGTCCACGACCTCTTCCCGGAGGCCGACGTCGAGTCCCGGCCGGGCGAGCTGGTCGGCACCTGCCACGGCATGGAGCGGTTCTCCGAACGGCTCCACGAACAGGCCATCCTCGACACGGCCCGCGGGCAGTTCTTCGCCGGTCGGGACGGCGACACCTTTGAGTTCCGGCTGAAGAAGCAGGCGGCCTTCCGCGGCGTGGTCAACTTCGCGGTCGGCACCGAGAGCGAGCTGGGCGACATCCACGTCCGCGTCCGGGTGGCCGAGCCGTCCGTCGAGGAGTACGTCGACCACGTGGCGCCGCCGACGGAGGAGGGAACGCCCGTCGACTCCGACCGGTGACGACCGCTATAGGCCGCTGACGAATATCGCCAGTCGTTCGGCGTGGTCCCGGCGGTGGGTCACCCGCACCGCCTCGACCCACTTGACCCACTGGAAGCCGCGGCGACCGGGCGCGACCAGCCGCAGCGGGAAGCCGTGGCCGTGGCTCAGCCGCTCGCCGTCGACGCGGGAAGCGAGAAGCGCCTCGCGGGCCTCCGCGAGCGGGAGGCTCCACCGGTAGCCGGTGACCGACCGGAACGACACCCAGGCGGCGTCGTCGTCGACGTCGGCGGCCTCCAGCAGCGATCCGACTGTGACGCCGCGCCAGTCGTGTTCGGAGTACCAGCCGCTCGTGCAGTCGAGGACGGCCCGACGCTCGTCGTCGTCGGCCAGCGCGACGTAGTCGAGTTCGAGCGGCTCGGCGACGGCGCCGTCGACCGACAGCGTCCAGACATCGACGTCGACGGGGTCGGGGTCGTCGGCCACCCAGCTCGTCACCGGAAAGGCGTTGCCGTCGTCGCTGCCGGTCGGCTTCGAGCCGGTGAAGCGGCGGTCGGCGCCGGCGGTCTCGAGAGCGCCGTTGACCGTTCCCTGGAGCCGGTAGACGGCCGCGCCGGCGACGACGGCCGCGCCGTACCGGAGGGCCGTCCGGCGGCCCTCGAAGTCGGCCCGGGATGGAAGCCGGAACCGCGAGACGAGGTGGCCGGCCAGCAGCAGCGCGACGACCAGCCCCAACCCGATGTGGAGGTTGAGGAGCCCCCAAGGCCCGAGGTCGAGGTCGGCGCCGAACACCCACGCGACGCCGGAGCCGAGGGCGGCGGCCGTGACGACGGTCAGGATTACCGACAGGACGACGACGGCGCTGTGACGGACGCCGCGCAGCCGCGGGCGGACGCGCCGGAGCTTCAGCCCGACGAGCCCCGTCAGCACCAGCCCCCCGATGCCGTGGGTGACGAACACCCACGCGCGGCTCGGTCGCCCGGAGTAGAGGCTCACGATTCCGGTCGCGAGCACGAACCCCACGCCGACGAGCAGCGACCCGTCGAGAACCCGAGGGTTCGGGGTACTGAGCCAGCCGGGTCGGTTCATACCGTCGGAAGGACCGCGAGCCGCTAATAGGTTCGGCCGCTCACCCGCGGTGGGCGTCGTCGTCGTCCACCAGGTTCCGCATCCGGGCCGTCGAGGACGGCTCGGACTACCGGGGTGCCAACGCTGTGGCTGGCGGTCGGTCCTCGTCGGCCGCCGCCCACGGGTCGGAGCGGCCGCGTGCGGCGGGTTCGGTCGTGGCTGTCGTCTGTGGCTCCTGCGTCGGGGTCGATTCGGTGCTCGTGTGTCGGGTGGATCGGGGGTGGTGGGGCTGTCTCGCCGTCGAGAGGTCAGCGGCGTACACCGCAGCGGGCGAGCCGCAGACGCGGGCGGCGTGCCACGTACACGCCTATCTTGGATACGAAGGGCGGGGAGTTCTGCCGGCGAAACGGTTACGGCTCCGCGACGACGACGGAGACGTCGAGCCGGCCGTAGGGAACCTCGTGCCGCTTTTCGACCGCCAGCGGCAGCAGGTCCGGCCGGGTCGTGAGCGCGACCAACCGGCCGACCGACCCGTCCCGGACGCGGTCGGCGAAGGCGCCGTACAGGTCCCGCAGGTCCTCGTCGGTCCGCACCCCGAACGGGAGGTTGGTCACGACGCGGTCGGCGACGAGCGTCGCCTCCCGGGCGTCGGCCTCGACCACGTCGACGGCGTCCTCGAGGCCGGCGGCGGCGACATTGACCTGGGCACAGCGGAGCCACTTCGCCCGCCGCTCCCGGGCTTCGACGTCGAGCGACGGCGACCGCGGTTTGAAGGCGGCCCGCCGGCGTCGGAACCGCGCGGCGTCGTACCGCGGCAGGGCCGCGAGGGCGGGCTCGAGGTCGGGCCGCGGGGACCGGTCGGTCGCCGCCAGCGCGGCCTCGATCGGCACCGTCGCCGACCCCGCCATCGGGTCGACGAGTCGGTCGTCCGGCCCGTAGTCGGCCAGCCGCAGCAACGAGTACGCCAGCGTCGCCCGCAGCGGCGCGTTGTGTTCGCACTCCCGGTAGGGCCGTCGGTGCAGCGAGTCGCCGGTCAGATCGACCGCCAGCGTGAACCGGTCGTCGTAGCAGTACGCCTCCAGCCGGACGGTCGGGTCGTCGAGGTCGACCGGCAGCCGCCGGCCCATCGCCTCCCGGTAGCCGTCGATGACCGCCTGGCCGACCCGCTCGGCGACGTCCATGCTGGTGAACTCGTGGCTCCCGTGGCGCGTCCCGACGACGCCGAACGACTCGTCCGGGAGCTGCGCCCCGAGGTCGACCCGCCGGGTCAGCCGGTAGACGTCCTCGAGTTCCTCGATGCGGTCCTCGACCAGCACCTCCAGCAGCCGGTGACAGGACCGCGAGCGGATGTGGAGGTCGTAGACGTCGTCCCGGGAGCCCTCGAAGGCGACGACGCCCCGGTGGTGCCGCTCCGGGTCGGCGCCGACCAGCTCGGTGAGTTCGGCGCTCGCCACAGACTCGAGGCCGCCGTTCGTCGTCGCGAGCAGTCGCACACGCCCGCTACGGCCGACCCACGAATAAGACCGGCGTCCCGCCCCGGGCGGCCGCGCCGCCGGCGTCTCGCGGTCCCCGCGGCGCGCTCACGAGGTCTCCTGGGCCTGCTCGAACTCGCGGAGCCGGGCGATCCGGGTTCCGACCGCCGCCGCGACGCCCCCGCCGACGAGCGCCGCGGCGACCGGCGCCGTGGTGACGCCGTCGACGGCGACGACGGCGAGTTCGACGACCCCCTCGTAGAGAAGCGCGAGCGACACCGCCGTCGTCGCCGCGCTCGCCGGTGACTGCGGCCACCAGAGGTACTCGATCCCGAGCGCCCGGGTTATCGCGTCGGTGTAGCGGACGACGAGGGCGAGTCCGAGCCACGACAGCACGCAGGCGACGGCCGCCGACACCGGCAGGACGGCGCTCGCCCGTGGGAGCAGCGTCACCGCCGCGGCGGTCGGGAGGACGACCGGAGTGGCGACGGCAGCCAGGACGGCCGCCGCGGCGACGAAGACGCCGGTCAGGAGGACGCCGAAGACGGCCAGCACCGCGAGCGAGACGGCGGCGCGACCGGACAGCGCCGCCCGCCGACGGAACTGCACGGACGTGCGTTGTCGGCCCCGGGTAATCGGTGTTCGGACGGCCGTGTGCCAGAGCTGCACATTCAGCGATACCCGACGGCGGCCGGTTCACGCCCACGTCGTCCGTATGCCGCCTCCGCTCACCATGCCAGTAGGTCCGCCGGTGCGACGGCGATGGTGACAGCGGTGGCGACCACCCGCGGCAGCACCTCGTCGACGACCAGCCCGCCGAGGCAAGGAGCCATCGTCCCGCCGTTCCGCCCGGCCCGCCGACCCCGTCGTGGCCCCCGCCACGGCGGACGGCACCCTTTTCAACGCGGTGAGGGTATGGAACCACCAGACCCACAGATGAACGACGATACCACACCGGTCACGGGCCGCCGGGGACTGCTCGCGTCGGGTGCCGCCGGCCTCGCGCTGGCAGCCGGCTGCGTCAGTACGACGGACGACGACGGCGACGCCGGGACCAGTACCGACACCGACACCGACACCGGCGACGGCAGCGACGGCTCCTACACCATCGGGATGGTCGACCCGAACACGGGGTCGCTGTCGGCGTTCAGCGAGCGGAACCGGCGCGGCAGGGAACTCGCGCTCGCGGCGATCAACGACGTCGGCATCGACGGTCGCGAGCTCGAGATCGCGGTCGAGGATTCCGCGAGCGATCCGGAGGGTGGCGTCTCGGCCGCACAGAAGCTGGTGAACCAGAACGGGGTACCGTTTCTCATCGGCGCGGTCGGTTCGAGCGTCTCTCTGTCCATCTACGAGAGCGTCGTCCAGGGTGTCGACGTCGTCCAGTTGAGCCAGAACTCGACCGGACTGGGACTGACCGAGCTCCCGGGACTGCTACGGATATCGCCGAGCGGGCGGGCTCAATCGGTGGCGCTGGCCGACATCGTCGCCGAGGACGGTTACGACGAGGTGGCCGTCACGTTCGTCAACGACGACTTCGGGCGGACGCTCACCGACGCCTTTGCCGAGGCCTACGACGGCGAGATCGCCTACCGGGGCCCCCACGACCGGGACCAGCAGTCCTACTCGAGCGTCGTCGCGGAGCTGAACGACTCCGGCGCCGAGGCGTGGCTGTTCAACACCTACCAGGACGTGTTCGTCTCGATGGTAAACGAGACGTTCTCCAGCGGCTACGAGGCGCAGTTCTACGGGACCGACTCCACCCAGGGGCCCAATGTTCTCAACGACACGCCCGACGGAAGCATGGAAGACATGAAGGTGGCGCTCCCGTCGGCCCCCGTCGACCGGGAGAACTACCAGGCGTTCGTCTCGCGGTTCGAGGACGAGTACGGCCAGTCGCCGACGACGTGGGCCGCCTTCACATACGACGCCGTCGTCACGGCGGCACTGTCGATCCAGGCGGCCGACGAGTTCAGCGGTGCCGCCCTCAAGGAGGTCGCTCGCGACGTCACCCGTCCCGAGGGCGAGCAGGTGACCTCCTTTGAGGCCGCAAGCGAGATTCTCGCCAACGACGGTGGCCCGAGCGACGTCGACTACCAGGGCGTCAGCGGTCCGATCGACCTCGACGAGAACGGCGACCCCGTCGGGTTCCTCCAGATACTCGAGGTCCAGGACGACGAGTACGTCGAGGCCGGGTTCATCGAGGGCTGACCGTCGATGGCCGTTCTCGGGCTGCTCGCCGATGGACTGGTGTTCAGCAGCATCATCGTGCTTGGGAGCATCGGCCTGTCGCTCGTCTATGGTATCGCCGACTTCGCCAACTTCGCACACGGCGACACGATGACCGTCGGCGCCTACGCCGCCCTGGTGACGTTCGGCGGCCTGAGCGGCGTCGGAGGGTCGTCGCTGCTCGGCCTCCCGGCGGTCTTCTTCGTCGCGCTGGCAGCCGGTTTCGTCGTCGCGGCCCTCGTGGCCGTCGTGACGGAGAAACTCGTCTACCAGCCGCTCGACATCGGCGCGATCGGCCTCCTCATCACGTCGATCGGCGTCGCGTTCATCTACCGCGGACTCGTCCAGATCGTCTTCACCGCCGAGTCGACCCGGTACGACGTCCGGTCGATCCGTCCCATCGAGGCGCTCGTCCCCTACGGCGTCCGGGTGACCTCCCACGACGTCGCCATCGTGATCACGTCCGTCGTCCTCGTCGGGAGCCTCCACGCCCTGCTGCAGTACACGGACCTCGGCCGGAAGATGCGCGCGATGGCGGACAACCCCGAATTGGCTCGCATCAGCGGCATCCGCACCGACCGGATTCGGCTCGTCACCTGGACAGTCGGCGGCGGACTCGCCGGCGTCGGCGGTACCTTTCTCGGGCTGTTCAACCGGCTGAGTCCCCGAATGGGGTTCAACCTGCTCCTGCTCGTCTTCGCGGCGGTCATCCTCGGGGGCATCGGCTCCGTCTACGGGGCGATGCTCGGCGGCCTCCTCATCGGAGTGGTACACGAATCGATGCCGCTGCTGTCGGGCCTCGGGGGACTGCTCCCGCTGGTCCCCGACACGCTCGGTATCCCCGTCGGCATCGAGTACGCGGAGGCGGTCGCCTTCGTCATCATGGTCGCGGTGCTGCTCGTCCGGCCGACCGGCATCGCCGGGGAGGGAACCTGAGATGGTCGACGTCGCCGGCGTCGTGGACGACATGACGACCGCGGAGCGAGGCGTGACGGCCGTCGTCGTCGTCGCCATCGTGGTGCTGCTTCTCGGGCTGTTCTCCGGTCGGCTCGCGCCGACGTACTTTCTGTTCCTCGTCGGACTCGCCGGGATGTACGCGCTGCTGTCGCTCGGGCTGAACTCCCAGTGGGGGTTCGGCGGGCTGATCAACTTCAGCGTCGCCGCCTTCTTCGGTATCGGGGCGTACGGCGCGGCACTGGTAACCGCGAGCAACTCGCCGGTCAGCGACGGCTTCAGCCCGGTGTACGGACTGGCCGTCGCGCTCGGGCTGGCGACGGTGCTGGCGCTGTTCATCGGACTGCCGACGCTGCGGCTCCGGGCCGATTATCTCGCCATCGCCTCGCTGGGACTGGCCGAGGTCGTCCGCCGGGTCATCCTGAACGAGCGGCACCTGACGAACGGGAGCCTCGGCGTCCGGGGGGTCCCCGGCTTCTTCGCCGACTGGCCGGTGCTGTCGACGTTTCCGGAGGCGATGCCCGGGCTCCGGATCGACGTCCCGCTCGGTGCGACCGTCGAGCTCGGAGCGCCGTTCTATCGGATGCTGCTGAACGTCCTGCTCGTCACGGTCTTCGCCGCCGGGAGCTACCTCCTGCTCTCGCGGGTCCACCGCTCGCCGTGGGGACGGGCGCTCCGGACGATCCGCTCCGACGAGGATCTCGCCCGTGCGCTCGGCAAGAACACGTTCCGGTTCAAGCTGCAGGCGTTCGTCCTCGGGAGCCTCGTGATGGCGCGGCGGCAGCGGCTCCAACCGCGGGGCGCTGTTCGGCGGGGTCGTCATCGTCGCGGTCCGGGAGGGCCCGCGGTTCGCCCTGGGGTGGCTGGTCGGTATTCTCGAGTCGGTGAGCGGGGCCCTCGGAAGCGACGGCTCCGTCGGGCGATTCCAGGAGTTCGTCGTCTCCCTAACGAGAACCCTCGAGGCCACGGACGCCGCCGCCGTCCGTCTGGTGCTGGTTGGTCTGCTCATCGTCGCGTTGATGCGGCTCCGCCCGGAGGGGATCCTGCCGCCGCAGCGGGAACTCATCTGGTCGAGCGCCGTCGACGAGGCGCCGGAACGGCCCGATACCGGCGTCCGTGAGGCCCGGGGGGACAGCGATGACTGACGATGCCGCCCGCGATACTGACGCGGTCGACGCCGACGACGCGGCGGGCGCGAGCGCGAGCGCGGACGCCGGCGACATCGTCCTCCGCGTCGAGAACCTCCGCAAGGAGTTCGGCGGCCTCGTCGCCGCCGACGACGCGAGCTTCGACGTCGAGCGCGGCACCATCACCGCCCTCATCGGGCCGAACGGCGCCGGCAAGTCGACGGTGTTCAACCTCGTCTCCGGCTTCTACGAGCCCGACGCCGGCCGCGTCGAGGTCGACGGTGTCGACGTCACCGGCCTCGAACCGTACGAGGTGGCCGACCACGGCCTCATCCGGACGTTCCAGACACCCCGGAAGCTCGAGGGCATGACGGTCCGGGAGGCGATGCTCGTCGGCCCGCAGGACCAGCCCGGCGAGTCGTTCCTGGCGCTGTTCACCGCGCCGGGCGACGTCGCCGCGGCCGAAAAGCGGAACCTCGCCGACGCCGAGCGACTGCTGGCGGAGTTCGAGATCGACCACCTGGCGACGCAGCCGGCGACGGACATCTCCGGCGGGCAGACGAAGCTGGTCGAGCTGGCCCGCGCGATGCTCGCCGAGCCGGAGATACTCCTGCTCGACGAACCCGCCGCCGGCGTCAACCCGACGCTCCGCACGGAGCTGGCCGCCCAGATTCGCCGGCTCAACGAGGCCGGTACCACCTGCCTGCTCATCGAACACGACATGGAGTTCGTGATGGAGCTCGCGGATCCGGTGGTCGTCCTCGACCAGGGCAGCGTCCTCACGCAGGGGTCGCCGGAGGCGGTCCGGGCCGACGACCGCGTCGTCGAGGCGTACCTCGGAGGTGGGGCGTGAGCGACGAGCCCGTCCTCGAGCTGGTCGATGTCGACGGCGGCTACGGCGAGATGCAGGTGCTGGAGGACCTCTCGCTGCAGCTCGAAGCCGGCGAGATCGTCTGTCTTATCGGCCCGAACGGCGCCGGCAAGTCGACCGCCCTGAAGACGGCCTTCGGGCTGCTGACGCCGTGGACCGGGTCGGTCCGCTACCACGGCGAGGACATCTCCGGGACCGCGCCGGAAGAGGTCGTCCGGAA
>PXRZ01000017.1 GCA_003022945.1 Halobacteriales archaeon QS_8_69_73 | reverse complement strand
GGCCACCCGCGAGCTCATGGACCGGGCGGACGTCGCCGCGGGGACGCGGCTGCTGGACGCGGGCTGTGGCGGCGGCGAGTCGCTGGCGCTGGCCGCCGAACGCGGCGCCCGCCCGCTCGGCCTCGACCGCGATCCCGGCCTCGACGAGGAACTCGCGGTCGACGCCCCGGTCGTTCGCGGCGACCTCGGGGCGTTCCCCGTCCAGGACGACAGCCTGGACGTGGTGCTGGCCGAGTGTACGCTCTGTCTTTCCGACGATGTGGCGGGGACGCTCGCGGAGGCTCACCGTGTACTGGACGAAGGCGGCCGGCTGGCCCTCTCCGACGTGGTGACCGACGGCGAGGACGAGGAGCAGCGGCTGCCGCCGTTCATCGCGGGGGCACTCTGTCTCACGAATGAAACGGACCGCGACCGCGAGCGCCTGCGAGCGCGCGTCGAGCGCGCCGGCTTCGAGATCCGGGGCGTCCGCGACCACCGCGAGGACCTGACCGCGGCGACGACCTCCGCGAGCAGGCATCCGAGCTGTCCGGGAAGGTCGAGAACGGGACGATCGGCTACGTCTCGCTCGTCGCCGAGGCCGTCTGAACCTGAACCTGAGCCTCCTGGGCGTCGCGGCCGTAGTTACCCGTCGGCCGGTTCGCCGCCGACGGCGGCCCGTCCGGCGACGACCAGCCCTCCGACGAGGACGAACACGCCGTCGGAGGCCAGCCGGTACGCTAAGACGACGACCCCGGCGGCGACGAGATCCAGCCCCAGCGTCGCCACCAGCACGGTCGCGAGGGTGGCGTCGACGCCGCCGAGACCGGCCGGCAGCGGCACGACGTTGCTGAGGCCCGACAGCGGGACCGCGAGCACCGCCACCGCAGGGGCGGCGGGGTGGCCGAGCGACACCAGAATCGCCGACAGCGCCAGCGCTCCGGCCACCCAGCCGGCGACCGTGAGCAGGAACGTCACCGCCAACGCGGTCCACGACCGGCCGATCGCCCGCGTTGTCTCGCCGACGTCGGCGATCGCCCGGTCGACCCGCTCGCGCGCGAGCGCCGCGTCGGCCCGTGCCGACAGCCGACCGACGGTGACACGGCCGGCGGTCGCCAGCGCGTGTAGCAGGCGGGTCGGGGGCCCGGGGCGGGCCGCGACGAGTCCGCCCAGGCCGAGCGCGACCGCCGCGATCGCGACCAGCAGGGCGACCAGCCGCGGGGCGGCGCTGGTCGTGCCCGTCGTCGCCACGAGCGGGACGGCGGCTACCGGTACCACGATCGCCGCCGGGAAGCCGACGATGTAGCCGATCGCGACCGCGGTCAGCCCGCGCTCGTAAGGGATGGTCGTCTCCCGGCCGAGCGCGTACGCCATCACGGCCGGGGCGCCCAGCCGCCCACCGGGGAGCGTCCGCTTGGCGAAGTTGCCGACGGCGTACGCGAGCAGGAACCGGCCCGCCGGGACCGTGGCGCCGGCGGCGGTGAACAGGGAACGCTGGGCCTCGCTCCAGATCGCGAGCGACAACAGCGACGCGGCCACGGCGGCGGCGAACCACCGCGGGTCGAGGCCCGCCAATTCGCTCGCCACCCGACGGGGCCCGACCGCGAGCGCGAACCCGCCGACGAGTGCGACGACTAGCGCCACGACCAACAACTGCCGGGCACGAGGGCGGCGCCGGACGGCCGCGAGGCCGGTCGGATCTGCCCCTATTGTCGCCGTCTCGGTCGGATCACCCTCGGTATCCGCGGGCCCGTCGGTCACGAGCACGAGAATGGACGGCCGAGATATCAGTCCATCGTCGGTGGGCGCCGAACGCAAAAGGGGGCGATACGGGGCGAGACATCGACGGTCGCGTGCTCGATGGAAAATGCCGACCGCGTGCGACCCGCCGGTCCGATCGGGAGCGCCGACCCGGCGGTTCCACGCGCTCACCCTGGGGTGGGGCACTGCTCGAGCAGCGTCTGGTACTCGATGCCGCCGTCGATGGCGACGATGAGGTGAGCGCAGTCTTCTACCCCCATCATCCCGGCGACGCGAGTCGTTCGCGTACTGCTTTCTTCCTGCCACTTGACCATCAGCCGGTAATCGCGAGGCTCTAGCCACTCGTCGTCGAAGACGTGGGTGTGGATCCTCCTTCCGTTCCCCGCGGGACTGCCGTCGAGTTCGACCGTCTTCCAGAGGTGAACGTTCTGGTTCGTGTCGGTGAGCAGTACCGTTACCGTCGCCGCGGAGGTCTCGTAGTTCTCGACCTCGAGGTACGGTACGGTCACCTGCCCGGATGACTGCTCCGCGGTCCTGTTACAGCCCGCTATCCCGACGGCAGCGGCGCCTGCTCCGAGAAAAAAACTCCTCCGTCGCATGTCTCGAAAAGCACGAGCGATCGGTAAATGCCTTTCCGCAGCGACCGATGCACTTGGCGGCTCGGAGTCGGGCCCCGACGGGAACCGAAGGCCGGACGGCCTACGTCGCCGCCGTCACCAGAAAACCAAGGTGGATGCCCCACTCTCAAGGAACGAGCGGAGCGAGTGAGTAGGGTGAGGAGGGACCCGGCACGAGTGGAGATTCTCGATGTACGTGGTGCTGACGACGATTTGAAACATACTTTTTTGATGAAGCTATCCATAGTTATCTATGCAAGCCTCGGCAGGCGCACGTCTTGTCGAGGTGGGGCGCGAGTAAACCGTCCCCTGATGCCGGGGCCACGCAGCGGACACCGACAATTAACGCGGGAGTGTCGCAGACCGGCCGAATCAGTCCAAAGCGGCGTAGCACCCCTACGTGCGCTGTTCGGGCGGGATGACGCGACTGCAACGAAGGTCGCGCCTCGTCCATGCACGGGGGCAGGGCCGAAACCGCTGTGAGAACGCCCCGCCCTCAAGCAGCCGCCGAAGGTAGCGAGTAGGGCGGGGTAGTTTACCGGACTGCGTTCGTCGCCCCGCGCATAACCTCGATGGCTTCCTTCAGCGTCTCGATGCCGACGGCGTAGGAGATGCGGGCGTGGCCGGCGCCGTGGTCGCCGAAGGCCTCGCCGGGGACGACGACGACGCCGCGGTCGATGGCCTCGTCCACCCAGCTGTCGGGCACCCGCGGCATGGCATAGAAGGCGCCGCGCGGCGTCGGCACCTGCAGGCCTATGTCCCCCAGGCCGTCCACCAGGACGTCCCGGCGGCGCTCGAAGGCCTCGCGCATCTCCTCGACGTGGTCCTGTGGCCCGTCGAGGGCGGCCTCGGCGGCGAACTGCGCGGGCGCGGAGGCACACGCCTGGACGTACTGGTGGACCCGGAGCATCCGCTCGACGCGCTCGTGCGAGGCGGTCACCCAGCCCAGCCGCCAGCCGGTCATCGAGTAGAACTTCGAGGCCGCGTTGACGACGACCACGTTGTCCGAGTCGGCGTACGTCATCGGCGAGAAGTGCTCGCCGTCGAAAACGAACGGCTCGTACACCTCGTCGGAGATACAGAGGACGTCGTGGTCGTCGGCGACCCGGGCGAAGGCGCGGATGTCGGCCTCGCTCTGGACGGCGCCGGTCGGGTTGGCGGGGCTGTTGACGACGAAGGCGGCGGTGTCGTCGGTGACCGCGTCCTCGACGGCCGCCGGCGACATCGTCAGGTCCTCGCGCAGCGCCACCGGCTTCGGCTCGCCGCCGGCCAGGTGCGTCAGCGCCTCGTAGGAGACGAACCCGGGGTCGGGGACGATGACCTCTTGGCCCGGATCGACGTGGGCCTCGATGGCGACGTGTAGCGCCTCGCTGCCGCCCGCCGTCGCGATGACGTCGTCGGGGTCGACCGAGAAGCCGTTGTCGCGGCCGTGTTTCGCGGCGATGGCCTCGCGCAGTTCGGCGGTCCCCTTGTTCGAGGTGTACGCATCCGTCTCGCCGGCCTCGATGGCATCGACAGCCGCCTGTCGGGCGTGTTCCGGCGCCGGGAAGTCCGGCTGTCCCAGTCCGAGGTTGATGGCATCGGCGCCCGCCGCCTCGAACACCTCGCGGATGCCGCTGATGGAAACCTCCTCGACGCGCGCAGAAAACTCCGTCATGTTCCAGTGCCCGGCGCGAGTCGGGTTAACTCTGCTGGATGCCCGCGGTCACTCCTCGACGGCGTCCCGCAGCCGTTCGAGGTGCCGCTCCAGCCGCCGCAGCGTCGCGTCGGCGTCGGCGTAGCCGTGATCGTACTCCTCATAGGCGGTGTCGGCCCGCTCGAGGAACTCCTCGACCGCGTCGTCGGTGTCTGCCATATTAGAGATGTCGGGGGGAAGCCTCAAAGGTCACTCGTCTTCCTTGCGTCCTGCGTCGACCGGTCCGTGGCCGGCTACGCGTCGCCCGCTGTCTCGCGGTACTGCGCTTCCGTGACGGTGTAGCGGTGGTGATCGATGATGCGACCGTCGGGCCGGGACCGTCGCGTTGCGGACGAGACCATCGTAGTCGCCGCCGTGAGCCTCGACGTACGTTTCGACGGCCCGTCTGGACCTGTCGTTGCCGTCCTCGACGGGCACCGCGACGAGTTCCAGGCCGAGCCGGTCGAAGGCCAACTTTAGCATCGCCTCGGCCCGCTCGCCGGCGTATCCGTTCCCCCAGAACGCCTTCCGAAGCCAGATTGCCGGCCGGCCGGTCCGGGTCTCCCAGTCGACGAGCAGGCCGCCCGCGCCGACGGTCTCGCCCGCACCTGACGCGCCTTCCTTCGGTCGGATGACGTACTCGGCCCGGGTGCCCGCTTCCCACTCCGATTCGAGTTCGTCGATGTAGTCCCGGGTCTCCTTTACGGTCTCGTGTGGGCCCCACGGGAGGTACTCGGTCACCTCCTCGATGGCCGGTTCCTGTCGGGAACAGAAAGCATGGTACTCAAAAACGTTGACCGTCTCGTGACAGAGCCGCTCCAGCCGGAGCCGGTCGGTCGTTATCGTCTCGGGGAACAATATGGGACGACTCCTCGCGAGAGGGTGATAACGGTGGTGAACGGTCTCCCCCCCGGTGACGGGGGTCGTGGTAGCCAGGTGAGGGAGGTGGTCCAACGGCTGAAGGTTTATACGCAATAACGCACAACTATTGAATGATGGACGGTATCGTCAGCACCGACGACGTGATGGGCGGCGACCCCCGTCTCGAAGGGTGTCGCGTGTCCGTCAGGCAAGTCGCCGAGTTGGTCATCGACGGCGGAACGCCGGTCGGCGAAGTTGCCGACCAGCTCGACCTATCGAGGGCTGACGTTCACCGCGCGCTCACGTACTACTACGCCAATCCTGATGAGATGGCGGCGGTTCGTGAGCGACATCGTGAGGCGATGCGAGCCGCGCGGGAGGCGGCTATCGACCCGCCGGACACGGTCACCGAATGACGTGGTCAGTCATTCAGCATACTCCACCACCTCGAGGCTGTCGACCGCACGGAAGTGCTTGTCGCGAGTGACGAGTTCGGCGCCAACCTCCCGGACGACACCGGCGATGAGCACGTCGAGACGGTTTATTGGCTCGCCGTCGGCTTTCAGCTCCCGTTCGACGGCAACGGCCTCCCTCGCGCTCGCGTCGGTGAACGGAAGTCGTTCGAGCCACTCGAGTCGTCGGGCCAGGTCGTCGACGGTCTCGGCACCGTCGGCGAACACCGCGCCGCGGTACACCTCGTTCAACACGAGCGTCGGAGCGTACAGCGGCTCGTTCTCGGTGGTCTCGAGGAACTCGGCCACCGGTCCCTCGTCGTCCTCCGTCAGGTAGTCGACGAGGAAGGTGGTGTCGACGGCCTTCATCCGTCGTCGGTCCCGAAGATTCGTCGGCGTCGGTTGGTCGCGTCCTCGTCGAACGTCTCACCGCCCTCCTCGACGGCCTCACGGAATCCGTCGACGTCGCGCAACGAGCCGTATCCGTCCCACCGCCCGCCCCGCTCGCCAGCCAACCGAAGGAGCGTGTCGGTGAAACTCTCTCCCTCGCGTTTGTGCGCCTTCAGCCGTTCGTACGCTTCCTCGGTGACGGTTATCGTCTTCGACCCCATGCACGTGTAAACGTACACAGGAGTCTTGTAACTGGCGACGAAGCCGTCGAGCCGCCGTCACGCCAACCGAACACCGCCCGTCTGAGCGGTCGTTTAAAAGCGAGTTCGCTCAGTGCTTGAACCCGCGCTGGCCGGTGAATGCCATCGCCATGTCGCGGTCGTTCGCGGCCTCGATGACGTCCTCGTCGTTGACGGACCCGCCGGGCGCCGTCGGCGTTCTTGCCCTCGGCGTGCTCGTCGGCCTTCATCGCCGCCAGCCGGACGGCGTCGACGCGGGAGACCTGGCCCATCCCGACGCCGACCGTCTCGGTGCCGTCGGTGAAGAGGATGGCGTTGGACTTGATGTGTTTGATCGTCTGCCAGGCGAACAGCATGGTTTCGACCTGCTCGTCGGTCGGCTCGCGGTCGGTGACGAACTCGAGATCGTCGGCGGTCAGCGACTGGTGGTCCCGCTCTTGGACCAGCCGGCCGCCGACGAGGTCGGTCTCGACGGGCGACGCCGACGGCTCTCCGAGGTCGCCGACGTCCAGCACGCGGAGGTTCTCCTCGCCGCGGAGGACGTCCAGGGCGGCGTCGGTGTAGCCGGGCGCGACGACGACCTCCTTGAACGAGTCGGTGATCGCCTCGGCGGTCGCGGCGTCGCAGACCCGGTTCAACGCGCGCCGCCGCCGGCGCGTCGAACTCCCGGACGAGCCGCAGCGCCCCGTCGGCGTCGTTGTAGTTGTTGTACGACAGCGCCTTCGCGCCGTCGTTCAGCTGGTCGGCGCCGACGACGCCCGCGACGTCGTCGCCGTCGTCGGCGTAGACGGCGGCCGCCTGATGGGGGTTCTCGCCGTACCGCAGCTCGCGGTCGCGGTCGGCGCTGGCCAGCCGGCGGGCGGGGAACCGGCCGTCCTCGTCGCCGTCGACCGACACCTCGCCGTCGGCGACGGTCACGCGGTCCTCCGCGAACCACCGCACCGCCCGCGGGTAGGCGGTGAACTCCGCGTCGTACAGCACCCGCTCCTTCAGGTCGGCGACGTCGTCGCCGTCGTACACCGGCACCGGCTCCTGGGTGACGATGGGGCCGCCGTCGACCGTCTCGTCGACGACGTGGACGGTACAGCCGCTGACGGCGACGCCGGCCTCCAGCGTCCGCTCGTGGGCGTCCAGCCCCGGGAACGACGGCAGCAGCGCGGGGTGGACGTTCAGCGTCGTCGGCGCCGCCTCAAGGAACGTCTCGGTGAGGATGCGCATGTAGCCGTCCAGGCACACCAGATCGACGTCGTACCCCTCCAGCCGCCGGAGAATGCGGCGCTCGTGGTCGGCCCGCGACTCCGCGTCCTCCCTGGCGACCACCTCGGTCGGGATTCCGCGCTCGGCGGCGCCCTCCAACACTGGCGCGCCCTCCTCGTTCGTGAGCACGATGGCCAGCTCGGCACCGCCCGGCTCCGTGTCCGCCAGGTGGAGCAGGTTCCGGCCGTGGTTCGAGGCCATACCGGCGATTCTCATGGTCGTGATGGGCTCCGCCGCGACAAAAGGAGTTGCGGTCCGGGGCGTCCGGGGCGTTCGGAGCCGGGTCGGAAGGTGGGAGCACTGCGCCGAACGTCGCGTTCACCGACGCCGAGAACACCACCCCGAACGTCCCGCTCGATGCCGGTCGACCGGCCGCTACCGGCGGGAGTCTCGAACTGGTGACAGCGCCCGCTGGAGCGTCCGAAGCGACGGCCACGACGACCCTTAGAACTGCTCGGGGAGGAACGTCTCCCGGCGCGGGAACGACCGCGCCAGCGTTCCGGCGGCGTCGGCGTCGTGGACCACCAGGTCGCCGTCGGCGCGGGCGCGCTCGACGCCGCGGTGGCCGACCAGCAGTTGCGACAGCGTCCCGATGTCGAGGCTGACGTCCGGGTCGGCGTCGGTCGGCTCGACGGTCGCCGCGCCGTTTCGGACCCGGAGCGCGAACTGATCGTCGTTCCAGTCGGCGTGGCCGTCGCTCACGTCGAGCGTGATGTCTGCGCCGTCGACCGCGTAGGGGACCGCCTCGAGCGCGGCGGGCACGTCGACGATCCGGACCATCTTGCCCGCCCTAATCTCCGCCTCGACGGCGTCCCGGTCGGCGACGAGGTCGATCAGCCGCGCGTGATCCGGCCCGGACAGTTCGATCGCCTCGACCTGCGAGCTGTGGTCCCGGAGGAACCGCAGGAGGTTGCGGTAGGCCTCGTGGTCGGCGGACGCGAACTCGCGGGCCTTCAGTCGGTCGTCGGCGATGTCGTAGATGACGTAGCCCCGGACCTCGCCGTCGCGCTCCCAGGCGTAGCAGTACCGCTCGTCGTCGACCCCCTGGAAGAGACGGTCGCGCCACCAGTCGGCGCTCCGGCGGGTGGCGAGGTCGACGCCGTCGAGCCACGCCTCGTAGGCGGGCGTGAGACACTCACCGTCCTCGGCCCGGACCCGGCGGAACGTCCCGGTCTCCCCGGCGGCGGGCGCCAGCGCTGCCGGCTCGACGGCCGCCGTCCAGTAGCGCTCGCCGGTGGCCCAGCCGTACCGGGCGTAGAACGACTCGTCGAACGGGTGAAGCGCCGCGAGCGGCCACCCTCGCTCGCGGTAGTCCGCCAACGACGCCGCCAGCAGGTCGCCGACGTACCCCTGTCGGCGGTGCTCGGGCGGGGAGGCAACTGCCGAGACGCCCGCTACCGGGAGCCACTCGCCCCGAAGACGGGCGGTGAACGCCATGTGGACGCAGGTCGATAGCATCGCCTCGTCGTCGCCGTACAGCGCGTACGCCTCGCCGAACGACCACCGGCGCTCGAGCCGCTCGTCGAGCGTCGCATCGGGGTCGTACGGGCCGGAGCCGGCGTCGAACCCGTAGCTCGTGATCCGGGCGCGGTCGTCCTCGCGCTCGTCGGGAACCGGGCGGTACTCGGGCACGATGTCGAGCAGGACGGCGATCGGCAAAACGCTTGAGGAGCCGTGCGAACGTGTAGCACGCCCCGGCAGTGTCCGAACAGACGCCGGCCAACCGGGCGAGCGAGCGGAACTGGACTGAACTGTCGACGGCCGGGGATGGTTTCGTTTCCTGTCGGTGATCGGCACGACTTCGAATCCTCATCTGCACACCACCCACTCCCCCTTCGACACGCTTTTCGCCGGCGGCGGACGACGGCCCCACATGACCGACCGGAGCCCCCTCGACGCCGTCTCGCCGCTGGACGGCCGCTACGCCCGCTACACGGAGCCGCTCACCGACCACGTCAGCGAGGCGGCGCTGATGCGCGCCCGCGTCCGCGTCGAGGTCGAATACCTGCTCGCGCTCGCGGACCTCGAGGCGACGCCGCTGGCGCCGGACGACCGGGGCCGCGACGACCTCCGGGCGCTGTACGACTCCTTCGACGCCGACGACGCCGACGTCGTCAAGCGGCTGGAGACGGAGGGCTACGGCGACTACGCGGCGACCAACCACGACGTCAAGGCTGTCGAGTACTTCCTCCGGATGCACCTCCCCGACGAGGAGACGCAAGCGCCGTGGGTCCACTTCGCCCTGACCAGCGAGGACGTCAACAACCTCGCCCACCGGCTGCTGCTGCGCGGCGCCGTCGAGGCGGTGCTCGTCCCCGAGATACGCGAGCTGCGGGACGCGCTGACGGCGACGGCCCGCGAGCACCGCGACGTGCCGATGCTGGCCCGGACCCACGGCCAGCCGGCGACGCCGACCACCTACGGCAAGGAACTGGCCGTCTACGCCTCGCGGCTGGGCCGGGCGCTCGGCCGGCTGGAGGCCGCCACGGACGGACTGTCGGGCAAACTGGCCGGCGCCTCGGGCACCTACGCCGCCCACGAGGCCGCCTACCCCGACGTCGACTGGCGGGCCTTCGCCGAGCGGTTCGTCGCGTCGCTCGGCCTCGACCACGCGCCGCTGTCGACGCAGGTCAACCCCTGCGACGACCTGGCGGCGGTCTTCGACGCGCTCCGGGGCGTCAACAACGTCCTCCGGGACCTGGACCTGGACATGTGGCTCTACGTCTCCGACCGGTACCTGGGACAGGAGGCCACCGAAGGCGAGACGGGGTCGTCGACGATGCCGCACAAGGTCAACCCCATCGACTTCGAGAACAGCGAGGGCAACCTGACGAAGGCCAACTCCGACCTGACGTTTCTGGCGGACTACGTCACCACCTCCCGGCTCCAGCGGGACCTCTCGGACTCGACGGTCAAACGGAACGTCGGCGCCGCCGTCGCGCACTGTCTCGTCGGCTACCGCAAGACCGCCGCCGGCCTCGAGAAGGTGACGCCTAATGAGACGGCCATGCGCGAGGACCTGGCGGCCACCCCCGAGGTCGTCGGCGAGGCCGTCCAGACGATCCTCCGTCGGGAGGGCGACACCGACGCCTACGAGCGCGTCAAGGAGCTGACCCGCGGCCAAGAGGTCGGCCTTGAGGATTTCCGCGACCTGTTCGACGAACTCGACGTCGACGAGTCGGTCCGCGAGGAGCTGTGCGAGCTGACGCCGGCCGGCTACACCGGCGTCGGGAGCGACCTCGTGGACGAACTCGACGGATAGTCGGCGGAACCGTCGTTCCCGGACGGCTCTTCTCTCCCGTCGTGCCCGGCGACTCGACGGCGGTTCGCCGCGCTGCGTGCCGCCGCTCCGCCGGCTATTCGAGCGGGGGTGGACAGTTCTGGACTGCGGCCGAGCGGGAACGACAGCCCGACGGACGACACGGAGTTGGTATTTGAAGCGACGATTCGCCGTCGTCCGGGTCGGGCCACACGGAGCCCTGCCCTCCCCTCCCCTGCGACCGGTTCACGTCCCTGTGACCGACGGTATCAGCCGGACGAGGCGTTCGTGGTCGATGACGACCGGTAATCGACGGCGACCGCGACGTCCCGGTCCGTTCGACGCTCTATCTCGCTTTCGAGATCCGAAGCGAGGTCGTCCGGCGGCGTCCCGGACGGGCCGCTCACCGTGACGGTGACCGAGGTCGGTCCCGACGGAGCGCCGAGACCGCCGTACTCCGTCGTCACCCCGGTCATGTCGAGGTCGGCGTAGGCCGGCGACGACATCGTCCCCTGGACGGCTCCCTTCGTCTGATGGCCGAAGCCGACCTGCGACGCGGTCAGGGCACCGGTCACGATGATCGCGACGGCCACCAACAGGATCGTCACGTACACGCGGCGCACGTCCGCGTCGGGAACCGAGTCCCCGAGTGATTGCTCCCCGAACAGCCACGGGGGTTCGTAGCCCAGGAGGAGAAACGCCACGAACGCGCCGATGTTGATGGCGAGTACGTTCACCGCGAGAAGCAGCAGTGACCCGACTGCGTACGCCTGCTCCCCCCATGCGAGGCCGAGGCCGACGCCGCCGGCCGCGGGCACGATCGCCGCCGCGATCATGACCCCGATAAGGGAGACCGACTGCTCGGTCGAGTACCCGTAGGCGCCGACGATGCCCGCGACGGTGGCGCCGATGGTGCTCAGAAGTGACGGGGCGAGTCTGACGCCGACGAGTTCGATGCTCGTGACCTCGACCGCCGGCGGAACGAATCCGGTCCGGCGGAGCGCCAGCGCGAACGGGGTCGCGACGAGAATCGCGAGGACGAGGCCGAGTACCTGCTCCTTGACGCTGCCCGTGAAGACGTCCCACTTGCCGTCTATGGCTGCCGCCGGGGCCGCGAGAGCGGCACTGACCTGTGGGGCGATGACCATCGCCCCGATGACGAGCGCGGGCTGGTCGAGGAGTAGCCCACACGTCGCGGCGAGCACGCTGAGCACCGACCCACCGTAGTACATGAGTCGCGGCCACCGCAACTCCTGTACCCCCGCGCCGAGTTCCGCCCGCGAGAGGGTCGGGGTCTCGTCACTGTACTCGCGCTGGAGTTCCGAGAACTCGCCGGTGTGGGCGAACTCGCCCTTCGTGACGACGGTGTAAGTGTCCGAATCGATGTCCGCGTCGTCCAGTCCATCGAGGACGTCCGAGACGGCCGCCGTCGGGAGGGGAAAGAAGAAGTGGACGTCGCCATCGTCGCCATCGTCGTCACTGCCGCCGGTCGAGGTGACGTACTCGAGGTCGAGGTCGGGGTCCTCGAGCACCGCCTCGACGCTCGACCGCTCGGACGCCGGTACCCGGACGTGGAGCTGTCTCACACTTTCCCCCCCTGACTACCGCTCGGTGACGATTCGGGGACGAACGAACCAGCACGCGTGGGCACGCCGTGGGGGGTTGCATCGACCGCGGTCATGTAGGCCGAAGTGACATCCGACCATCATAAAAAACTCTCGGCCTGCGTAGAGCCCGCAGAACGGTTACTGTCTCATTCGACGCCCGGCGCCTCGTCCTCCAGCCGCGTGAGGTCCTCGAACGTCTCGCGGCGCCGCGTGACCCGCTCGTCGTCGCCGTCGACGGCCACCTCGGCGGGCCGCGGCTGGGAGTGGAACTGGCTGGCGAGGTTGATGCCGTAGGCGCCGACGTTGCCGACCGCCAGCAGATCGCCGGCCTCCGGGCGGGAAATCGGCCGGTCGGTGCAGAAGACGTCGGCGCTGGTACACAGCGGCCCGCCGACGCTCGACGGGACCGGCTCGCGATCCGCCCCCGAGACGTTGCGGACGTGGTGGTACGAGCCGAACATCGCGGGCCGGACCAGGTCGGTCAGCCCGGCGTCGACGCCGACCACGCGAGTCTCGGGGGTCTCCTTGACCGTGTTGACCCGCGCCAGCAGCACGCCGGCGTCGGCGACGAGGTACCGGCCGGGCTCGAGTGCGACGGTCGCTTCGAGGTCGGCGGTCACCTCCCGGACCATCCCGGCGGCGGCCTCGAGGTCCAGTGGATCCTCGTCGGGTCGGTACGGGACGCCGAAGCCGCCGCCCAGATCGACGAACTCCAGGCTGCCGACCCGCGATGCGACGTCGGCGACCCGCGAGAGGGCCCGCCGGTGGTCGTCGAGGTCGTCACCGAGGACCCCGCTGCCGACGTGGGTGTGCAGCCCCACGAGATCGAACCGCTCGCGGGCCTCGCTCGCGACGCGCTCGACCTCGCCGTACGGCAGGCCGAACTTGGCGTCCTTGCCGGTCGCCACCTTCTCGTGGTGGCCCGTTCCGATACCGGGGTTGACGCGGAGCGCGAGCCGGCCGTCGAAGCCGCGCGACGCGAGGCGGTCGAGCGTCATCTCGGCGCCGGCCGTCACCGTCAGCTCGGGCGTGTCCTCCCACAGTCCGACCGCGTAATCGAGGTCGGCGGCCGGCGGGTTGACGGCGGTGTACTGGAGGTCCTCGGCGGGAACGTCGGCCGCGAGCGCCCGGTGGAGCTCGCCGGCGGCGGCGCACTCGACGTCGGCGCCGGCGTCGACCAGCGTCCGCAGCACCGCCCGCCCGGTGTTGGCCTTCGCCGCGTACATCACGTGGGCGAAGTCGAAGGCCGCCCGGAAGCGGGCGAAGTTCGCCCGAACCCGGTCGTGGTCGATCACGTACAGCGGCGTACCGTGCTCGTCGGCGAGCCGCTCCAGCCGGTCGTCGTCCCAGTCGACCAGGCGCTTGACGGCCGGCGAGGCGGTGAGACTCATTGCCCGACGGAGGGCGGGCCGGATAACAAGGCTGTCGACTCGGATCGAAGCGCTCGGGCCACTCGAGCCCGCCCGACGGGACATGACCGACGAGCGCCGCCTCGCCGTCGGGTTCTCTCCCGATTTCGGCGCCACCGACGACGCCACTCCCGGCCTGGACGCCGACGAGGCGACGAGGTCCGAGTCCGGCACCGTCTGTAGGCCTCGCCCGACCGATGGCAAAAGGAAAGCGTGTTTCGGAAGAGTCGTAACGGATTCACGGCCGCGGCGCGTAGCCCGCGTATGACCGGCGACGACAGCCACGAGCACGGTCTCGAGTGTTTCTCGGACGACCCCGAGCAGGCGGCGGCGAAGAGCGCGACCGCGAGCGGCTTCGCCGGGTCGGTGCTCGGCGCCGTCGGCGGGCCCGCCGGCGCCACCGTCGGCGGCCTGGTGTGGGGCGCCGCCGGCTACGTCGCCGGCTACACCGCCGCCAGCGTCTCGCAGGCGATGGACGACGAGGAGGCGATGACTGACCCCGTCGAAATCGACACGTCCCACGAGAGCGACGACCACGGTGACGGCGACCACGGTGACGGCGAAGACGGACACGACCACGGTGACGGCGAAGATGGACACGGCGACGGCGACGCCGACGCCGACGAGTCCTGACGCGGTCCCTTATTCGAAGTCGACCTCGACGGCCTCGGCGTCGGCGCCGAGGTCGGCCAGCGCGAGCCGCAGGTTGCGTACGTTCGCCTTCCAGGCGACGTCGAAGATGTCGCCGACCACCGGCACCGAACCGACGGCGAAGTCGACGCCGACGTTCGCCAGCATCCGCAGTAGCGTCAGATAGGAGACGCCCAGCCGGGCCGACTCTAGGATGATGTACCCCGACAGCGCCGCCGCGACCGCGTCGCCGGCGACCGGCAGGACGCCGACGATGGGGTCGAGACCGATCTTGAACTCCGTTCCCGGCAGCCTGATGCTATCGTCGAGGAGGCGCGCGACGAACTGCATCCGCTGGACCGCGGCCTCGTCGACGGAATCTGGGAGCGACTCGACGTCCTCGGGCTGTGCTTCTAGTGAGCTGATTGACAGGGATTCCATACGACAACTTCGATCGTCCGTGTAAATAAGTACTGTGGCCGGCGGACGACGAGCCACGAATCGGGACCGTGGCGCCGTACTCCGGGGTCCGGGGCAACAAGGACAACATCATCATGATCAGGACGCCGAGGAGAGCAGCCAGTACTAACGGCCTCGAGTACCCACTCGGGGATCCCGAGGACGTGAGGGCCTCCGGCGACTGATGGCCGCGACGACCACGATCGCATCGTCCACGTCGACGACGACAGCTACGAGGCAGCAGTCGGCGACGGCCTCGTCCTCTGGACTTTCGGGCGGAGTGGTGCGGCCCGTGCAAGGCGCTGGAGGCCGCGATCAAGGTCGTCGAGCCGGGCGTCGAGGAACACCCCCGGCTCACCGTCGCGAAGATCGACGCCGACGAAAACGAGGCGACGATGGAGGAGTTCGGGGTCCGGTCCATCCCGACGATGATCCTGTTCGAGCGCAGTGAGCCCGTCGAGGTGTTCGCCGGCAAGGTCGCCCCCGAAGCTGAAGCTCGAACGGGCCGCCGAGAAACACGCCCGAGGCGACCCGTTCAGTTGTCCCGGAGGGCGTCCTCGCGTCGGGTGGCCTCCAGGGTCTCCTCTTCGACGTCGGTAGCGACGACGGCTGGCTTGTAGGCGCCGCCCTCGAAGAGGTCGTGATCGCCGACGCTCGACTCGACGTACCGGGTGAAGGCCCGCCGCTCCGGCGGCAGCTCGCCGTAGACGACCTTCTCCTCGACGAGGTCGTACACCGGGATGTTCGGCGTCAACAGCGTGTTCTCGCCGACGACGCTCCCCTCGCCGACGACGAATCCCGACGTGACGCGGCAGGCGCCGAGCTTGACGTCGTCGCCGATCTGGGCGGCCGACCCGACGGTGTCGCAGGAGTCCACCAGCGTGCCGTCGCCGACGTACGCGCCGACGTTGACGAACGACGGGCTCATCAGGATGGCGTCGCTCCCGACGTGGGCACCGCGGCGGATCACGGTGCCGTCGGGCGTGTTCCGGGTGCCGCGCTCCGGTAGGTCCGCGGTGTCCCGCAGCGGCAGCACGTCGTGGTAGTCGACGCCGCCGTGGCCGTGGGTCTCGATGGACCGAAGCCCGAAGTTCAGCAGGATGCCCTGCTTGACCCACTCGTTTGCCTCCCACTCGCCGCCGCGCTTCTCGGCGGCCCGGACCTCGCCGGCTTCAAGGGCGTCCAGGAACTCCTCCAGTACGGCGAGTTCCGTCTCGCCAGCGTCGTCCGCCGTCAATCCCGCTTCGTTTCGTTTCTGGAGTTCCTCGATGTCGTTTCGGAGTGTGCTCATGGATTGTCTCGTAGGAAACGCGGGACTTGGCTCTGTTGAATCAGGGATATGGGGGTTCATTGCACACACTTTCTATAGTAGTACTGTATATACACTACTTTTCCAGCACAAAGTATTTATCAATCAATCGCTGTTGTGCCGACGATCCAGATGAACCGTCGTGAGGTGCTCTCGACGCCTGGCCCGATCACGGGTGCGTCGAAGCCGGCCACCATCTTCTGGGCTGTACTCGCTGTGGTGCTCTATCTGGCGACGCTCTATGTGCTATCCGTTCGGAATACGATGGCCGCTGCGGTTATTACAGTATTTTTGGGACCGTTCATCACGATGATAGCATCGGGGATTCAGGCCTACCACAATGGGAGCGTAGCGCTGAGCTTTCTGCTCGCCTTCGCGCCGGGTTTCGGGGCGATTACGAACTCCTATCAACGATTCGGAACCGTGGAAGGGACTGGGTACCTCGTCGTAATGGCTCTCTTCGCCGGGTCGACGGCTCACCTCCTGGGCTTCGAGGTATCAGAGCCACGAGACGGGAGTGATGTCGAAACCATCGCGGTTGCCGTGATTCTCGTCGTTTCCGGCGCCGTCTTCGCCGTCGTCAGATGGCCAGGGCTCCACGAGGCGGCGGTTACCGGGATTCTGGTCGTAGTGGTCACCGTCCTTATCTGGATGGTTCGGGAGGTAGCATTCTGACCCCTGGCCGTCCGAGACGGGGTTCTATGTGTGAGCGCAGAAAAAGACCTACAATACGTCCCCGAACTCGTACCAGCCGGAATCGCGGCCGGCCAGCCACTCGGCGGCGTCGACGGCGCCGGCGGCGAACACCCGACGTGACTCGGCGCGATGAGAGAGCGTCAGCACCTCGTCGTTGCCCGCCAGCACGACCTCGTGTTCGCCGCGGACCGCCCCGGCCCGGCGGACGTGGACGCCGACCTCCGACTTCTCGCGGCGGTGTTCGCCCTCGCGGCCGTGGGTGCGGTCCAGCGCCTCGCCGCGGGCTGCCTCTATCGCGTCGAGGACGGTGTTCGCGGTGCCGCTGGGGGCGTCGCGCTTGCCGGCGTGGTGGGTCTCGGTCAGCTCGACGTCGTACTCCGGCAGCGCTTCGACGCCGGCCTCGACCACCCGTAGCAGCGCCTGCACCCCGCGGGCGAAGTTCGAGGCCTTCAGTACGGCCGTCGACTCGGCGGCGGCGTCCAGGGCGGCCAGGCCGTCGTCGTCGAAGCCGGTCGTCCCGACGACGTAGGGGACGCCGGCCTCCGCGGCGCGGGCGGCGTGCTCGCGGCTGGCCTCGGGGACGGTGAAGTCGACGACGGCGTCGGTATCGGCGTCGGCCAGGAGCGCCGGCAGCTCCCCGGCCGGGCGGACGGGCACGTCGCCGACCTCGCCGGCCGAGCGCGCGACGCCGACGACGTCGTGGGCGCGCTCCGTTGCCTCGGCGACGATCTCGCCGCCGGTCCGGCCCGTCGCGCCGATGACGACGAGCCTCATCCGAGCTCCAGGTCGTCGAGCACCGCCCGCAGACGCTCGCGGGTCTCGGGCTGCAGGGGGCAGAGCGGCGACCGCATCGTCGCCGAGTGGACGTCCCGCATCTCCATGGCCTCGTTGATCGGCATGGGGTTGCTCTCGGCGAACAGCACCCTGAACAGGTCGCCCAACTCGTACTGTAGTTCGCGGGCGCGCTCGAAGTCGCCGGCCAGCGCCGACCCGACCAGGGCGACGACGCGGTCCGGCTCGACGTTGGCGGCCACGGAGATGCAGCCGGTGCCGCCCTGGGCGACCACCGGCAGCGTCAGCGCGTCGTCGCCGGACAACACCCCGAAGTTCTCGTCGTGGGTCCGCTCGACGACCTCGTTCGTTCGACCGAGATCGCCGCTCGCGGCCTTGTAGCCGACGATGTTCTCGTGTTCGGCCAGCGCGACGGCGGACTCGACGGCGATGTTGCGACCGGTCCGGCCGGGGACGTTGTATATTATCTGCGGCAGGTCGACGGCATCGGCGATCGTCCGGAAGTGCGTCTCGGTGCCGTCCGGTTCCGGCCGGTTGTAGTACGGCGAGATGAGCAGCAGGCCGTCGGCGCCGGCGGCGGCGGCCCGCTCGGACAGCTCCAGCGCCTCGCGGGTGTTGTTCGAGCCGCTGCCGGCGATGACCGGCACGTCGTCGACGGCGTCGACCACCGTCTCGACGACCTCGACGTGTTCGTCCGGGCGTGGGCGCGCAGCGTGTCGTGGTCGATGCTCTCGTCGTCGTGGAACGGCGTCGTCATCGCGGGGAAGACGCCGGTGAATACGTCGTGTGTCATGTTGTGGTGTAATGCAGTTGGTGATCGGACTGAGCGTCCGGGGCCGGCCGCCGACGGGTCGCCACGCCCGCCGACGGCCGTCTCACGGACGTTTGCCGCTCGGAAAAGCCGCCGTCTCGGAACGCTCGTCAGCCGCCGTACGCCGGCGCCCGGCGGACGTACCGGATGGCACGCTCGATTATGAAGAACCGACTGACTTATACGTTGTGCGTCAGTCATGCGGGACGGTACCATCTCTGCCAGAACGTATTTATCCGACAGTCGCCTACCGCGGGCTGACATGCGACACGTCGGACTCAAGGCCCGCATGGCGGCCGTGGGGAGCATCCTCTTCGGGTTCTACATGCTCCTGGCGATCGTCGCCATCGAGGGGTTCGGCGCGCCGATCCCGCTCGTCCTGCTGGGGACGGTGCTGTTCGCCGGCTTCCAGTACAAGTTCGGCAAGTGGGCGGCGCTGCGGAGCGCCGGCGCCGACGAGATGTCCGAGGACCGCTACCCCGACGTCCACCGGTCGGTCGAGCGCGTCTGCGGGGAGATGGACCTCGAAAAACCCGAACTGAAGGTCGCCGAGATGGGCGTGC
>PXRZ01000026.1:18826-20126 GCA_003022945.1 Halobacteriales archaeon QS_8_69_73 | reverse complement strand
GGCCATCACGTCGGGCTTGCCGTTGAAGCTGCCGTCGTCCTGGTCGCGACCGCCGATCCCGCCCGAGGAGTACGACGTGATTCCGTCGAGTGGGCCGGTCGCCACCACGGAGATGGCCTCGGCGGCCACCGCCGGCGCACCGTTACCGTTGGCCGGGGTCCAGGAGTTGCCCGCTGCCGCGACGGTGAGAATGCCGTCGTTCGCCGCCGCGCGGATGCCGTCCAGCGGACCCGTGAATGCCTCACCCTCGGCACCGAGCGGCGCACCGCCGAGATAGCCCCACGACATGTTGATCGCCCGGACGTTCAGCTTCCCGGCGAGGTCGCCGGAGATTTCCGTCAGGTCCTCGGTGGGGGCGCTCAGCGCCTCGAGACTGACGAGACTGGCGTTCGGAGCCATCCCGGCGTGCATCGAGTCCTCGTCGTTCGCCGTCCGCTCGCCGAGGACGTCGTCGGTGTACGTCGTCACGTATCCACCGTAGGCGATCTCGTCGAGTCGGGCCGCCGCCGGCGTGCCGTCGTTCGTCTCGAACGGACGCACGCGGATCGTGTAGGTGTCGGTGCCGGAATCGTGGACCGCCGGCGCGTCGGCGATGACGGAGTCCTCGCGCAGCGGCGCCTGGTGGACCACCTCGCCATCGTAGACGATCTCGACGACGACACCCTCGCCGAGCGCCGAGGCGAACACCGTCTCGTTCGCGCCGACGTCGACCCCGTACTCGACGAAGTCCGTCGGCGCCAGCACCGCACGCGGCTCCTCGGCCGTGGTGTTGCCGTAGTCGATCGAACTCGCCTGACCCGTGCCGGTCATGATGCCGGCGACGTGGCTGCCGTGACCGTTGGGATCGTTCGGCACCGGGGCGCCCTGGTAACGACCCGCTTCGTTGTAGAATCCGACCAGCTTCGGCGTGTCGACGGTGATATCGTCGTCGTTGCTCGGAAGTACGTCACCGGTGAACTCGTCGAATTCGTACTCCGTGGTAGCGTACTCGGATTGGTCGCCCGCGCCCTCGTACGCCGCCTCGTCGATAACCGTCTCGACGCCGGATTCGATGTCCCACGAGGAAACGCCCCGCCAGGTCGTCACCCTGAACCGGTACAGCCCCGGGTCGACTCTCGTTCTCAGTGTGATCTCGTTGCTGCTGGGCGTCGCGAGGATGCCCGGGCCCGCGCTCGCAACGTTATCGCCGTCGAAGCTCTGGAGGACGACCTCCAGACGGGCCGCCTGCGCCTCCGGCGCGTCGACGTTGAACGTCAGCGTCGAGTCGACGTACCCCTCGCCGGTGGAGTCGGGGTTGGCG
>PXRZ01000026.1:15458-18726 GCA_003022945.1 Halobacteriales archaeon QS_8_69_73 | reverse complement strand
GGTGTCGCGCAGTTCGAACTCCGCCCGGACCGGCTCGGTTCCCTCGGTGTTCGACGGCTCCCAGGTGAGCGTCGCGTCGATGCGGTAGCTGTCGCCGCCGTTATCTTCCGGGTCGACCGTGAACGGGTCCGTCTCCTGTCCGATTCCGGCCGCGGCCCCGGCACCGACGCCGCTGTACGTGCCGCCGTTGGTTTTCGTGGTCGACTCCGTCCGGTCGGGGACGTAGAAGTACCGCGTGAACTCGAAGAAGCCGAGCGCCCCGGCGCCGGCCCGCGACCCGCTGAACGAGTCGGAGCGGACGTCCTGGGTGTACACCGTGGTGGTCGTCGTGCCACCGAGTTCGGTCAACTCGATGCCGTCGTCAGTTCCTTGAAGCACCACGTCGTTCCACGGCCCCAAGTCGGGGTGGCGGGCGTCCGCCGGCGAATCCGTCAGCGCCAGCGTCCGGTCCGGCCGACCACGGTAGCCGCGGTCCCAGACCTTCCTCGCTTCGACGCTCCGCCAGTTGCGGAGCCGGTCGTCGAACTCCTCGCTTGCGGCCGCGCCGCTCGCCCCGGCGCCGAGCAAGCCGGCGCCTGCGACCGCGCCGGAGGCCTTCATGAACGTTCGCCGCCCGACGTCGTGGTCGCCGTCCGATTCTGATGGTTCTTGACTCATGGTATTGTAACGTTGGTAGCTCATTCATAAAACGAATTCTGACAAAACCGTCCAAACGATCCGGCGGACCGCGGGACTCCGGAAACGCGCTCGAACCGCCGCTCCATTGGCTTCCGCTCCGTGGACACCGCCGGGCGCTCCCGGCCACCCGCCCGGTCGCCGTCGCCGCCCAACACCCCGAACGAACGGGCCGCTCGCCGGCTCGGACGATCGTCCGCTACGGTGCCGGTCGGCCGCCGTGTCGATGTCCCGCGCCACCGGTCGCCGGGAACCGCACGGCCGGGCCCCGACCCCGGTCCGCGTTCGGACCGTTCACGACTCGTCGGTCCGGCGGAGATTCGCCCCGTTTGCGTTTCCTCCGTCCGGTCCGAACCACGGATGAGCGACGGACGGTTGGGAACCGACGCGACGCTGCGGAGCTTAATGGAGATGAACGAACCCGGAACAAAGGGGACGGAGCCGGCCGCCCGGACCGAGACCGTGGTCGAGGAGACGGCGACGGCACGGTCGACCCGACCCGACCATCAGCCGAACGCCGCTCTTCGGTCCCCGTTTTCGCGCACCTCGAGCAGCGCCGCCGTCCCGTCGGCGTCGAACCGCATCGGCCGGCGCCACCACGGCCCCTTTCCGGAGTCGCTCGACAGCTCGGTGACCAGCCGGTTGGCGTCGACGCCCGCCTCCGGCGTCGACAGCGGCACCGCCCGCTCGTACAGCGCCGACGCCTCGTCGCCCTCCAGCAGTACCTCGGCGTCGAAGGTCGCCCGCTTGCGGTGGGCGTTCTCGGCGAAGACCGCCCGCTCGTCGGCCGGTAACTCCCGGAAGGCCGCCGGCGTCAGCGGGTCGCGAGCCAGCCGGAACTGCCCGATGATGTAGGCGCCCCACTCCGGAGCGAGCCAGTCGGCGGGGTCGACGCCGACCGTCGACAGCGTCGCGTAGAAGAAAACGTAGTCGCCGGCCGAAAGCTCCAGCAGCGGCCGCGCCTTCACGCCGTGGGGGTCGCCGTAGGTGTAGCGGTCGCGGCCGTGGACGCCCGCGAAGGTCGGATCCAGGTGGACCGGCCGGTCGGCGACGCCGCTCGCGTCGACGCGCTCGAACTCGAGGTCGCCGTACGTCGGCACGGCGGCGTCCTCGCGGGTCGGCTCCGGCTCCGGGATAGGGACGTACTCGAAGCGGCCGTCGTCGCGGATGGGCCCCCGGAAGCCCGGTTCGTTCGTGTTGGCCCCGACGTTGATGGCGACGCTCCGCACGACCGGGGGTCGGACCCCCGGCCGGAAACGGCTTCCGCCGCACGACCGGAACCGTCAAGCGTTTTGCCGGTCGCCGCGAGGTGCCGCCCGATGCGAACGCGACGGGTCGCCGTCCTGGGTGTCCTGCTGGCCGTCTCCGTCGGCGTCCTCGGGGGGCTCGCGGTCACCGCCGACGACACCGCCGCCGACGACGCCGTCGAGGCCGCCGACGGTCGGACGCTCGTCACCGTCCAGGCGTACGGCTGGTTCGGCAACCACAACGGCGAAGCCTTCGTCCTCGACGAGTCCGGCGACCGGACCTGGGAGTACGCGCCCGGCGACGCCGCCGTCTTCGACGGGGAACCGCTCGACAACGGCAACGTACTGGTGTCGTTCGGCCAGAAGGTGCCAGACGCCGACTGTCCCGAGCGGTGGGCGAACACGTCCGGCGACCACTGTGTCCGCAACCGCGTCCAAGAGGTCGACCCCGACACCGGCGAGGTGACCTGGGAGTACGACTGGTACGACCGGCAGATCTCCTACCACGAGGTCCACGACGCCGACCGCCTCGCGAGCGGCGAGACGGTCGTCATCGACATGGGTCGCCACCGGATGTTCACCGTCGCCCGCAACGGGACCGTCACCTGGGAGTGGTCGGCCAAAGAGAACCTCGACGAGGGCAGCGACTTCTGGGCCGACCACGTCGAGGGCACGTCGCGGGAAGACCACGCCTACACCGGCCCGCGACAGGACTGGACCCATATGAACGACGTTGACCGCCTGGAGAACGGCAACTTCCTGATGTCCATCCGGAACTTCGACGTCGTCGTCGAGGTCGACCCCGACACCGACGACGTCGTCGCGGTGTACGGCGAACCGGGCGATCACTCCCTCATGTACGAACAGCACGACCCCGACTACCTGGAGGCGAGCGACACCCTCATCGTCGCCGACAGCGAGAACAACCGGGTCGTCGAGTACGACGCCGAGACGATGGAGGAGGTGTGGCGCTACGAGGGGCCGAGCGCCGGCGACCGCCTCCAGTGGCCCCGCGACGCCGACCGGCTGCCGAACGGCAACACGCTGATCGCGGACTCGCGGAACTTCCGCGTGCTCGAGGTCGGACCGGACGGCGAGGTGGTGTGGGCCCACGAGTTGACCGGCGAGCGCGGCATCGTCTACGACGCCGACCGCTTCGGCGTCGGCGGCGAGGAGCCGGGAGAGGTCCCCTCCGGGCGGGAACTCAACGGGACCGCCCACGGCGGGACGGTCGGCGAGACCCTCGCGGTCGCCGACTCGTGGGTGTCGTTCGTCCTGCCGCCGTGGGTCGGCGTCGTCGGCCTCCTCGCGCTGCTGACCGGCGGCGGCGCCCTCGCCGGCCTGGC
>PXRZ01000026.1:0-15288 GCA_003022945.1 Halobacteriales archaeon QS_8_69_73 | reverse complement strand
TGGTCGGGGACGTCCGACTGGGCGACCGCCCGGGCGCCGAGAACCGCGTTCTCGCCGACCCGAACGCCGGCCCGCACCATCGCGTCGTACGTGACGCGGGCGTCGTCGGCGATGACGGTGTGGAAGTTCTCGACCTCGGTCTGGTCGACGAGGTCGTGGTCGTGGCTGTAGATGTGGGCGCCGTCGCTGATCGAAACGCGGTCGCCGACCGTCAACTTGCCGCGGTCGTCGAGGTGGACGTCGTCGTGGATGACGACGTTGTCGCCGACGGAGATGTTGTGGCCGTAGGTGAAGGTGATGCCCTTGAAGAACCGGCAGTTCTGCCCGCAGTCGGCGAAGAGGTGATCGGCCAGCATCCGGCGGAACCGCAGTGCGAACTCGACGTTGTCGGCCATCGGCGTCGCGTCGAACTGCCGCCAGAGCCACTGGAGGTGTTTCGAGTCCTCGAAGGCCTCTTCGTCCTTTTCGGCGTAGTACTCGCTCTCCAGGGTCGCGTTGCAGGGGTCGTATCCCTGGAGCCGGACCCGCTCGGCCGGCGACACCTCCTCGCTGGCCTGCCACCGTTCGTAGGCGTCGCGGTCGCCGTGGAGGTCCACGAGGATGTCCTCGACGACCTCGCAGGTGTCCTCGTCGCTCGCCAGCCGGCGGTCGACCTGACCGAGAAACGCCTCGAGCCCCTCCTCGGCCTCCGGCGGCAGCGAGACGTGGCGCTTCGTCATGTCTCGATGGGAGGGGAGCCGCGGTGTTATGGGTTGCTGTTGTGTCAGACACGTACGACTGACCCGTCGTGAACCCGTAACTGGGAGTACTAACAGTCGACGCCGCTATGGGTTTTAGTCCCGGGTCGGTAATCTCGGAGTATGATTCGGCGGATACGGTCGATTCTCACGACGGCCATCTGGATCGTCTCCAGAGCGCTCGACCTGTTCGATGAGTGGACCTCCTCGCTTGACGACGGGATTTCACGACTCGTCGTTCGACTGGTCGATCCACTCCTATTCAGCGATGACAACGTCAAAATACACCACATCCGGGAGGAGGTCGTCATTTCGGAAGTATCCCCGGCTGTCAGGTTTGTATGGATTAATGTATTAACAGTGTGGATTGTCGGCGCAGCGTCGGGATACGAGATTTCGACGACCGTTTACCCACAAATAATTTCTGGATCCGGAGGTATCATTCTGGCGGCCGCGGCGATCATGCGGTCGAGATCACTAATACGGGACGAAGTCATAAAGAGCGAACCCGAACGCGTTCGATTCCCGGTCAATCGAATTCGGCGTAAGGAGTACCTCGCGGTTCAGCCGGTGATCGCAGCGTTCGGGGCGACGATACTGTCCGTCGGCTTCGTGCTGAATATTATGGTAATTACTATGCCGGTTCTGTTTGAGGTTTCCACCCTGCTCACCGTCGAGCGGGCCGATGCTCTATTAGCAATCGCTATTTTCATAACGGTTCTCGGAGCGGACCTTCGAGGGGTGTTCACCGGTTACGTAACGTGGGTCATGATCGCTCTCCTCGTCGTCTCCGCCCTCATGTTCCCCGTGAATCTCCTTGTGGGGCCAGGGTGGGTTCTAGCCCTTTTGATCGCACAACTCGTAGTATTAATACTCGTCTCGCTGTCCATCCTCGGCCGTGCCCTGTACGGAATGCTGTCCGATCTGGTCGGCGTCCTCTCCTCGAAATCACTCTACGAATCGTAATGAGGTCGGACCGCGGTAAAACCGCGGGCGATAAGTGTAGACGTGCACAACAAGCAGGTATGAACTATCGGACGCTCGGTGACTCCGGCGTTGAGGTCTCGGAGATCGGCTTCGGCGCCTGGGTCGTCGGCACCGACTGGTGGGGCGACCGCAGCGAGTCACAGGCCATCGAGATGCTCGACTACGCCGTCGACCAGGGGGTCACCTACTTCGACACCGGCGACGTCTACGGCCACGGCCGCTCGGAGGAGCTGGTCGGGCGGGCGCTGTCCGACCGCCGCGAGGAGGTGACCGTCGCCACGAAGCTCGGCTACGACTTCTACAACAATCCCCAGGCCGGCCACGGCGAGCTGCCGAAGGAGATGCACCGCGACTACCTCGAGGAGGCCTTCGAGAAGTCGCTGGACCGACTCGGCCTGGAGCGGGTCGACGTCCTCCAGCTGCATAACGCGGACGTCGAGGAAATGGACGCCGACGTCCTGGAGTTTCTCGACGAGGTCCGCGAGGACGGCCGCGCCGACGCCGTCGGGCTGGCGCTGGGCCCGTCCATCGGCTGGCTCGCGGAAGGCGATTTCGCGATCGAGGAGGAGTTCGATTCCGTCCAGCTGGTGTGGAACCTGCTGGAGCAGGAGGTCGGCGCCCACTTCCTCGAGACCATCGAGCGGACGGGCTCATCGACGAGTCTCATCCCGCGGGTGCCGCACTCCTCGGGGCTGCTGAACGAGCAGGTGACGCCCGAGACGGAACTCGGCGAGGGCGACCACCGCGCCTACCGGCCCGACGAGTGGTACGAGACGGGCTGGCAGAAGGTCGACGCCCTGCGGTTCCTGGAACGCGCAGAGCAGGGCTCCGCGGACGGCGCCGGCGGCACGCGCACGATGGCCCAGGCCAGCCTGCGGTGGCTGCTGTACCACGACGAGGTGGCGACGGTGACGCCGACCTTCCGCACGCACGAGGATATCGACGAGTGGGCCGCCGCCAGCGAGGCCCCGCCATCGACGGCGACGACGGCATGGACGCCCTGCGGTCGTCGGTCGGCGGCGAGGACATCGAGGCCGCCGGCCTCGACAAGCGCTCCGCCGGGAGCTGATACTGCCGGCTGTAACCACGTGAAGCGGTCCTGCCTGGAGGATGAGGCCCTGGACGGTATCTACTCGGATATTGCCGAGGAAGCTGAAAGAATTACAGCTGGCAGTATGAGCCGACGGTCCCCGATCGGGCTCGCGGGTCGCCTCGCTCAAATATTAAGCGACTACACGCAGTAGCAGGTGGCATGCACCGAGGACCGACGACGGACGACCGGACGACCCGGAGGGAAGCCGCGTGACCCGGCCGACCGAGGGCGACAGCTACACCGTCGAGCGGACGTTCACGACCGAGGAGGTCCGCCGGTTCGCGGCGCTGTCCGGCGACGACCAGCCGCGGCATACCGATCCCGACGCCGACGGTCGGCTGCTGGTCCAGGGGCTGCTGACGGCGACGCTGCCGACGGCCGTCGGCGGCGACCTCGAGATGCTCGCCCACGAGATGGACTTCGAGTTCCGCCAGCCGGTGTACACGGGCGAGTCGATCACCTGCGAGTGGACCCACGAGACGGTCGAGGCCCGCGAGGACCGCTACGCCGTCACCGCCGACGTCGACTGCCGGAACGCCGACGGCGAGACGGTGCTGTCGGCGACGATCGAGGGCTTCACCGAGGCTGACGCCGACGCCGACGGCTGAGTCCGGCCGTTTCGAAACGCCGTTATGTCTCGGTCGCCGACCGACGACGATGGGAACCATCCGGGTCGTCCGGGGGACGGCAACCGGTCCGACGGCGACGGCCTCCTACGACGCCGCGCTCGCGGCGGCGAACGTCCACGACTACAACCTGGTATCGGTGTCGTCGGTCATCCCGGCGGCGGCGGCCGTCGAGGTCGTCGGCGAGGCGCCGGACCTCGGCCCGGCCGGCGAGCGGCTCACGGTCGTCGAGGGGCGGTCGACGGTCGCCCCCGACGAGGACGGTCCCGCCGTCGCCTCGCTGGGGTGGTCCCGCGAGCCCGGTGGGCCGGGGCTGTTCTACGAGGCCGACGGCACCGACCCCGGCGACGTCGTCGCCCGCGTCGAGGCGGGACTGTCGACCGGCCGGCAGCTGCGGGAGTGGGCCTTCGAGGAGGACGGCCGCCTGACGGCGACGGCCGAGGCGCCGACCGACGCCCACGCCACCGCCGTCGTCGTCGCCGTCTACGGCGACAGCGACCCGCTGCTGTGACCGGCGGGCCGACGGCTTTTTGCTGGGGTGCGGTGTACGAAAGACAGATGCACGGAAACGCCCCGCATGCCGGGCCGCCGGACGCCGAGCCCTCGGCCGAGCGCCGCCGCACGCTTCGCCGGGAACTGGTCGACGTCGCCGCCTCGACGCGCGCGCTGCTGTCCGACGAGTTCGTCGTCGGCGGCGAGATCTCCGGCGGCGCCGACGGCCTCCGGGCGACCGTCGCCGTCCGGCCGCCGGCGGGATCGGTCGTCTCGGCGGGGGTCGAGGTTGAAACCGAAGCCGACGACCCGACCGCGGAGACGCTGGCCCGCGACCTGGCGGCCGGTGCCGTCCTCGAAGCGAAGCGCGCCGGGCGGTCCGGCCCGCGAGCGGCCCGGTGAGTTCTCGGCGCGGTCCGACGGCTATGGCCCAGGCGACTAAGAGCGTCGGCCCCGAGGTGCCGGTATGCTCGTCACGCTGGAGGGCATCGACGGCAGCGGGAAGACGACCGTCGCGGAGGCGCTGCGGGAGTCGCTGCCCGGGGAGACGGTGTTCACCCGCGAGCCAACCGACTCGTGGTACGGCGAGGTCGTCGAGCGCTCGCTGGGCGACGCCGACGCCGACCCGCTGGCGGAGCTGTTCCTCTACACCGCCGACCACGCCGATCACCTCTCGCGGGTCGTCGAGCCGGCGCTGGCCGACGGCGCGCTCGTCGTCTCGGACCGCTACGTCGACTCCCGGTACGCCTACCAGGCGGCGACGCTGGACGGCGTCGTCCGGCGGCCGCTGGAGTACGTCATGGGGATCCACGAGCCGTTCACCCGGACGCCGGACGCGACGCTGTACCTCGACGTGCCGCCGGAGACGGGCGCCGAGCGGGCCGGCGCAACCAATAAGTTCGAGACGGCCGGCTACCTCGCGGAGGTGCGAGCCAACTACGAGCGGCTCATCGAGGCCGAGCCGGAGCGGTTCGTCCGGATCGACGCCACGCGGTCGCCGGAGGCGGTCGTCGAGGCCGCCGAGACGGCCCTTGAGCGGCTTCGCTAGACGGTGTCCGGCACCTCGACCTCGTCGGGGGCCGGCATCCAGAAGTAGTCGACGGCGACGCCGAGCGTCAGCGGCACCAGGACGGTGACGCCGAAGACCGTCGCGGTCCCACCGAGGTCCGGGCCGAGGGCCTGTCCCAGAAGTAGCGTCACGACGACGAGCGCCAGCGGCGTCAGCGCCAGCGTGTAGAGGATGCTCCCCCAGCGGGTCGCCAGCCGGACCCGAAACACCCGTGTGAGCACCGCCGCGAGCAGGGTGTTGAGGCCGACGAGGACGACCAGTCCGACCGCGTCGAGCGCCGAGACCATACCGGCGGTACCGCGTCGAGGCCCTTCGGTCTGTCCGTCCGTCCGCCACGGCTTTGTCCCCCGGCGGCGAGGGGCCAGCATGCACCGCGTCGTCGGCGACCGCGACCCGGGGACGGTCGACCCGGAGCTGGCCCGCGAGCTGCTCGAGGAGATGGTCCGGGCCCGCGTCTTCGACGAGCGGGCCTTCGCGCTCCAGCGACAGGGCTGGATGAGCGGCTACCCGCCGTTCCGGGGCCAGGAGGCCTCCCAGGTCGGAGCGGCGCTGGCGATGGCCGACGACGACTGGCTGGTGCCGACCTACCGGTCGAACGCGATGCAGTTGGCCCGCGGCGTGCCGATGGCCGACGTCCTTCGGTTCCGGCGGGGGTACCCCGAGTTCGGCTCCGACCACGACGTGCCGGTGCTGCCGCAGGCGGTGCCGATCGCCTCGCAGCTGCCGCACGCCGTCGGACTGGGGATGGCCGCCGACCGCAACGACGGCGACGAGGCCGTCGTCTGCTATCTCGGCGACGGCGCCACCTCGGAGGGCGACTTCCACGAAGCGCTGGAGTTCGCGGGCGTCTTCGAGCCGCCGACAGCCTTCCTCTGCGAGAACAACGGCTGGGCCATCTCGACGCCGACGTCGATGCAGACGGCCAGCGACACCATCGCCCGGAAGGCCGACGCCTACGGTATCGACGGTCGGCGCGTCGACGGCAACGACCCGCTGGCCGTCCACGAGACGGTCCGGCGGGCGCTCGCGGACGCCCGCGCCGGCGCGCCGGTGCTCGTCGAGAGCCTCACCTACCGGCAGGGACCACACACGACGAGCGA
Source organism: Halobacteriales archaeon QS_8_69_73 (assembly GCA_003022945.1). Taxonomy (GTDB): domain Archaea; phylum Halobacteriota; class Halobacteria; order Halobacteriales; family Haloarculaceae; genus Natronomonas. The sequence goes on along the minus strand of PXRZ01000026.1, from coordinate 9,184 downwards.
CGATCCGGACCGCTACGCCGACCGCGAGGCGTACCCGGCCTGGCGCACCCGCGACCCGGTCGAGCGGTTCGTCGAATTCCTCGAGGCGGGCGACCACCCGGCGGCCGGGGTCGCCGAGTCGGCCCGCGAGACGGCCGACTCGGAGTTCGACGCCGCCCGCGAGGCCGCCGCGGCCGCCGAGCCGGACCCCGACGAACTCTTCGACCCCGTCTACGGGGACCCGCCGGCGGCGCTGGACCGACAGCGCGAGGCGCTGGCCGAACATCTCCGGCGCAACGGCGACCCCTACCGGTAGCTATCCGCTACTCGAGACAGATGTATGTCTTGGTGTCGACGACGTCCCCGAGGCTCCGGATCTCGGTGGCGACGGCGTCGATGACGTCGTACACCTCCTCGGCCTCGGCCTCGATGATGACGTCGTAATCGCCGGCGACGATGTTGGCCTCGGCCACGCCGCCGAGGTCCCGAATGGTCTCCAGCAGTGCCTCCGCGCGCCCGGTGTCGGCCTCGATCATAATGAACGCCTGGACCATGGTATCCTCTCGCAGGGAAGGGAGAAAAAGCCTTTCCGGCCGATCGTGCCGGTAGCGTTCGGATGGAACACATAGAGTGCGGAAAGGGGCGGCGAGGATTTCGGGAGCCCGGTCCCTTTCGATCCCACCCGACGAGATGTGTTCGGTCGGCCGTCGCTTATCGAACATTGCCATCGTGCCACGGAGTAACATTATTGAGGGCGGTCGTCGTACGTGACCGTATGCGATTCCTCATCGTCGGTGCGGGCCGAGTCGGGATGCGTACCGCCCGGGTCCTGCGAGACGAGGGCCACGAAGCGGTCATCGTCGAGGCCGACGAGCAAAAGCTGGGCCGGCTCGAGAGCGAGGGGTTCAACGTCGTCCACGGCGACGGCGCCGACGAAGAGACGCTGCTGGCGCAGGATCTCGACACCGTCGACGGACTGGCGGCGCTGACCGGCGACCTCCTGATCGATGTCGTCGCCTGTATGGTCGGTAAACACCACGGCTGCCGGACGGTGATGCGGGTCGACGACGACGACGACCGCGGGTACCCCATCCGGAAGTACAGTGCCGACGTCGACGAGGTGATCTACCCCGAGCGGCTGGGCGCCATCGCCGCCAAGAACGCCCTCGTCGGCGGCAACGTCCGCGCGGTGGCCGACATCGCCCAGAACCTCCAGCTCGTCCAGCTGACGGTGTCACCGGAGTCGCCGATGCAGGGCTACTCGCTGTCGGAGATCGAGCTGCCGGCCGACGCCCGGATGCTCGCCTTCGGCAAGGCCGATGGCCAGCTGGCGCTGCCGGACGCCGACCGCTCGCTAGAGGTCGGCGACCGGGTCGTCGTCATCGCGGACTTCGACGTCCTCCGAGAGGTCGAACAGATTCTCGTCGGCGATCCCGCCGCCACCGCAACGGGGGGCGTCTGAGATGGTCGTCGCCTACGTGATGGTGAAGGCCCACACCGGCGAGGCCGACCGCCTCCGGGACGACATCGAGGCCGTCGACGGCGTGACGGCCGCCCACATCGTCGCCGGCGACGTCGACGTCATCGCCAAGGCCGACGTCGACTCCCCCGGGACCGTCAAGAGCGTCGCTGCCACCGAAATCCAGGGGCTCGAGGGCGTCGAGAACACCCGCACTTACGTCGCGATGAACTCCTGACGCCGCCCTCGGGCCGGCGCCTGCGGCCCGGCCCGTCCCACACGGCTTTTGCCTGTGGTCGTCGTAGCCGAAGTATGTTACAGGTTCGCGGGTCGGCACGCGGAACCGACCTGACGGGGACGCTGTACGAACCCGGCGAGGAGCCGCCGTCGTACCGCGGCGCGCCGACGACGGACGCCCCGTACGTGTGGGTCTGCGACGCCTTCTACGAGGTCGATAGCGGTGGGACGACCCAGGAGCTGGGCGACCGGACGGTGCAGGTGGCCTTCGAGTCGCCGACGCCGCGAGGGTTCGAGAGCCGCGAGGCGGCCCTCGGGGCCGCCACCGAGCACGTTCGCACGCAGTTCGCCCGCCTCGGGGTCCCGGCCGCGGCGGTCCACGTTGAGGTGATCGAGACCGCCGACGCCGCTACCTTTTGATAGCGAGAGAGTCCCGCCGTTCAGAGCGGGCGTGAATCACATATGCTCGGTGACGCAAGCGCAGGATTTAGGCCGCCTGGGGTCGTACTCGGCGGTAGCTCAATCGCCGAAATCAATCCGGAAACACTGGGGTCCTTCCCGCCGAGACGCACCGCTCGGTGCTCACAGTACCCCTCCCCCTGCAACACGGAATGGGGTGACGGCACGACCAATCCAACCCCGTCGGCGTGCGAGCCTGTCCACCGTGGCCAAAGGGCAGGCAGGCCGATGGCACGGCCCGTGTCCGTCCGCGCTCAACCGCGGACGGTCGTCCGATGCAGTCTCGGACGCTGTGCAAGGAGATACCGCGTCCCTGTCGGGACGCCGAACCCGCCACACCCCTCACGGGGCTCACGTACCGAGCACGAACCGGAGTACACCCCTCGGGTGGAATCTTGCCTCCGTCGGTGTCGGGACTGGCCCGACCCCGAGCGTGGGGAAACCCCGGCGTGAACGCCGGGGAGGATGTCATGTGACCAGTCCCCACCGCTCGTCGTCGTAGCTCCGGTTCCGTTCGGCGTCGAACCGCTCTTCGATGGCGCGGCCGAGGGCGGCTTTCTCCTCGCGGCTGATGCGCGCGAGTTCGTCGGCTTTCGCCACCGATAGCGGCGGTCCGCCCTCGGCGGCGACGTCCCGGAGCAGCTGCGTGGTCAGCGCCGCCCGGCGGTCGGGATCGCGGGTGAACGCCGCCGGCGCCTCGACGCGGAACAGCAGGTCCTCGCGGGGGTCGTAGATACAGCAGAACGTCACCTCGTAGGCCGCCGGATCGAGCGACCGCTCCAGCCCCAGCGCGTCGCCGTCGGCCGACAGCGGGCCATCGACGCCGCCCCGGGAGACGAACCAGTTGGTGAACGTCAGCTCGTCGGTGAGCCGCTCGCCGTCGTCGTCGGTCCGCTCGAGCACGCGCCGGAAGAACGCGGCATCGTCGACCCACGGCGCCCGCTCGCGGCTGCGGACCGCCCGGGTGATAGCCCGCGAGTCGCCGTTCTTCACGAAGCCGACCAGCGGGACGTCCCGCTCGACGAACCGTTCCACCAGCTCGATGTAGCCGGCGACGACATCCCGTGGCCGTTCGGCCTCGGCCAGCAGCTCCGCCAGTTCGGGGTGGCGGTCGCTCCAGGCGAGCAGCCCCTTCGGGTAGATCGGTCCGTCGAGGACGAGCAGGTCCTCGACCACGTCCGCCTGGGTCTTCGCGTGGGTCACCTCCGCGAGGTACAGCGACAGCGCGTGGACCACCGCCTCGGCGTAGCGGTTCACCCGCGGCGCCTGCAGGATGCGCCCCCGGAAGTAGCCGCCGTCGAACATCGTCCACTCGTCCTCCTCGCAGTCGACGGTGGCGTCGTTGGAGTGGACCGTCGCCACGACGCTCCGGGCGCGGTGCAGCTCCAGGTCCGAGGGGACGGCGGCCATCGCCGCCTGTGCGACGTCCAGCACGAGCCCGTTGGTGAACGTCGTCGGATTGATGGTGCCGGAGTCGAGGCCGTGCTGGGACGGGAAGGGCGCGGCCTGCAGGGCGGCGTCCTCGGCGTCGACCCGCCGGCGCCGGGGCTCGTCGAGCGGCTCCAGCACCCGGCGGCCGTCGTGGACGAGCGGGTCGAGGAACTCCTCGAAAACCGTCTCGGCGAAGTCGTCGTGGTCCGTCGCGTCGACCCGCTGGTCGATGCGGCCCGCCAACCGTGCGATGCCGTCGAAGTGAACGGGGTCGAGGGTCATGCCCCCTCTGTGCGGCCGTCGGTATTAAACGCCCCGGCGGTCGCCGGGCCAGCCGTCAGAGCCAAACCCGTCGCTTCCCTTCCGTCGATATGGCCGACGCCACGCCCGACCCGAGTGACATCGGCGAGACCGACGCCCCGCCCGTCGAGGAGGCCCCGTACAAGATCATCTTCGAGGCGAACAGATGTATCGCGGCCGGCAAATGTGCGGAGGTCTCGGACAACTGGAAGATGGAACTGTCGACCGGCATCGCCCAGCCGAACGTCTACTTCTTCGACGACGACGACCTCGCGCACAACGTCCGCGCGGCGGAGGCCTGCCCGGCGAAGAAGAACCGCGGCGTCATCCACGTCGTCGACCGCCGGACCGACGAGGAGATCGCCCCCGACCCCGAGGGCGACGGAACGCTGTCGGTGGAATGGTGAGTGCCGCTTCGATGTGATTATACCACTCCGACGGCAACCCGCCGGTATGTCTGACGTTCCCGAGGGACCGATCGACGACGTCACGACGCTCGTCGACAGGAACGGCCTCTCGCCGCCCACGCCGACATCTACCAGAGCGCGGTCATCGAGGCGCTGGAGGCGATGGAACCGTTCGACATCGTCGAGTCGACCGGCGGAGAGGACCCGGCGTACTCCATCGACCGGAGCGACGACCTCGTCGCCGACATCCGGGCGCTCGCGGAGTCGGCGACCGACCGCCTCTACGACGGGACGTCCTGACGGCTACCGTATCTCGATCGTCGTCTCGTCGCGGACGCCCTTCGCGGACGCCGACTCGACGTTGACGCCGGCGTGTATCGTGTACTCGCCCGGCCCGGCCCGGGTCCACTCCGACTCGCTGACCTGGAACATCCCGTTCCAGTTCCGGCGGAACTCCTTCCATTCGCCCCGACCGAACTCGAGGGCGCTCGGCTCCTGTGTCGGAATCTCCGGCACGTGGGAAGCCTCCCGGTGGCCGTCGACCGCCCAGGTCCACAGCACCGGCGAGACCGTCGGGACGCTCACCGGAAACGGCATCGCGTTCTTCATCGTGACGACGAACGGCACCGTCTCGCCGGCCTCGTAGACGTCCCTCGGGGTCGAGACGTCGACGGAGATCGAGCGGTGGCGGAGCCGCCTCGGGAACAGCGTCTCGCTCAGCGTCCCCACCGGCAGCGTCCGGGCGGCGCGCGGTTTCTCCCTGTCGCTGGCCCCCGGCCGGAACGGGTCCTCGTCGTCCCGGTCCAGCGCGTCCGACTCGTAAATCCGTCTCATCGATAGCGTCGCTACGACTCGCCCGGTAAAATGCGTTCCGCGTCGGGGGTCAGTCGTCGTCGGCGGCCGTCGGCTCCGTGCCCGCGTCCGCGCCCGCCTCGGCCCGGTCGACGCTGCCGTCCTCGTAGCGAGGATCGAACAGATGACAGGCCGCACGGCCGTTGTCGATGTCGCGGAGCTCCGGCTTGTGAACCTGACACGGCGTCACGAAGACGTCCTCGAGGGCGGCGGCGGCGGCCTCGAACTCCTCGGCGGCGGCCGACTCCAGCGCCCCGGCGATCACCTGCTCGGCGGCGGGGTCCGAGATCGACCCCGGGACGCCGTACTCCGCCCGGATGGCGGCGGCGATCGTCCCGCGGTCGTCGTCCCGCTCGGCGTCGACGCTCTCGAAGTCGATGTCGGCCCGCTCGATGCGCTCCTGTAGCTCGAGGACCGCCCGCCACTCCGCCTGCTCGAAATCGTACTCCTTCGGCGGGATCACCCGCGGACACCGGGTGTGGAACTTGCATCCCTCGGGGGGATCGATCGGCGAGGGGACCGCTCCCTTGAGGATGATGCGGTCGGCCTCCCAGAGGGGGTCCGGCTCCGGGATCGCCGACAGCAGTGCCTCCGTGTAGGGGTGCTGTGGCGCCGAGAACAGCTCCTCCGGCGTCCCGACCTCCGCGACCTCGCCGAGGTACATTACCGTGATGCGGTCGGCGATGTGCTCGACGACCGAGAGGTCGTGTGCGATGAACAGATACGAGATGCCGAACTCATCCTGGAGGTCCTCGAGCAGGTTGAGGATCTGCGCCTGCACGGAGACGTCGAGCGCGCTGACCGGCTCGTCGCAGACGATGAACTCCGGGTCGACCGCCAGCGCCCGCGCGATGCCGATGCGCTGTAGCTGGCCGCCGGAGAACCCGTGGGGGTAGCGGTTGGCGTGGCTCGCGTTTAGCCCGACGGTTTCGAGCAGCTCCTTGATACGTTCGTCGCGCGTGCTGCCGGCGGCCAGCCCGTGGATGTCCAGCGCCTCCCCGATGATGTCGTTGACCGTCAGCCGGGGGTTGAGGCTGGACTGGGGGTTCTGGAAGATGATTTGTATCTCCTTGCGCAGCTCCCGGAGCTCGCTCCCGGAGAGCTCGCTGACGTCCTGGCCCTTGTAGTAGACGCTTCCCTCGGTCGGTTCCTCGAGCCGTAGCAGCGTCCGGCCGACGGTGCTCTTTCCGCAGCCGGACTCGCCGACGAGGCCGAGCGTCTCGCCGGCCTCGATCTCGAGGTCGATGCCGTCGACGGCCTTCACCCATTTTTGCCGGCCGAGCAGCCGGTCGATGAAGTCCGTTTCCGACTGGTAGTACTTTTTGAGGTTCTCCGCCCGGATGAGCGGCTCGTCGCTACTCATCGACGGTCCCTCCATCAATCGATTCGACGGGGTCGGGACCTGCCCGGCTCCCGTCCTGGACCCACACCTCGTAGTCGAGCGGCTCCGACAGCCCGCCGGTGTGTTCGAGGCAGGCGGCCGTCTGCGCGTCGTGGTCGGAGACGTCAGCCGGCTCGCCGGTCACCACGTCCACGAGCGCTGGCTCGCGTCTGATGCAGCTCTCCTCGGCGTACGGGCACCGTGGATGGAAGTTACAGCCTGGTGGCATCTCTATCAGGTCTGGCATCCGGCCGGGGATGGTCTGCAGTCTGTCGCGGTCGTCGCCGATACGGGGAATCGAGCTCATCAACCCCACGGTGTAGGGGTGCTGTGGATCGTAGTAGACGTCCTCGACGGGGGCCATCTCGACCGGATGGCCCGCGTACATCACCATCACTCGGTCGCAGAACTCGGCGACGACGCCGAGGTCGTGGGTGATGAGCTGGATGGCGGTGTCGTATTCTTCGACGATCTGCTTGAGCAGGCTCAGTATCTGTGCCTCGATGGTCACGTCCAAGGCGGTCGTCGGCTCGTCGGCGATGATCAGGTCCGGGTCGCAGGACAGCGCCATCGCGATGACCGCCCGTTGCTGCATCCCGCCGGAGAACTCGTGCGGATAGTTCGAGTACCGCTGGCCCGGGTCGGGAATCCCCACCGATTCGAGCATCTCGATCGCGCGTTCCCTGGCCGCCGCCTCGTCCATGTCGAGGTGGTGTCGGACCGCCTCAGATATCTGCTCGCCGACCGTGTAGGCCGGGTTCAGCGCGGTTTCGGCGTCTTGGAATATCATCGCGATCTCGTTGCCCCGGAGTTCGCGCATCTCCTCGTCGTCGAGCTCCAGGAGGTTCCGGCCTTTGAACCGGATCTCGCCGCTCTCGATGACGCCGGGCTCGTCGATGAGCCGCATCACCGCGAGGCTGGTGACGCTCTTGCCCGCGCCACTCTCGCCGACGACGCCGAACCGCTCGCCGGCCTCGACCTCGTAGGAGAGGTCGTTGGTCGCCTTCACGACCCCGTTCTCGGTGTAGAAGCGAACGTTCAGGTCCTCCACCTCGAGCATCGCCATCTACCGGAACTCACCCCCGCCCGTGTCGCCCTGCGGGTCGAAGGCGTCCCGGACCCCGTCGCCGACGAGGTTGATCGCCAGCACGAACATGAAGATGGCGAAGCCGGGGAAGAAGCCGGCCCACCACTGCCCGCGGGCCATCGACTCCCGCTCGACCCGGAGCATGACACCCCACTCGGCGCTCGCGGGCGACAGCCCCAGGCCGATGAAGCCCAGCGCGGCGGCCGCCAGCACTGTCGTCCCGACGCTGAGCGTCGCCTGGACGATGACCGGCGCCATCGCGTTCGGGAGGATGTGCCGGACGATGACCGAACGGTCCCTGGCGCCGAGCGCCTTCGCCGCGGTGACGTATTCGTTTTCCTTGACGCTGAGTATCTCGCCGCGAAGGATGCGGGCATAGGCCAGCCAGCCGGTGGTGATCAGCGCGAGGATGAGCTCCCAGTAGCCCCGGCCGAGGACGGCGATGACCGCGATGGCCAGGACGATGAACGGGAACGCGTACAGCAGGTCGACGACGCGCATGACGGCCTCGTCGACGTAGCCGCCGTAGTAGCCCGCGACGGCGCCGAGCGGCACGCCGATGAACAGCGCCACGGCGACGGCGATGAAGCCGATCGAGAGGCTCCAGCGCCCGCCGTACATGAGCCGTGAGAGGATGTCGCGGCCGGCCCAGTCCGTACCGAACAGGTGGAGGCCGGACGGCGGCCAGCTGAGCAGGTTCTCGAGCGTCGGAGGGGTGTGTCCCGTAAGAATGTTCTGGTTGGCCGGGTCGGCCGGCGCCAGCGCGAACGGCTGGACGACCTGGCCGGCCAGTACCGGGACCTGCTCGGGGATGTAGATCGGTCGGGCGAACACCGCGAGCAGCGTCATGAACCCGATGACGGCCGCGCCGAACAACGCCAAGCGGTTCCGCTTGAACCGCCGCCAGGCGTAGTACAGCCGGCCTTTCCCTTCCTCGGACTGGAGACTCGGCTCCCAGCCGGACTCCAGCCGACGGTCCTCGACCGCCTCGCCGTCGAAGCCCTCGATTCGAATACGACCACGCTCTGGTCCGGTGTCGTTTCGCTTCGTAGCCATTGTCAGTATCTGATTCTGGGGTCGAGATACGCGTAGAGTACGTCGGCGAACAGGTTCGCGAGGATGACCGAGACGCCGATGAGCAGCACGAGCGCCTGGATGACGGGGAAGTCACGACTGCTGACGCTATTGACGAGCAGCCGGCCGATGCCCGGATACGAGAAAACGATCTCGACGACGACCGAGCCGCTGATGATGAACGCCACCTGGATGGCGGCGACCGTGACGACCGAGATGAGCGAGTTCCGGAGGACGTGCTTGCCGATGACCTGTCGCTCCGGGAGTCCCTTCGCGCGGGCCATCTTGACGTAGTCCTTGTCGAGTTCCTCGACCATCGAGGAGCGCATCAGCCGCATCAAAAGCGCCGTCGATCCCGTTCCGATGGCGATGGCCGGCAGCAGCGTGTACGTTATCATGTCGACGCTCAACAGCCCGCTGCCGGTCGGCGGGAGAACCGGGAAGAGTCCGAGCCAGCTGCCGAACACCAGTATCAGGATGAGCCCGAGCCAGAAGTTCGGCAGCGCGATGCCGACGAG
>PXRZ01000021.1:9981-24564 GCA_003022945.1 Halobacteriales archaeon QS_8_69_73 | reverse complement strand
ATCTCCGGGTCGGTGCGGAACTTCAACACGTTGTGGACGATGAAGTTGCGGAGGTTGTCGACGGCGTCGCCGTGGCGCTTGTAGAACTCGTGGATCCACCGCGACTGCGACTCCGGGGTCGGGAACATCATCACCGACTTCCACTGGTACTCGCCGTCCGAGAGGAAGTAAAACAGCGTGTTCGGCGAGTCGCGGATGTACTCCATGGCGGGGCGCCACTCCTCGGCGAAGTTGCCGGGGTCGAACTTGAACTCGAACATCGCGAAGTAGAAGTACTCCTCGTTGGGGATGATCGCCTCCCGGAACACCCCCTCCTCGCGCATCCCGCGGATGGACTCCGAGACGGTGACGTGGGAAACGTCGATGTCGTACTTCTTCTCGAGGATGCGGGCGAGGTCCCGCGAGGACAGCTGCGGATCGCGGGATAACTCCCGCAGCACCAGCACGTCCCGCTGCTTGAACTCCCAGTCGGGATCGTCGGCGGTCATGCCGCGCCGATCACCCGCCTCCGTGGAGTCGGTTTCGGTCGGGGACGCCCGCTGCGCTCTGCGGTGCCGTCCGCCCGCGGTCCCGCCGGGTCTCGTGGCTCATCGACGCTCCGTCACCGGCCCTCGAACTCCGGCTCGCGGCCCTCCATGAACGCCGTCGCCCCCTCCTCGTGGTCGTGGGTCTCGAAGACGGCCGCCTGGGCGGCGGCTTCGTTGTCCTGGGCGTCCCGCAGCGACTGGTTCGTGCCCTGGTCGACGAGTTTCTTCGACGTCCGGAGCGCCACCGTCGGGCCCGTGGCAATCTGCTCGACGAAGGCGTCGGCCTCCGCCTCGAACTCGTCGTCGTAGACGTGGTTGAACAGGCCGAGGTCGCCCGCCTCCTCGGCGTCGAGGAGTTCGCCGGTGAACACCAGTTCCTTGGCCTTGCTGACCCCGACCTCCCGCGGCAGGAGATACGACGTCCCGGTGTCGATGGCGAGGCCGACCTGCCGGAAACCGAAGCTGATCTTCGCCTCGGCGGACGCCAGCGTCACGTCGGCGGCGATGGCGAGGTTCGCGCCGGCGCCGTAGGCGACACCGTCCACCTTCCCGACGGTCGGCAGCGGGAATTCGGCGACGGCCCGGACCGCCCGACTGGTCTCCTGCTGAACCCGGTCGACGGCCTCGTGGAGTTCGGCCTGCCCGCTCATCAACTGGACCATCGCGTTCACGTCGCCGCCGGCACAGAACGTCCCCTCGCGACCGGTGACGACGAGACAGCGCACGTCGTCGCGGTCCTCCAGCTCGCGGACGGCGTCGACGATGGCGCCCGACATCTCCGCCGACAGGGCGTTGCGGTCGTCCGGCCGGTTCAGCGTCAGCGTGGCGATACCCTCCTCGACGTCGACGAGCACGGGGTTACTCATGATACATCCCGACCTGTGGAGCGACCGACTTAACCGTTCCCCGGCGACCGACCAGTGTTTCTGATTGTGCCCCCTGTACGAAACAGTTGAACCGGAAATCGGAGTCTCGTCTATAGATGGTCAACTACCAGCGCGGTGCCGGGGCCAACTCCGCACCGTACGAGCACCGACGAGCGTCACCGCGCCGTCCAGCCACCGTCGACGGCCAGCGCCGTTCCGGTCGCGTAGCCGGCGAGGTCGCTGGCGAGGAACACCGCAGGTCCGGCGACCTCCGCGGGGTCGGCGAACCGCTCCAGCGGTGTCCGCTCGAGAATCGACCGCCGGAGGTCGTCGTCCTCGCGCAGTTCCGCGGTGAGGTCCGTCGCCACGTAGCCCGGCGCCAGGCAGTTGACCCGGACGTCCGGCGCCCAGTCGAGCGCGAGGCTCCTCGTCAGCCCCACGAGGCCGTGCTTCGAGGCGACGTAGGGGTGCTGCCGCGGCAGCCCGACCAGCCCACCGATGGAGGCGACGTTGACGAGCGCGCCGCCGTCGCCGTCCCGCAGGGCCGGCCCGGCGGCCCGGGCGCAGGCGAAGGCGCCCTCCAGGTTGACCGCGAGCACCCGCTCCAGCCCCTCGTCGGACACCGCTTCGGGCGGTCCGAGAGCGGCGTCGGGGTTGATGCCGGCATTGTTGACGACGACGTCGACGCCGAGGTCGTCGGCGAGCCGGTCGAAACAGTCGGCGACCGCGGCGGCGTCGGTGACGTCGACCGTCTCGAGGCGGCTCTCGGCGCCCCGCTCGCGGATCGCCGCGACGACCTCCGTCAGGTCCGTCTCGCTGCGGGCCAGCGGGACGACGTCGGCACCGGCCTCGGCGAACCCGACGGCGACCGCCCGCCCGATGCCGCGGGAGCCGCCAGTGACGACCGCCGTCCGGCCCTCGAGTCCGAACTCCAGTCCGTCCATGCCCCGAGCCGGGTCCGGCCGGGGCAAAAGCGTGCCGACGGCTCCGATGCGTAACGCTCATACCGCCGCTGGGTCTACGTCACGGCAATGGACCTCCGCGTCATCGAGAACCTCGAAACGGAGCTGTCGATAGAGATCGCCGGCGAGGACCACACCTTCATGAACGTCCTGAAGGCCGCGCTGCTGGAGGTCGACGGCGTCGCCGCCGCCACCTACGACATGAACCCCGAGCAGTCGGGCGGCCAGACCGACCCCATCGTCACGGTCAAAACGGACGGGAGCATCGAGCCGCTGGACGCGCTGGAGGCGGCCGCCGACGGCGTCACCGACAAGACCGGCGCCTTCCGTGAGGCCTTCGAGGCGGCGGCCTGATCCCGTTCCGTCTCAGCAGGCGACGTAGGCGACCGCCACGGTGTCGTCCGGCGTGACGTGGACCGCCACCGCCTCGGCGCCCGCCTCGCCCGTCACGAGCCGCTCGATCGACTCCCGCTCCAGCAGGGCCGCAGCGACGGCGTCGGCCAGCGCCGCTTCGTCGTCGTACTCCTCCGGACTGATCGACAGCTCAACCACGTCGCCGCCCAGCTCCGAAGAGCAGTCCGGGTCGAAGGCACGGGCTTCGGGGAGTTCCCCGTCGTAATCGGGGTCGTACCGGGTCGCGACGTCGTGGCGGACGGCGTAGGTCGCGAGCGCCGCCAGCCCGTCGTCTCGCCTGCGGTCGGTCCCTCGCTCGGCGGCCAGTCGGCCCCGGATCTCGGTCTCGACGGTCCGGAGGTCGAGGCCCGCCGCCGTCGTCGCCTCGCCGGGTGCCTCCGGCGGTGCCGGCGGGCCGCCGACACCCGGCACCGGGATCACGCCCACGAGCGCCAGCGCCACGACCACGACGACGACGCCGGCGCCGAGCAGGTACGGCCAGCCGACGTCCAGGTAGCCCGGCGTCTTCAGGTCGTCGGCGAGGTCGGCGTCGCCGACCGCCCGCTTCTCCAGGGAGGGATGGCTACAGCCCGTGCATATCTTCGCGTTCTTGACGTGCTCGCGGCCACAGTTCTCGCAGACCCACACGTAGGAGTCGGTCTCGAAGGCCGAGGAGTCGCCGTCGACCCGCTCGAAGCTCTCGCGGCCGCAGGTCTCACACGGCGGGTCATCGGCGTCGTACTCCCGCCCGCACCAGGTGCACCGCCACGTCACTCCCGGAAGGAGGGGCCGGCCGGATATATGCCGACCGATTCCGGCCGACGGTGGGGCCGCGCCGAGTTAATCCAGGTCCCGCTCCCGCAGTCGTTCCCGGATGTTCGTCGCGCGGTCCCGGACCCGCGAGGCGTACCGGACGATCTTCCCCGGCTGGACGCCCATGAACGAGCCGACCCACTGCTCGTCGATACTGTCGTGGGTCAGAAAGTACGCCGCGAGCGTGTCGCGGCCGGCCTGGATGATCACCGGCGGGACCCCCCGCTCGCCCGTTCCGGCCTCCTCGAAGCCGTTGACGTCGAAGTAGACGTCGGCGTACAGTTCGGCGTCCTCGGGGTCGTCGAAGGCGATACCCTCGTGTTTCGGCGCCTCGAAGGCGTACCGCGTCTCGCCGTCCTCGGTGACCTCGACGATGCGGACGTCCATCACGTACTCCCGGTGGAGCCGGTCGTCGACTGCCGTCTCGGTGCTCGACATGGGTGTCTCGCGGGGGGCCACCCGTATGAACGTGGATATTGGGGCTACGTTCGGCTCTGATCGGTATGTACCACTCCGGAGACGACTGGAGATGAATTTCCCCGGCGACGGGGGCCCGAGACGCCCGGAGACGCTCTCTCCCGGGCGTTTGCCGCCCGACGCGTCGAACGTACCCGTACCGAGCGGTATATATTCGTCGTAGCAGCCCGTATATCTATTACAAGCGCTTTTGATTTAATCGTCGTTCGTTTTGGTTGCATGCAGCTCAATCGGCGGAATCTGATGCGGTCGTCGGTCGCCGCGGCGGTCGGCGCCGGTGTGGCCGGCACGGCGGCGGCACAGAAGGACAGGGGCGAACGGGAGATCAATCCCGACGACACGCTGACCGAGGAGGCACCGACGGTCGTCGGCGACCTCAAGCGGTTCTCGACGACGGCGTTCGGCGCCGAGATGACCGGGCCGTACGTCACCCAGGACGGCACGCTGTTCCACAGCGTCCAGCACCCGAGCCGCGACAATCCGGCACCGTGGGACAAGGGCGGCATCGGCTACTACAGGAACTTCCAGTTCAAGTTCGATGGCGACAACGACGACTTCAAGCAGCCGTCGTCGCCGTCCGGCGAGGAGCAGGACAGGGTCCGTGCGGCCGACGTCGAGTTCGAGGTGCTCATCCAGGAGGGCGACGAGATCGACGGCGGCACAGAGCGGTGGGGAATTACGCAGACGCCGGACGGCCAGGACGTCACGACGGACAACTTCGCCGGCACCACCTACGGCGCCTCCGGCTACAACCCCGACTCCAACCAGTTCGTCGCCACGAACGACGACGGAACGGAGGGGTACATGTTCACCAACGACGAGAACAGCCCCGGCAACATCATGCGGACGCCGCTCCGGAAGGTCGGCGACGGCGAGTGGGAGGCCGACGCCGACGAGGCCATCAACACGGTCAACACGCCACAGTTCCGCGAACTCGGCGGCACGCGCATCAACTGCTACGGCGATCTGACACCGTGGGGGACGCCCGTCTCCGCCGAGGAGAACTACGCCCACCCGCGGGCCAGCCTGACCGACACCGTCGGCGACATGGCCGAGGCCGGCACCGGCGAGGGATCGGTCGGGGCGGTACACTTCTGGAACCGCCCCAATCCCGTCGACATTCAGGACGCCGTCAATGAGGGGTACGACGAACTCGACGGCTGGTACGTCCAGGGATACTGGAACCTCGACGGTGTCGAACATCTCGCGTACTACCTCGGCGCCGACCCCGTCGAGGCCGGCGACGACAACCCCATCGAACCCATCACGGGGACGTACCCGAACGTCTACCGCTACGGCTACAACGTCGAGATTCAGGATCCGGCGGCGCCGGCCGAGGAGATCACGCCCGTCAAGCACTACGCGATGGGTCGGGTCTCCTGGGAGGCACCGGAGTTCATGCCCGATGAGCGGACGGTGTACGGCTGTGCGGACGGCGACAGCAAGGGAATCTACAAGTTCGTCGCCGACGAGCCGATTCCGAGCTACGACGACCCGATGGACGTCGCGGGGACGCTGTACGCCCCGAAGATCACCAATGACGCCGCCGCTTCCGGGAAATTCCCGGCAGAAGTGCCGCTGGAGGTCGAGTGGCTGGAACTCGGCCACGCCAGCAACGCCGAAATCGAGTCGTGGATCGCCGAGTATGACGGGGTCGACCAGGCCGACTATCTGGCGACCCACACCGACTGGGAGCGCGGCGACGAGGTGACCGAGGAGGTCCTAAGGCAGGCCGACCTCGAGGTCATCGAGAACGGCAACGGTGACTTCATTCCCCGCGAAGACATCCTCGAGTGGGCCCGCCAGTGGGAGGAAAACGGCCCACCGAGATCGGCGCCTCCATCGAGTTCAACAAGGCCGAGGGCGTCGACGCCGTCGACGACGCCGAACCGGGCGACTACATCTACTTCGGCATCTCGGAGTTCAACGATGACCTCGCCGGACCCTCGAACGACGGCGGCGACATCGCCCTGGAACGGGTCGACGGCGGCGTCGTCTACCGTGCGGAACTCGAGGAGGGCTACGACGTCTCGACATTGGAGCCGGTCGTCGTCGGGCCGGACTTCACCGAGGAACAGGCGATGGCCGACGTTGACGACTCGGTCCGGAACGTAGACAACATGTACGCGATCCGGGACGGGCGGGTCATCTGCTGTGAGGACGGGTGGCGCGGCGGCAACCGGAGCTACCCCAACGACGGGATGTACGTCTACGAGCCGCCCGCGGAGCAGGGCGGCCGGGCCGTCGAGGAGACGGGCGACGGGACGAACGATGAGACCGACGACTCGAGCGACACGGCATCGAGAGGCGAGTCCAGCGACGCGACGGCCGACGAACCGGTCGACACCGAGGCCGAGGCCAGCAGCGCCGACGGCCCCGGCTTCGGCGTCGCGACCGGCCTCGCCGGCCTCGGCGGCGCCGGCTACGTGCTGAAGCGACGGCTCGCCGGCGACGACGAGGACGCCGAGGAGTAAGGTGAGGCTGGCGGCCGCGTGGCTCACGCCACGGCGCCCGCGACGACTAGTTCAGACTCGCATCGGAACCCCGCGGTCGTCGAGGTAGCGCTTCACCTCGTCGACGGTGTACTCCTCGAAGTGGAAGATGGAGGCCGCGAGCGCCGCGTCGGCGCCGGCCTCGGTGAACACCTCCTCCATGTGCGCCGGCGACCCGCAGCCGGAGGAGGCGATGACCGGCGTCGAGACGTTGTCGCAGACCGCCGTCGTCAGCGGGACGTCGTACCCCTCCTTGGTGCCGTCGGCGTCGATGGAGTTGACGAACAGCTCGCCGGCGCCGCGGTCGGCGGCCTCGCGGGCCCACGCGACGACGTCGGTGCCGGTGCCCTCGCGGCCGCCCTTCACGGTGCATTCGAACCAGCAGGACTCGCCGTCGACCTCGGCGTAGAACTCGCCGGCCTCGTCGTAGCGCCGCCGGGCGTCGACGGAGATGACGATACACTGGCTGCCGAACGCCTTAGCGCCCTCCTCGACGAGCTCGGGTCGCTGGAGGGCGCCGGTGTTGATCGAGACCTTGTCCGCGCCGGCCCGCAGCGTCTCCCGGATGTCGTCGGCGGTGCGGATCCCGCCGCCGACCGTCAGCGGGATGAAACACTCGTCGGCGACCGCTGAAACCGTGTCGAGCATCGTCTCGCGACCCTCCGCCGAGGCGGTGATGTCGAGGAAGACGAACTCGTCGGCGCCGGCCTCGTTGTACTTCCGGGCGAGTTCGACCGGGTCGCCGGTGTGCTCCAGGTCCTCGAAGTTGACACCGGTGTACACCGCCGCCTCCCCCGTCTCGTCGACGTCGACGTCGATACAGGGGATGATGCGTTTGGTGAGGGTCATCGACTGCCGTAGGGTTGGCCGCGTCCGGGTTTGACGGTTTCGGAGTCGCCGACGGTGGTGTTCAAACAAGGATGTGGAGTCGGAGTGGCAGCAGCGAGGATTTCGAAAGCGCCCCTCTCAGTCCCACCCGACGAGGTGTGTTCGGCCCGCCATCGCTTATCTGAACGCCGCCTCGCCGGCGGTGGAAAGGCCCAAGCCCTCGCGCCGGGTAGTCGATCCGATGACTTCCGTTCGGAACCTCGCCGCGGGCGTCCGGTCGATGACGAGCAACGCCTTCCTCGTCGAGGGCGAGCGGCCGGTGCTGGTCGACGCCGGCGACGGCTTCGACATCGTCGAGCGGGTCGAAGAGCACGTCGACGGGCTGGCGGCGCTGGTACTGACCCACACCCATCCCGACCACGTCGGCAACGTCGACGACGTCGTCGCCGCCTTCGACGTCGACGTCTGGGGGTTCGATTCCGACCACCCGCTCGTCGACCGCGCCGTCGCCGACGGCGACGCCCTCCGGCTCGGCGACGACGATTTCGAGGCGCTGCACACGCCGGGCCACAAGGACGACCACGTCTGTCTGTACGCGGCCGATCCGGGGCTGCTGTTCGCCGGCGACCTCGTCTTCGCCGACGGCGGCTTCGGCCGGACGGACCTCGCGGAGGGCGACCGGGCGACGCTGATCGACAGCATCGAGCGCCTCCGCGAGGCGGTCGACGGGTCGCTGTCGGCGATGTACGCCGGCCACGGGCCGGCCGTAGAGACGGACCCCTCCCACGACATCGAACTGGCCGCCCGTGCGGCGCGAACGGGATGAGCCGAACGTATTTACTCCCGGCGGCCGACCGAACGGATGCAGACGCGCCGTAGCGGCGTTCCCGCGCGACTCTGCGGCGGTCCCGGCACGCGGTATCCCGTAGGCCCGCCGCACGGAGGGCACCCTGGCTGCTGACACCCGCCGTTGGGAGCGAGCCGCGTGTGCGTCTGTACGGCGGGTCGACGCTTCCGGACGATCAGACCGCCGCCAGCAGCTCCTCGTAGGCCGCTCCGTACTCGTCGGCGACGGCGGCGGAGTCGGCTCGCTCCTCGCCGGACAGCGCCGGCAGCGTCAGGTCAGCGACCGGCTCCAGAAGGTCGACGACGTCGGCGACCCGCTCCTCGAGCCGGCCCTCGTGGGGGCTGTTGCCGGCGACGTCGCAGGCCCTCGCGTACCGGCGGCCGTCGTAGATCCGGCAGCGCCGCGGCCCGACGACCGCGACGGCGTCGGGGACGAACCCCGACAGCGGCCGGGCGATGTCGGCGTAGGACTCGACGACGGCGGCCCCCCGGTGGTCGATCCGCGCCGCCAGCGCCTCCAGCGCCGGCGCGTGCCGCCGCGCCATCAGCTCGTTCAGCTCCGGCAGCGACTCGACGGTCGCAGCGTCGGCCAGCGGCAGCCCCTCGCGGGCCGACGCCGGTAGTTCGACCGTTCCGTTGACGACGTGGCCGGTGCCGTCGTCGTCGGTCACCCGGTCGACGAGGAAGGCCCGCCCCTCGCGGCCGAGCAGTCCCTTCCCACGGCCGGGCGTCGGCAGCCACAGCCGGTGGACGGGATTGATCGACTCGGGGCGGACGTCGCCGGGCGAGACGGCCGCCAGCCGCTTCGCGTCCGTGCCGTAGAGCCGCCCCGTCTCGACGGCCCGGCGGTAGTCGTCGTGATCGTACCAGTAGCCGTTGCCGGCCCGCGGCTTGAATCCGCGGACGCCGGTCCGCTCGACGAGTCCGGCCGTGAAGGTGGTCTTGCCGGCGTCGACCTCGTCGTCGCCGGCGACGAGCAGCCTCATGCCAGCCCGTAGAAGCCCGGCTCGTCGTCGCCGTCCGGCTCGGCGAAGACGAACGCGTCGCTGTTGACCAGCATCCACGGGATGGCCCAGTCCAGCAGGATGGCCTCCGTTTCCGCCGGCAGCTCCCGGTCGGGCTCCAGCCCCTGGAGCAGCCGCGCGATCTCGTAGACGGTGTAGAGGTAGTCGGAATCGAGGACCTCTTCGGGGTCCCGGAACTCGAAGGGACGCAGCTCCTCGAACGCCTCGCGGGATCGTGGCATGCCCGTGGCTACGTCCCGGGAGGCTTAGGAGTCTGACGGGACGGCGGCGCCGCTGTCGGCCGGGCGTCGAAATAAAACGCGAGGCTGTGACGACGGTCCGCTACTGGCTCGTCGCCTTCTGGTACTGCTCGGCGACGTCGTCCCAGTCGATGACGTCGAAGAAGTTCTCGACGAAGCTGCCGCGGTCCGGACCGTAATCGTAGTAGTAGGAGTGCTCCCAGACGTCCAGCGCCACAACGGGGTGGCTGCCCCACAGCGCGCCCTGGTCGTGTTGGTCGACGACGAGGTTGCGCAGCTGGTCGGCGACGGGGTCGTAGGCCAGCAGCGCCCAGCCGCTCGCGTCGTCCGCGGCGGCTTCGAACTCGCCGCGCCAGCCCTCGTAGGAGCCGAAGTCCTCCTCGATGGCGTCGGCCAGCTCGCCGGACGGCTCGCCGCCGCCGTTCGGGGACATGTTCTCCCAGAACAGCGTGTGCAGGTAGTGACCACACCCGTTGTGGGTCACGTCGCGGATAGCCGCGGCGGAGCCGCCGAAGTCGCCGGCCTCGCGGTTCTCCGCGAGCGTCTCCTCGGCGCCCTGGATGCTGTCGACGTAGCTCTGGTGGTGGGTATCGTGATGCCACGTGACGACCTGCTCGGAGATGGACGGTTCCAGGGCGTCGTAATCGTACGGAAGCGGGGGAAGCTCGGGGTTGGAATGCTCGGGCATTTTTTATCGACCTCTATTTTACGTTTCTTCGCCGCGGCTGTTAAAGCTTCGCCGCCGGGCGATAACGCACCACACCCGAATACCGCCCGACGGAACCGGAATCGGGGCCGGCCGTTCGGCTGTCCGCGCGTCGCTGGCCCGCCGCTCGCTCCGCAGTTCGCCTCCCGGGTTCACCGGTCCGTCTCGAGGCTTCCTTCCCTTTGCTCCGCGGCTCCCTGCGATCACCGGCAGAGCGTCGCTCTGCCGAGCCCTCCCTCGCTTCCCTCCGCTCCGTGGCTCTCGCCGGTCGCCGCTCCGCCTCGAGGCCTCCTTCCCTCCGGTCAGTCGGCCTCGCTGCGCTCGCGTGTCGTCGCTCCGTGCGTCGCTCCTCCCGCTCGCTTCTTCACGAGACCTCCCTCGCTTCGCTCAGTCGGCCTCGCTGTCGGCCTCGCCCCTCGCCCGCTCGAACATCGCCAGCGCCTCCTCGCGGCGCTCGGAGTGGTCGACGACCGGGTCCGGGTACTCCGGCGCCGACTGCCGCCGCTGGGTGAGCGAGCACTCGTGCCAGGAGTGGATGACCTCCGGGTCGACGCCCCGTAGTTCGGGGACGTACTCGGTGATGTACTCCGCCTCGGGGTCGTAGCGCTCGCCTTGTGTCATCGGGTTGAAAATCCGGAAGTACGGTTGGGCGTCCGTCCCGGTGGAGGCCGCCCACTGCCAGCCGCCGTTGTCGTTGGCGGTGTCGTGATCGACCAGCAGCTCCCGGAAGTGGGCGTAGCCGTGCCGCCAGTCGATCAGCAGGTCCTTCGTCAGAAACGAGGCGACGATCATCCGCACGCGGTTGTGCATGTACGATTCATCGCGGAGCTGCCGCATCCCGGCGTCGACGATGGGGTAGCCCGTCTCGCCGCGCTTCCAGGCCTCCAGTAGCTCCTCGTCGTCCTCCCACTCGATGTCGTTCTCGTAGGATTTGTAGTTCTCCGTCACGACCCCGGGATTGAAGTTGAGGACGTGGGTGTAGAACTCCCGCCAAGCCAGCTGGCTGCGGAACTCCTCGACGGACTCGTGGGCTTCGCCGTCGACGTCGGCGAGCGTCTCCCGAACCCGCTCGTCGACCTCCCGGATTCCGATGGTACCGAACTTCATGTGCGGCGACAGCCGCGAGGTGGGCTTCTCGGCGGGGTAGTCGCGCCGGTCCTCGTAGGCGAGGACCTCCTCCTCGAGAAACGACTCGAGGCGGCTACGGGCCTCGTCGGTGCCGGCCGGCGGCACCGTCCCCGGCGGCTCCTCGAAGCCCAGCTCCCCGAGCGTCGGCAGCGGCTCGTCGTCGTCGGCCGCCGCCAGCTCCGGCACGGAACGGGAGTCACCTTTCTCGCGGTCCCGCCACTTCTTCCAGAAGTATGTGTACACCGAGTAGGGGTCGCCGGCGTTGGTCGTGATGGAGCCCGGCTCGTGGCAGATGGCGTCGTGGAACTTCTGGGGGGTGACGTCGGCGTCTTTCAGCGCCGCCGACACCCGCTCGTCGCGCCCGCGAGCCAGCCCCGAGTAGTCGCGGTTCCAGGAGACGACCTCGACGCCGTGGTCCTCGGCGAGGTCGGCGAGGACCGCCGCGGGGTCGCCGCGACGGACGAACAGCTCCGAGCCGCGATCGCGGTACCCTTCGCGCAGCGACGCCAGCGCGTCCAGCATGAACGATACGCGGGGCGCGCCGGCGTGCTCGAGCACCTCGTCGTCGAAGATGAACACGCCCGCCGGGGTCCCGGGTGCGTCCGCGAGGCCGACGTTGTCCGACAACCGGAGGTCCCGGCGGTGCCAGTGGAGACGCATCACCAATACGTAGGGTCGTCGGGTCCTAAAATCCCCGGCCGGCCGACCGGTTGCCGGTACGGCTCGGCGCCGCCGCGTGTCGGGCGCGGGAGCGGAGTCGCCCCCGCCGGCCGGTCACTTCGGCCGATTACTTGTGGGTGTCGAGCAGGTCGTAGCTGCGCTCCCACTCGTAATCGTCGTCGTGGTACTGTTCGGCCAGCGGCTCCTCGGGCATCTCGCCGACCTCGCGCTTCTCCTCGCCGTAGGAGGGCCGGTCGGGCTCGTGGTAGAACCGCCCGGTCAGCACCTCGCCCTCGTACAGCGAGCGTTCGGTCCGCTGCATCATCTCGGCGGCCTCGCCGCGGTCCGAGCGGTCGAAGTCGTAGTCGTCGTTCTGCTGGACGTCGATGTACGGGACGTACTGCTTCGCGTCCTTGTTCCAGGTCGGACACTGCGTGAGGAAGTCGATGTGGGCGAAGCCGTCGTGTTCGATCGCCTCGACGAGTATCTCCTGGGCCTGGTTGGGGTTGACCGCCGCCGTCCGGGCGACGTAGCTCGCGCCCGAGGTGAGCGCCAGCGACAGCGGCCGGATGGGTGACTTCGCCGAGCCGTGGGGCTGGGTCTTGGACTCGTGGCCCTTCGGGCTCGTCGGCGACGTCTGGCCCTTCGTCAGCCCGAAGATCTCGTTGTTGAACACGATGTACGTCATGTCGTGGTTCTCCCGGGCGGTATGCATGAAGTGGTTGCCGCCGATGCCGTAGCCGTCGCCGTCGCCGCCGGCGGCGACTACCTCCAGGTCGGGGTTGGCGAGCTTGGCGGCCCGGGCGACGGGCAGCGACCGGCCGTGGATGGTGTGGAAGCCGTAGCTCTCGAAGTAGCTGTTCAGCTTGCCCGAACAGCCGATACCGGTCACCAGCAGCACCTCCTCGGGGTCCCGACCGAGTTCGGCCATGGCGCCTTTCAGCGCCTTCAGGACGCCGAAGTCGCCGCAGCCTGGACACCACGTCGCCTGCGGTTCGATGCCGGGGGTGAACTCCTTGCGCTCTACCTCGCGGTCCGATCCGATGGCGTTGAATGCACTCATAATCAGTCACCTGCCGCGGGGACGAACCGCGTCGTCGGGGCGGGTTCGTCGCCGTCGATGATCGTCTCGAACCCCTCGACCACCTCGCCGGGTTCGAAGGGGTTGCCGTTGTACTTCAGGAGGCTGTGCAGCTTGGGGCCGAACCGCCCGAGTTCCTTCTGGACGAGCCCGCGGAACTGCGCGGAGCCGTTCATCTCGACGACCAGCGCCTCGTCGACGGACTCGAGAAACGTCGTCACCTCGGCCTCCGGGAACGGCATCAGCGCCGAGACGCCCAGCGACTTCACGGCGTGGCCGTCGGCGGCCAGCCGGTCGACGGCCTCCTCGACGGTGCCCTGCTGGCTGCCGAACGTCAGGATTCCGTAGTCGGCGTCCTCGACGGGCTCGCACAGCGTCTGGTGGGTCTCGCGGCCGTCCAGCTCTTCGCGGATGGCCTCCAGCTTCCGGAGCCGCCGCTCCAGCTGGGCGACCCGGTTGTCGGTGTCCTCGCTGATGTGGCCCTCGGGGGTGTGCTCGTTGCCGGTCGCCAGAAAGCGGCCGCCCTGCTGGCCGGGGATGGACCGCGGGGAGACGCCCCCGTCGTCGTCGCGGCTCGCGGTCGAACACCGACTCGTCGACGGTCCGCAGCTCGCCGGAGAGCTTCTGATCGTACAGCACGATGGCCGGCAGCTGGTAGTCGTAGGCCAGTTCGAAGGCGGTGCGGGTCTGCTCGTAGGCCTCGGCGGCGTTGCCGGGCGCGAAGACGACCCGGTTGGAGTCGCCCTGGCTCGTGTAGAGGACGTGCTCAAGGTCGCCCTGTTCGGGTTTGGTCGGCATGCCCGTCGAGGGGCCGGCCCGCATCGCCTCCACGAGGACGATCGGCGTTTCGGTCATCTCCGCCAGCCCCAGCGGCTCGGACATCAGCGCGAAGCCGCCGCCGGAGGAGCCGGACATCGCCTTCACGCCGGCGTGGGAGGCGCCGATGGCCAGCGCCGCCGCCGCGATCTCGTCTTCGACCTGCTCGGAGATGCCGCCGATCTCCGGGAGGTGCTGGCTCATCAGCGTGAACACCTCCGTCCACGGCGTCATCGGGTAGCCGGCGATGAACCGACACCCCTCGTCGAGGGCGCCGTAGGCGATGGCGTTCGACCCCGACACCAGCACCTGCTCGCTGTCGTGGCTCCCTTCGGGCGCCCGGAGGTCGTGGGTGAACTCCAGGTCGTCCACCTGCTGGTAGGCGGCCTCGAGAATCTCGAGGTTCGTCTCCAGCACCTCGCCGGACATCGCGTCGGCCATCAGGTCCTCGATGTGACCGAGGTCGTAGTCCAGGAGTGCGCCGGTAGCACCGACGCCCGCGGTGTTGCGCATCACCTCTCGGCCCATGTTTCGAGCCATCTCCCGGAGATCCAGCGGGTAGACGTGCCAGTCGTTGGCCTCGACCCGCTCGTCGAAGTCGGGGATTTCGTCGACGTCGATGAGCCCCTCGTCGTAGACGATGACCCCGCCCTCCCGGAGGTCGTCCAGGTTCTCCGCCAGCGGCTTGATCTCTTCGGTGCCGTAGTAGGCCTCCTCCTGTGGG
>PXRZ01000021.1:0-9930 GCA_003022945.1 Halobacteriales archaeon QS_8_69_73 | reverse complement strand
CAGCCCCGACCGCATCAGCGCTTTCGCGAAGTTCTGGCTCGTCGAGTCGATCCCGTCGCCGGAACCACCCGCGATTCGCCAGACGAGTTCCTCGGACATTGTGTATCACTGCGCCCAAGCGGGCGCCTTCCGCGTACTTCGGGAGCCGGCAGTAAAAGCGTTTGCGACACGTTGTCATATAATAATAATTATATATTTTGTCGATGACCGACTCCCCCGGGCGGTCGAACTGGCAGCGTTCGATAATGCCGAATGATCACTCGGGTTCGGCTGGCACGTCACCCATCCCCTGGCGGACCGAACGGACGAGACACGCCGGCGTTCGTACGGCCGCTCCCTTGGCGCCATCCGGACTGCGGGGCGTCGAGCGAAGCGGGACGCCTCGAACTCGGACGGCGTCCTCGCGAGTGAAGCGAGCGAGGGCTCGGCAGAGCCTCGCTCTGCCGGTGACCGAACTGAGCCGTGAGCGAAGCGAGAATATCGGGGCAGCGACCGCCAGCGAGCCGAGGGCGTTCGAGGTCACCGCCGACTACATCGAGGAGCATCCGCGTATCTGAACACGACCGCCGAGCCGGTACTGTTCAGATGAGAGTCTCGGTCGTCGTCGTCGGTCGTGACCAGTACGAACCTCCCTCGCTCTCGGCCCTTTCCGGTCCCACCTCCGGGACGTTCGTGCAGGGCACCGTCGCTCGTCTGAGCACCGTCGTCGAATTGGCCGTGTTTAGTCACGAGAGGGTCGGCCGGTCAGCCGGCGCCGGGCGGGACCTCGAACGGGGCCGACCGCTCGCGCGGCGAGGCCGAGCGAGCGGAGCAAAGAGGCTTCGTGAAGCAGCGAGTCACAGCCCGCGAGCGGGAGAGGGCGTTCGGACACGCCGCCATCACCGCCGAGGTACGCTACTCCCTCTCACCGGACACGATCGGTCAGTCGGCGTCACCGACGCGGATGGCCTGCACCAGCGAGTACACCGGCACGCCGAGCATCTCTTCGACGCCCTTCTTGTCGACCAGTACGACGCAGGCGGCCGGCTCCCCGCCGCGGTTCCGGATGGCCTCGATCGTCTCGCGCATCGTCGTCCCGCTGGTGATGGTGTCGTCGACGACGTAGCACTCCCGGTCACGGATGTCGGCGAAGTTCCGCGACAGCGTCCCCTCCAGCTCGTCGATGTCGCCCTCCTCCCACTGGTGTTTTCGGGGGGCGTATGCGCCGATGTCGGTGTCCAGCTCGCGGGCGACGACGGTCGCAAGCGGCGCGCCGGCCTTCTCGATACCGACCGTCAGGTCGACGGCTTCGCCCTGCTTCGACAGCAGGTCCGCCATCGCTCGGCCGGCGTAGGTCAGCCGCGCGGAGTCGCGGCCGATGGCGCTCCAGTCGACGTGGATGTCGTGGGGGCCGCCGGTCGGTTCCTCGGAATCGGTCGCCGGCGGCGCGGCGTCGCTGCGCTCGACCAGCCAGCTGGCCGTCTCCCGGGAGACGTTCAGCTGGTCGGCGATTTCGCCCTTCGAGAACCCCCGCTTGGACAGCTCGCGGGCGCCCTCGATGAGGTCGTCAACGTTCTTCATACCGGGCAAACTCGACGGCCGACTTTATGTTCGTCGGCCCGCGACGGAACGCCGGGCCGAACGACCGGGACGGTGCGACCTCGGTGACGAACGACTCCGGGAACCACCGCGGCAGCTCCCGGAGCCGGTCGACGGCGGCCTCGAAGTGCCGGACGCCGGAGTTGACGCTGCCGACCAGCGCCTTGTTGTTGAGCACCATCTCTTCGTGGAGCCGGCCGCCGTCGACCTCGAACGTCCAGGGGTCCGGCACGCCGAGCAGCGCGGCCACGCCGCCGGGTGCCAGCGCCTCGACGCTCTCGAAGGCGTGTTTGGCGTGGCCGGTCGCCTCGTACACCAGGTCGGCCGGCTCGTGGACCTCCGGCACCGCCGACACCGGCGTCTCCCGGGAGTCGACGTACGTCGCCCCCAGCCGCTCGATGACGTCGATCGTCGGATCCGGGCGGTCCCGGCGGCCGAGACAGTACACCTCGTCGGCATCGTCGACCAGCACGGCGACGGTCAACAGCCCCAGCGCACCGTTGCCGAGCACCAGCGCCGTCTCCGGGCGCCACTCGAACGACGAGCGGGCCGCCGCCGCCAGCTCCAGGGCCTTCTCCGAGACGCTCATCGGCTCCACGAGGAAGCCCAGCGACGCGAGTTCCGGCGGTACCGTCACCAGGTACTCCTCGGGGCTGGTGAAGTACTCGCTCATGAAGCCGTGGGCGCCGTCGATGCCGCGCTCGAGGGTGGCTCCCGGCGGCGCCATGTCGGCCTCCCCGCGCTCGAAGTAATCGTTCGGGCCGTCGCCGGGCGGCCGCCGGACCGTCGGCACGACGACGTCGCCGGCCTCGAGGTCGGTTCCGGGTGCCGTCTCGACGACGCCGACGGCCTCGTGGCCTAACACGAGGTGGTCCTGGCCGTCCGGCGGGCCCCCGTGGTTGCCGGCGATGACCTCGTGGTCCGTCCCGTCGACGCCGACGCGGAGCGTCTCCACGAGCGCCTCGCCCGGGGCGGGCTCCGGCCTCGGCAGCTCGAGCAGGCGCGGCTCGTCGGCGTCGCGCTCGATCCCGATGGCGTCCATATCTCGAGGAGTGGCTCCAGGGTTGAAAGCATTTATCCAGTTACGAGTAAATCAACGCGGACAGCTAGCACATATATGGACGCCCCCGTTCGTTCGATCATGGAACGGTACGATCTGCTGTACCGGCTCTACGACGAGTTCGACACCGACACGCTCGGGGAGTACCAGGAGTTCGTCGACCTGTTCCCGCCCGTCGACTCGCGGGTCGCCCTCGACCACTGGGAGGAAGCCAGCGAGGAGCTGACGCGCCGAAAGGGGGAGCTCCGGGAGTCCTTCCCCGGCGCGGGCGAGACGTTCGCCGACCTGGCGGCGCTGGCCAGCCGCGAGCAGGCCTTCGCCGGGCTGGACCTCTACAACGAGTACGACCGCGGCGTGAACGTACTGGTATTGGACGTCGACGAGACGCTGCGGTCGGCCGGCAACACCGACAACGAGATCCCCCGGGAGACGCTGCACCTCATGACCCGGTTCCACGAGGCCGGCGTCCCGATCGTCATCTGCACGGGCCAGACCCTGGAGAACGTCAAGGGATTCCTCATCCAGGGGCTCGGCAACGAGATGGTTCACTCCGGCGACGTGAGCATCGTCTACGAGGCCGGCACCGGCGTGTTCACGCCGGGCCACGGTGCCGACACGAAGCGACTGCTGTACGAGGAGTTAGACGCGGAGATCCGCGAGGTGTTCGGCCGGGTCCGCTCGCGCGTGTTCCCGGACGCCCCGGCGGCGGTCGCCAGCGGCTGCCACCTCCAGGGCAACGAATTCAATGTCACGCTGAAGCCGAACTTCGAGACCGGCAGCAACCGCGCCAGAACGGTTATCGACGAGGGGCTCGCCTACCTCATCGACCTGTTGGAGGAGAGCATCGTCGAGGTACTGGACACTGACGCGGACGCGGCGGGGTACGCTCGCGCGCACTACGCGGCGGCGGACCCGGAGATACGCGGCGTCCTGGAGTCTCAGGGTGAGCAACCCGACGCCGCCGACGACGTCCCGGACGACCTCGCGGCGGTCTTCGAACGGGTCGACGTCGCCTACTACGAGGCCGACGCCGCCGAGCGACCTCCGGGTGATGCGGTGGGCCGACGAACACGACGCCGGCGTCGCCGCCGCTCCCGACCACGCCTCCGACGACGTCCTCGAACACGTCCTCGGGACCGACGAGCTGGTGTTCGACCGCGGCGACGCCGGCGAGACGCTCAGAACCGCTTACGCGATGTACCGGCTCGCGGAGCTCGACTGAGAGGAGGTCGCCCCGCAGTCGCTGCTGCGGCAACTTTCGACGCAGCGGCGAACGGTCGGCGTCAGTAGCTTCGAGGCGGGGCCTCCAGCCTCACGTCGAGAGAGACCGTCGAGTCTACGCTACCCTCGACGAGCGAGGTCGTCGGACCGAGCGAAACGGGGTAAAATTAGTTACGCGTACCTGCCGTCGTCGTCGTCGTTCTGTTGTCGCTGCTCCAGCCGCACGATGGGAAGAAACGCTGGCACCATTCTATCTAAAACTTACTCGGAGACGAATAAGTAAGTTTCGATACACGTTCTGGTACGGGTTCACACGGCAGGGATGGACGGACGAGCCGACGGCTGTCGGGGGGCCGACAATCGAAGAAGAGAGCCGTCAATCGCGGAACTCGAATCGGATGGTGTCGCCGTTGCGGAGGGGTTCGGAGGCTACCAGCCGCTTCTCGCCGCCGTCGGCGACGCGGACCGCCGATACGGTCGATCGGAGGCGGTCGCCCTTCAACAGCGCCAGCCGAAGGTGGCTGCCGTAGCGGTCGGCCCAAGTCGTCACCGCGTCGGCGACGGTGCTTCCGGCCGGGACGACGACCCGGCCCTGCCGTGCGCCGGCCCGCGCGACGAGCGCGCCGGTCAGTTCGATGTCGACGCCGAGGCCGCCGCCGCCCTCGTCGGCCTTGACGATGTCCGTATCGGTGCTCATTACACGCCGTTTCGGCCCCGGGCTAAAATACTTTACTCACATCCGAAAAACAAGCCGCAAGCTTATGCCGGCCGGCGCCGAACGCTAGATATGACAGCAAACGCTCCGTCGCCCGGGGCCGACGACCCGCTGGGGCTCACCGGGGTCGTCCCGCCGACGGTGACGGCCTTCGACGCGGCCGGCGACGTCGACCCCGCGGCGACGGCGGCTCACGCACGATTCGTCGTCGACAACGGTGCCGACGGCGTCTTCCCGCTCGGCACCAACGGCGAGTTCGCGACCCTGACGGCCGCCGAGCGCCGTCGGGTCGTCGAGACGGTTGCGGAGGCGGTCGAGGCGCCGGTCATCGCCGGCGTCGGCCACCCGAGCACCCGCGAGGCCGTCGCACACGCGGAACACGCCGAACGGGTCGGCGCCGACGGCGTCGTCGTCGTCACTCCGTACTACTACCCCGTCGACGGGCAGGCGGCGGTCGACCACTACCGGGCGGTCGCCGACGCCGTCGACCTCCCGGTGTACGTCTACCACATCCCGGGCCGGACCGGCAACGAGCTGTCGCTGGCGACGCTGGAGCGGCTGGCCGCCGTCGACGGCGTCGCCGGCGTGAAGGACTCCTCGAAGGACGTCCCCTGGCTGGCGCAGGCCATCGACCGCGCGCCCGGGCTGACGTTTCTGGCGGGATCGGACTCGCTGCTGTTCGCCGGCCTGGAGGTCGGCTGTGCGGGCGTGGTCAGCGCCGTCGCCAACGTCTTTCCCGGGCTCGTCGCCGACCTCTACGGGGCCTACGACGCCGGCGACGAATCGCGGGCCCGCGAGCTCCAGTCGACGGCCTTCGACGTCCGGTCGGCGCTGAAGCGCGGGCCGTACATGGCGGGGGTGAAGACGGCGCTGTCGCTTCGTGACCCCGGCTTCGACGTCGGCGGCCTCCGCGCGCCGCTGCGGACGATGGACGAGACCGACCGGGCCGCCCTCGAGGCCGACCTCGTGGAGCTCAGCCTTCTGTGACCCGCGAACTCTCGGAGGCGGTGGTGTACCAGCTGTACCCCCGCAGCTTCAACGACAGCGACGGCGACGGAATCGGCGATCTACCGGGCGCCCTCGAGCGGCTCGATCACGTCGTCGACCTCGGGGTCGATTACGTCTGGCTCAATCCCGTCTACGACTCCCCGGGAGTCGACGCCGGTTACGACGTCCGGGACTACTACGCCGTCGACGACCGCTACGGCACGATGGCGGACCTCGAGCGGCTCCTCGAGGAGCTCCACGCCCGCGACGTCGGGCTCATTATGGACCTGGTGGTGAACCACACCTCCGACGAACACGAGTGGTTCCGGCGATCCCGGCGCAGTGACCCCGCCTTCGCCGACTTCTACCACTGGGTCGACGGCGACCCCGAGGAGCCGCCGAACAACTGGACCTCCGCCTTCGGCGGATCGGCCTGGAGCTACGACGACGAACGGGAAGCGTGGTACCTCCATCTTTTCGACGAGAAACAGCCGGACCTCGACTGGCGGAACCCCGCGGTCCGGGAGGACATCCACGAGATGATAAACTGGTGGCTCCGGAAGGGCGTCGACGGCTTCCGGATGGACGTCATCAACCTCATCTCGAAGGCCGACGGTTACCCGGACGGCGAGCCGGGCGGGTGGGTCGGCGCCGAGCACTTCGTCGACGGGCCGGACGTCCTCCCGCGGCTGGAGGCGATGGCCGAGCGGGTGCTGGACCCCCACGACGCCGTCTCCGTCGGCGAGTGCGTCGCCGTCGACCTCGCGGCCGCCGACGACTACGTCGGCCCCGACGCCCCGCTCGACACGCTGTTTCACTTCGACCACATGGATCTCGACGACCACCCCGAGGCGGGCTGGTGGGGCGTCGCCGACTGGGATCTCCGGGAGCTGAAGTCGGCCTTCGACCGCTGGGAGGACGGCCTCGCGGGTCCGACCGCCGTCTACCTCGGCAACCACGACCAGCCCCGCATCGTCTCGCGGTTCGGCGACGACGGCCGGTATCGCCGCGAGAGCGCGACGCTGCTGGCGACCTTCCTGCTGACGATGCCCGGCCTCCCCTTCTGCTACCAGGGCGACGAACTCGGTATGAGCAACTACCCCTGGTCGTCGCTGTCGGAGTTGCGGGACGCCGAGGCCGTCAACCGGGTCGAGCTGGCGCTTTCCGACGGCCGCATCGACGACTTCGAGGCGGCCCGCGAAGTCGTCCGGTACCGCACCCGCGACAACGCGCGGACGCCGATGCAGTGGGACGACTCGCCGAACGCCGGCTTCACGACCGGCGAGCCGTGGCTGCCGGTCAACCCCGACCACGAAGCGATCAACGCCGGGGCGGCCCGGGGCGACCCCGACTCGATCTACCGACACTACCGGCGGCTGGTCGCGCTGCGGCACGACCACGACGCGCTCGCCGGCGGCGAATACGTCCCGCTGACGCCCGACCATCCGCAGGTGTGGGCCTACGACCGCGTCGGCGCCGACGAGCGGCTCCGGGTCGTGCTCAACTGGGCCGACGAGCCGACCGCCGCCCCGGTCGACGTCACGGGCGAGCGCCTCATCGAAAACTACGAGTTGGCGGACCGTTTACGGCCGTACGAGGCGCGTGTACACCGACATGGAGGGGGGCTGTAACATATCCGACGTCGACCGAGCGTGGTGGAAGGAGGCGGTGGTGTACCAGCTGTACCCCCGCAGCTTCAACGACAGCGACGGCGACGGCATCGGCGACCTGCCGGGGGCCCGTCGACGGGTGCCGTACCTCGACGACCTCGGGGTCGACATCGTCTGGCTCAACCCCGTCTACGACTCCCCGGGAGTCGACGCCGGCTACGACGTCCGGGACTACTACGCCGTCGACGACCGCTACGGCACGATGGCGGACCTGGAGGGGCTGCTCGCGGACCTCCACGACCGCGACATCCGTCTCGTCATGGACCTGGTGGTGAACCACACCTCCGACGAACACGAGTGGTTCCGGCGGTCCCGGCGCGGCGACCCCGCCTTCGCCGACTTCTACCACTGGGTCGACGGCGACCCCGGGGAGCCGCCGAACGACTGGGAGTCGTTCTTCGGCGGGCCGGCCTGGAGCTACGACGACGAACGGGAGGCGTGGTACCTGCATCTCTTCGACGAGCGCCAGCCGGACCTCAACTGGCGGAACCCCACGGTCCGGGAGGAAATCCACGAGATGATGAACTGGTGGCTGGAGAAGGGCATCGACGGCTTCCGGATGGACGTCATCGACCTGCTGTCGAAGCCCGACGGCTACCCGGATTCGGACCCCGAGGCCGACGGCATCGTCCGCGGTGCCGACCGGTTCGTCAGCGGCCCTCGCATCCACGACTACCTCTCGGAGATGTACGAGCGGACGCTGGCCGACCGGGACGTGATGACCGTCGGCGAGATGGTCGATCTCCCCGTCGAGGAGGCCGACCGCTACGTCGGCTCCGACGGCCTCGGGATGAGCATGGCGTTCAACTTCGACCACATGCGACTGGACATGGAGGGGAGCCGCTGGAACCACATCGAGTGGTCGGTCCGGGACCTCAAGCGGGTCATCAGCCGCTGGCAGACCGAACTCGACGGCTGGCCGCCGCTGTACATGAACAACCACGACGAGCCGCGGATGGTCTCGCGGTTCGGCGACGACGGCCGGTACCGCCGTCAGAGCGCGACGCTGCTGGCGACGCTGCTGTACACGCTTCGTGGCACGCCGTTCTGCTACCAGGGCGAGGAGCTCGGCATGACCAACTACCCCTTCGAGTCGCTGGACGAGGTCGTCGACGTCGACACGAAGAAAAACGTCGGGGAGCTGCTGGACCGGGGTCGCTTCGAGAACCGCGAGGAGGTAATGGAGCTGGTCCGGCGGCGGAGCCGCGACAACGCGCGGACGCCGATGCAGTGGGACGACTCGCCGAACGCCGGCTTCACGGCCGGCGAGCCGTGGCTGCCGGTCAACCCCGAGGCACGACCACGACGTGTTGGTCTACGGCGACTACGAGCTGCTGACGCCCGACCACGAGCGACTGTGGGCCTACGAACGGACGCTCGGCGACGAGCGGGCCCTGGTGGCGCTCAACTTCGGCGACGAACCCGCGGCGTTCGTCAGCCCCGGCGCCGACGGCGAGCGGCTCATCGCCAACTACGACGACCCGCCCGACCCGGCAGGGGGAACGCTCCGACCCTGGGAGGCCGTCGTCTACCGGGCCTGATTTACTCGACATCGAGTAACACATCAACGCTTTAGCCGCTGCAAGCCGACGGAGGTGACATGGGTAGGGACTACCGGTCGCTCCGGGACCCGAACGCCGAGTACACGACGCGGGACCTTTCGGCGGAGGCGATGGGGGCGACGGCCCCGCGGGGCCCTCGCGACGTCGAGATCACGGACGTCCAGACGACGATGGTCGACGGCAACTTCCCGTGGACGCTCGTGCGCGTCTACACCGATTCGGGCGTCGTCGGGACCGGCGAGGCCTACTGGGGTGCCGGCGTCCCCGAACTCGTCGAGCGGATGACGCCGTTTCTCGTCGGCGAGAACCCCCTGGACATCGACCGCCTCTACGAGCACCTCGTCCAGCGGATGTCCGGCGAGGGTTCCATCGAGGGCGTCACCGTCACCGCCATCTCCGGCGTCGAGACGGCACTCCACGACGCCGCCGGCAAGCTGCTCGGGGTTCCGGCCTACCAGTTGCTCGGCGGCAAGTACCGCGACGACGTGCGGGTGTACTGCGACTGCCACACCGAACAGGGCGCCACCGCGGTCGCCTGCGCCGACGAGGCCGAGCGGGTGGTCGACGAACTGGGTTACGACGCCCTGAAGTTCGACCTCGACGTTCCCTCCGGCTACGAAATGGACCGGGCCAACCGCCACCTCCGGCCCGGCGAAATCCGGCACAAGGCCGAGATAGTCGAGGCGGTCACCGAACGGGTCGGGTCCCGCGCCGACGTGGCCTTCGACTGCCACTGGTCGTACGCCGCCGGGTCGGCAAAGCGGCTGGCGAACGCCGTCGAACCGTACGACGTCTGGTGGCTCGAGGACCCCGTCCCCCCGGAGAATCTCGAGGTCCAGGCCGACGTCACCGACTCGACGCTGACCCCCATCGCGACCGGCGAGAACCGCTATCGGGTCACCGAACACCGACGACTCCTGGAGAACGGCGCCGTCGACATCGTCGCGCCGGACCTCCCGAAGGTCGGCGGGATGCGCGAGACGCGCAAGATAGCCGACGTGGCCAACCAGTACTACGTCCCGGTGGCGATGCACAACGTCGCCTCGCCGGTCGGGACGATGGCGAGCGCGCAGGTCGCCGCCGCCATCCCGAACGCCCTGGCCGTGGAGTTCCACAGCTACGAGTTGCCGTGGTGGA